>NZ_KV814784.1:0-66756 GCF_001814095.1 Neisseria sp. HMSC068C12 | reverse complement strand
GGTAAGATCAACCATTTAATCCGCTTACCCAAAATAAGCTTTAAACAACGCAAACACACATCAAAATAAGATTATGTAAACGGTCAAAATAAAGGCCGTCTGAAAACAGGATTGCCTCATTAAAAAGGCGGCCCAATACAATAAAAGCGTCATACCGCTGAAATTGGAGTTTGTTGTTTCCATAGTTTATTATCCAGGAGTAGCCTTACTATGAAAATCTCCCCACAAGTGGCGATGACACTTCGCCAGATTATGCTGATGAACTTCGGTTTCTTCGGTATTCAATATAGCTTCGGGTTGCAGCAAACTGCGATTAACCCGATTTTCAGCTTTCTTCATGCCGATCCGAGCCAATTGCCGATTTTGAATATGGCAGGCCCGATTACCGGTTTGCTGGTGCAGCCGATGATTGGTGCGATGAGTGACCGCACTTGGGTGCCCGGATTGGGCCGCCGCCGTCCGTATTTCTTGATTGGCGCCATTGGTTGCAGTCTCTGTCTCTTTATCTATCCGCACGTTACCGCCTTGTGGGTGGCCGTATTGCTGCTGTGGCTCTTGGACATCAGTAATAATACTGCAATGGAACCTTTCCGTGCCTTCATTGCCGATACCGTTCCTGAACACCAGCAATCCACCGGTTTCTTGATGCAGTCTGTGTTTACCGGCTTGGGCATTACCCTGGCCAACGTTTCCCTCTATATCTTCCAACAAATCGGCTGGTTGCAACAAACTTCCGAAGCAGGCATTCCGTATTGGGTATTCGGTTCGTTTTATATTGGTGCGGTCTGCTCCATCGGTTCGGTTTTGATTACCGTTTTATCAACGGCCGAACGCGAGCCCAGCCCTGAAGAAATGGCGGCCATTAAAGCCCAGCCGAGCGGTCCGGCCCATGCTGTTAAAGATATTGTCGTTGCCGTGCGCGAAATGCCGACTGCCCTGTGGCAACTGGCCTTGGTGTATCTCTTCCAATGGTACGCGCTCTTCATCTACTGGCAATATATTTCCCACAGTATCGTCCAATCCGTCTGGGATTCGACCGTTGAAAATACCGAAGCGTATAGCCAAGCGGTTGCATGGACCGGCCTGGTAAACGGTTTTTACAACGTGATAACCTTTATCTCCGCCTTTGGCCTGATGTGGATGGCGCGCAAATACGCCGCCAAATATGTTCACGCCTTTGCCGTAACCCTTGCCGCACTAGCCTTGCTCACCATTCCGCACATCGGCAACAAATACCTGATGTTTGCGCCGATGATTGGTTTCGGTGTCGGTTGGGCAAGTATGATGGGCGTGCCGTTTATGATTGTGGTCGGTTCTATTCCGAAAGAACGTTACGGCGTGTACATGGGTATTGTGAACATGATGATTGTGATTCCAATGCTGATTGAAACCGTATCTTTCGGCTGGGTGTACAGAACTTTCTTGGGTTCAAACCCTGCCAACGCGATGACTTTTGCCGGTGTTTCCCTGGCCATTGCCGCAGCGGTGACCTTAACCATTAAAACTGCGGCCAAACCGGCTACTGCAGAATAACGAAGTTTTGATTTAAAACCAAAATGAAAAGGCCGTCTGAAACATGAAAGGGTTTCAGACGGCCTTTTTTGTCGAAACGGATTCCATTTGCTGACCTGATTCGGAAAGCCTTATTGTCGCTGCGCTACCGTTCATCACTCAAATTGGCTATGACTACCGATTTTGCTTTACAATATCCTTCTTTAATTTATTTCGTTTTACCATCCTGATGACAGAACACATTTCCGCTCCAAGTCCATCTCCTGTCGGTGAAGACTACCTGCTGTTAGGTCAATACGCCGAACGCGCCTATCTCGAATACGCCATGAGCGTGGTCAAAGGCCGCGCGCTGCCTGAAGTTTCAGACGGCCAAAAGCCTGTACAACGGCGTATTTTGTTTGCCATGCGCGATATGGGTTTGACGGCGGGGGCGAAGCCGGTGAAATCGGCACGCGTGGTCGGCGAGATTTTGGGTAAATACCATCCGCACGGCGACAGTTCTGCCTATGAAGCGATGGTTCGCATGGCGCAGGATTTTACCTTGCGCTATCCCTTAATCGACGGCATCGGCAACTTTGGTTCGCGCGACGGCGACGGGGCGGCGGCGATGCGTTACACCGAAGCGCGGCTGACGCCGATTGCGGAATTGCTGTTGTCCGAAATCAATCAGGGGACGGTGGATTTTGTGCCGAACTACGACGGCGCGTTTGACGAACCTGTACACCTGCCCGCCCGTCTGCCTATGGTGTTGCTCAACGGTGCGTCGGGCATTGCGGTGGGTATGGCGACCGAAATCCCATCGCACAATTTAAACGAAGTCACACAGGCGGCGATTGCGTTGTTGAAGAAACCGACGCTGGAAACCGCCGACCTGATGCAGTATATCCCTGCGCCCGATTTTGCCGGCGGCGGTCAAATCATCACGCCGGCAGACGAATTGCGTCGGATTTACGAAACCGGCAAAGGCAGCGTGCGCGTGCGTGCGCGTTATGAAATCGAGAAGCTGGCGCGCGGACAATGGCGCGTGATTGTGACCGAGCTGCCGCCGAACGCCAATTCCGCCAAAATCCTTGCCGAAATCGAAGAACAAACCAACCCGAAACCGAAAGCGGGAAAAAAGCAGCTCAACCAAGACCAGCTCAACACCAAAAAGCTGATGCTGGATTTAATCGACCGCGTGCGCGACGAGTCAGACGGCGAACATCCTGTGCGTCTTGTATTTGAACCAAAATCCAGCCGCATCGATACGGATACTTTCATCAACACGCTGATGGCGCAGACTTCTCTGGAAGGCAATGTGTCCATGAACTTGGTAATGATGGGTTTGGACAACCGCCCTGCGCAGAAAAACCTGAAAACGATTTTGCAGGAATGGTTGGATTTCCGCGTCGTTACCGTAACACGCCGTCTGAAATTCCGTTTGAGTCAAGTGGAAAAACGGTTGCACATCCTCGAAGGCCGTCTGAAAGTCTTTCTGCACATTGACGAAGTGATTAAAGTCATTCGTGAATCAGATGATCCGAAAGCCGATTTAATGGCGGCGTTCGGGCTGACCGAAATCCAAGCCGAAGACATTTTGGAAATCCGCCTGCGTCAGTTGGCGCGATTGGAAGGGTTCAAACTCGAAAAAGAATTGAACGAGTTGCGCGAAGAACAAGGTCGTCTGAATATTCTTTTGGGCGACGAAAACGAAAAACGTAAGCTAATTATCAAAGAGATGCAGGCGGACATGAAGCAGTTTGGTGACGCGCGCCGCACGCTGGTGGAAGAGGCCGGACGCGCCGTGCTGACACAAACCACCGCCGACGAACCCATCACGCTGATTCTGTCGGAAAAAGGCTGGATACGCAGCCGTGCCGGACACAACCTTGATTTGAGCCAAACCGCGTTCAAAGAAGGCGACCGCCTCAAGCAAACCATCGAAGGCCGCACGGTTTTACCCGTCGTCATCCTGGATTCATTGGGCAGAACCTATACGCTTGATGCCGCCGAAATCCCCGGCGGACGCGGCGACGGCGTGCCGGTTTCATCCTTAATCGAGCTGCAAAACGGCGCGAAACCCGTCGCCATGCTCACTGGTCAGCCCGAACAGCATTACTTGCTTTCAGGCAGCGGCGGCTACGGCTTTATCACCAAGTTGGCCGATATGATCGGACGCGTGAAAGCGGGTAAAGTGATCATGACCGTGGACAGCGGCGAAACCGTCCTGCCGCCGGTTGCCGTCTATGCTTCTTCGCTGATCAATCCCGACTGCAAAGTCGTACTGGCCAGCAGCGACCACCGTCTCTTGGCGTTTTCCATCGGCGAACTCAAAGTCATGCCTAAAGGCCGCGGTTTGCAGCTGATGTCGTTGGCTGAGGGTGCATCTTTGGAACACATTATGGTGACGACCTCTCCTGAGTTTACCGTTGTATCGGTCGGCCGACGCGGCGCAGAACATCAGGAAAAACTGCGTATTGCCGATATTGACGGCAAACGCGGTAAAAAAGGCAAGGTATTGGAAATATCAGGCCGTCTGAAAAGTTTGTCCTGAAACAAGAACAAATATATCTAAATAAATTAAATTTATACGACATTGCATGATAATAAAAAAGGTTCACTTATGAACAGAGCCAATCTTCAAGAACTGGGTAATCTGAGGGAGCGGATTCCCGGTGTAATCAACATTGCCCGAATAGCCATCGTCTTGCCGCTTTTGGTTTTGCACGCGTTCGGCAGCTACACGGGTGGCAACCTGATTGGCGTTTCGTTGCCGGCCGTTGAGTTTTATATCTGGGTAACGCTGTATTTCTTCCTGATTATGCTCTCCGTGCTCCGCCCGGGCTGGCAGTGGCAGTCTTTGGATTTGCCCAATGCCAGTGCCGTGGTCGACATCACCATGATGATGGTTTTGGTGTATATCTCCGGCGGTACGGCTTCTGGTTTCGGAATTTTGGTTTTGCCGTTTGTCGCCACGTCGTGTCTGCTCAGTTATGGCCACTATCCTATGCTGTATGCAGGCTATACGGCAATGTTGTTTATTTTGAACCTGTTTTTAGACGGCAGTATGCGTTTCGATTCATTTAATTGGGATGCAAAATCAGTGGCGAATTCTTTGATGCTGATCGGCGCCAGCTATCTGGTGGCGATGCTGACCTCGTTTGCCGCCCGTTATCTGGAGCAGGCCACAGAGTCCGCCAGCCGCCATCAACTGGCCTACCGCCGTATCAGCGGCTTGAACCATTTGGTTTTGAACCGCGTACAGGAAGCGGTTGTGGTGATTGATGCGACCCAACGCGTGTGGCTGTTTAACAAACAGGCAAAAATCTATTTCCCCAGCCTGATTATCGATCAGCAGGAAATCGTGTTCGGCGAACTGGTGGCTCGCTGGCAGCGTCAACCCGACAAACCTTTTGAAACCGATATCCATATTTTCCAACACGCCATGCACGTCCGAGCCGTTCCGCTGATTCAGGAGCAAACCGAGCTGCTGATGTTGTACGTCCGCTCATTGCGTGAAGTGGCTGCGGAGGCCATGTCCACCAAGCTGACTTCGCTCGGACAGTTGACTGCCAACCTCGCCCACGAAATCCGCAACCCGATGTCCGCCATCCGTCATGCCAGCGATTTGTTGCAGGAAGGCGATGAGGCAGATCCGCTCAAGGCCAAGCTCTACAACATCATCGACAGCAATATCCAACGTATCGACAAGATGTTGGAAGACGTATCCCTGCTTAACAAACGAGACAACATCAGCCGCCAGCCGATTAATCTGATGAAATTCTGGTTAGAGTTCAAGCAGGAATTTACCTTGAATAATCCCGATGCCATCGGTTGTCTGCGTATGAATATGGACGGCAACAATCTGACCGTATTGGTTGACCCCATGCATTTGCAGCAAGTGATGTGGAACTTGTGCAACAACGCTTGGAGACACAGCCGTCAGGACGAAAACGCCATTACCGTCCTTATCCGTTCAAGCGGCAGGATGCATATTTCCATCGTCGTGGCGGACAACGGCAAAGGCGTGCCGCCCGATGTACGAAATCATTTGTTCGAGCCGTTTTACACCACCGAAAAACAAGGCACCGGCTTGGGGCTTTACGTCGCACGCGAGTTGGCACACGCCAATATGGGGCAGCTGCATTATCACCCTGAAATGAACGGGTTTGAATTGATTTTACCGAAGGAGCAAGCGCAGGATGAATAAATTGCAAGAGCCGGTTTTGGTTGTCGATGACGAGGCAGACATCCGCGACCTGATGGAAATGACCCTGATGAAAATGGGTCTGCACGTCGATACTGCGGCTGGTGTTGAAGAGGCTAAAGACAAGCTGGACAACAACGATTATTCGCTGGTGTTGACCGATATGCGTATGCCTGACGGCTCCGGCCTCGAGGTTGTCCAATACATCGATGAACTGATGCTCGATACGCCCGTCGCCGTGATTACGGCTTTCGGCAATGCCGACCAAGCTGTTGAAGCCTTGAAAGCAGGGGCGTTTGATTATCTGCAAAAACCGATTACGCTGTCGCAGTTGCGTTCATTGGTTAAATCGGCAGTGTCGGTTTCAGACAATACTGCCGAACCCACGCCGTCTGAAAAAGTCAAATCGCAGCCTGCGCCTGTTTCTGCCGCCCTGTATAAACCCGAACCTCAGCCGGCTAAGCCTGTCGTTACGCCTCCTAAGAGCGTACAGAGTGAATTTAACCGGCCTTTGACTGTTCCGGAAGGGCTCAATTCCTTAAAAGAGCGTTTTTCGGCCGGCAGCATCAATCCTGCTTTGCAACAAGACGCACCTGTATTGGAAGGCGAGGACGATATGCCGCGCCTGTTGGGTACTTCGCCGCAAATGGTCGAAGTACGCCACCTGATTCGCAGATTGGCCCGCAGCCTTGTTCCTGTTTATATCTCCGGTGAATCCGGTACGGGTAAAGAGCAGGCGGCGCGCACGATTCACGAGCTGTCCGACCGCGCCGACAAACCATTTATTGCCGTCAACTGCGGTGCCATTCCTGAAAACCTGATGGAAAGCGAATTTTTCGGCTACAAAAAAGGCAGCTTTACCGGTGCGGATCAAGACCGTTTAGGTTTTTTCCAACACGCTGACGGCGGCACTTTGTTCCTTGATGAAGTTGCCGATTTGCCACTTGCCATGCAGGTCAAACTCCTGCGCGCCATTCAAGAAAAAGCCGTGCGTCGTATCGGCGATGCGCGGGAAACCTTTGTGGATGTGCGCATTATTTGTGCGACCCATAAAAACCTCGAAGCTTTGGTTGAAAGCGGCGCATTCCGTCAGGACTTGTATTACCGCCTCAACGTAGTCTCTCTGCATATGCCGCCTTTACGCGAAATGCGCGAAGACTTGGGCGCGCTGATTCTGTATCTGCTGTATAAACACCGTCACGGCAATCAAACCTACAAACTCAGCCCGAAAGCCCAAGAAGCCCTGTTGCATTACAGCTATCCCGGCAACTTCCGTGAGTTGGAAAACATCCTCGAACGCGCCGTTGCGCTAACGGTAGGCCAAGTGATACAAGTGGACGACTTGCAGATTCAAAATGCTCCGCAGGTTAAGGCAGAACGCAGCGGCTTCTCTTTTGACGATATTGCCGAACCCGACGCGCGTGAAACTACGCTCAATCACAGTCCCATTCCACCGTTTGATCCACGCACCATGCAGATACAGGATTACCTCGACCAAGTGGAACGCAGCATCATCGAGCAGGCTTTGCAGCAAACCCGTTACAACCGTACCCAAGCCGCCAAGCTTTTGGGCATCAGCTTCCGCTCTATGCGCTACCGTATGGAACGCTTGGACATCAATTAAAACGTTCAGACGGCCTGAGTTTTCAAGGCCGTCTGAAACATAAGCCTTATGTACAAGATTTATTTTGACGAAACCGCATCTACCGAACTTCGCAGCCTTGCTGCACCTTTCGGGCTGACCGTTATTGATCGGCAGCCTGAAGAAGGCAGTTTCCTTATCGCTGACGAAAGCGGCATCAGTTTGTGCCGCGCCGGTGAAAAAGGCCGTGTTCGCGTTGATTTTGATGGCGGTGCCGCCCATTATCGGCGCACTAAAGGTGGAGGCGAGTTGATTGCCAAAGCCGTCAACCATACTGCGCAACCGACTGTCTGGGACGCTACCGGCGGACTGGGGCGCGACAGTTTTGTGCTTGCCTCGTTGGGCTTGAATGTACAAACTTTTGAACAAAATCCTGCTGTTGCCTGTCTACTTTCAGACGGCCTCAACAGGGCAGGGCAAAGTGAAGAGACACGGGAGATTGCCCAGCGAATTATTTTGCACTTCGGCAATGCCGTTGATTTAATGCAGGAATTGTCCACGCAAAACGGCAGCCCCGATGTGGTGTACCTCGACCCGATGTATCCGGAGCGTCGCAAAACCGCCGCTGTGAAAAAAGAAATGGCTTACTTTCACGATTTGGTCGGTGCGGCACAAGACGAAGCCGAGCTTCTGAACGTTGCATTGAATACCGCCAAAAAGCGCATTGTCGTCAAACGCCCGCGCTTGGGTGAATTTCTCGATAGGCGCAAACCTGCTTATCAATATACAGGCAAAAGCACGCGTTTTGACGTTTACCTTCCGACAAGGCCGTCTGAAGACTAAAAGCAAACTTGCAACATATCAAAAGAAACCGCCGGCGTTATCAGCGCGGCGGCAAAGTGTGATATAAATACCCTTTCCCAAACTTCATTGGAGCAAACTATCATGGAATTAGTATTCATCCGTCACGGACAAAGCGAATGGAACGCGAAAAACCTTTTCACCGGCTGGCGCGACGTCAAGCTGAGCGAGCAAGGTTTGGCAGAAGCCGCAGCAGCAGGTAAAAAGCTGAAAGAGAAAGGCTACGAGTTTGACATCGCCTTTACCTCCGTTCTGACCCGTGCCATCAAAACCTGTAACATCGTTTTGGAAGAATCCGACCAACTGTTTGTTCCACAAATCAAATCATGGCGTTTGAACGAACGCCACTACGGTCAGCTGCAAGGTATGGATAAAAAACAAACCGCAGAAAAATACGGCGACGAGCAAGTCCACATTTGGCGCCGCAGCTACGACACCCTGCCTCCGCTGCTCGATCCTAAAGATCCTAACTCCGCCCACAACGACCGCCGCTATGCCAACCTGCCTAGCGATGTCGTACCTGATGGCGAAAACCTCAAAGTTACCCTCGAGCGCGTCCTGCCTTTCTGGGAAGACCAAATCGCTCCGGCCATCTTGAGCGGCAAACGTGTATTGGTTGCGGCACACGGCAACTCCCTGCGTGCGTTGGCAAAACACATCGAAGGCATTTCCGACGAAGACATCATGGGCTTGGAAATCCCAACCGGTCAGCCGCTGGTGTACAAATTGGATGAAAACCTGAAAGTGATTGAAAAATTCTACCTGTAAGGTAAAGAGAAAAAAGGACGTGTTGGACACGTCCTTTTTTGTACTTGTCAGTATCGAGGCCGTCTGAAGGCAGTTGATGGCGGGTGACATGAAAAAAGGACGCGTAAAGCGTCCTTTATGGAGATTAAACCCTGTATTACTGGTTTTTCTCGATAATTTCTTTGAGGTGAGGCATAGGGCTGTAACCGCTTTGGCTGCGGCCGTTAGGGAAGACCACGGTCGGTGTGCCGTTGAAGCCGAATTGTTCGCCCAATGAAGTGGTTTCTGCAACAGGGTTTTCGCAGTTTGCTTTGCCGCTTGGGAGTTTGCCTTTGCGCATCCAGTCGATCCATGCCTGGGTCGGATTAGGTTGACACCACAACAGCTCGGCTTTGCGCGCGGCATCAGGGTGCAGGCTCGGAATCGGCATCATGAATGTATAAATCGTGATGTCGGTCATTTTTTCAAACTCATGCTCCAAGCGTTTGCAGTACGGGCAGTCCGGATCGGAGAAAACAGCGACTTTCAGTTTGCCGTTGCCGCGTACTTCTTTGATGGCTTTATCCAAAGGCAGGGAAGCGAAGTCGATTTTGTTCAAATCGGCGGCGCGTTCTTCAGTCATGCTTTGGCGCGTATTGACGTTGATGAGGTCGCCAACGAGCATATAGTCGCCTTTAGCATCGGTATAGATGATTTGTTTGCCGCTGACGACAACTTCATAAATGCCTTTAATCGGTGTTTCACTGACGCTCAAAACTTTCAAATCTTGGGCGGCATAGACTTTTTCCAGACGCGCTTTCAAAGAAGCGGCAACGGATTTGTCGGCAGGCGCTTCCGCTTTGGCGGCCGGAGCAGGCGCCGCATTGGCGTTGGATACGGCAGGTTGACCGCATGCCAACAAAGGAAGGACGGCAAACGGCGTTAAGATTTTGATTAACTTGGTTTTCATGCGAGAGACTTGCGTGTGTTGAAAGTAAGGCATTGTATCAAACCTCTGTCATGTCTGCATTGTACTAAGGCTCAAATTATCGTCTGAAAATAGCTTTCGGCTGTTAAAATACGAAAAAATGATTTGATTGTTTGTATGATCTACCACCGTATTGCCGTAAACGTGCCGCTTTCAGACGGCCTTTTGACGTATTCCTATTCCGAGCCGCTTCCTCCGGGAACGCGGGTGCTTGTGCCTTTCCGCAATAAAACCGTTGTTGGGGTTGTGTGGGAAACGGATATTGCGCCGGATATGGATACGGCGCGGATTTTGAGTGTTCAGACGGCCTTTATGGAAGAAAAGCCGTTGCCTCAAAGCTGGCGTGATTTGTTGGCATTTACGTCGCGTTATTACCACTATCCGACCGGGCAGGCGGTGTTTGCCGCATTGCCGCAAGGTTTGAAGGAAACGCGCGTGGTGGAAATGCCGCAGCCGCCGTTGTTTTACGCTTTGAACGAAGCGGGTAGGGCGCAAACGCCGCCGCCGTCTCGGTTCAACAAAAAAGCGGCTTTGTGGGACGCGCTGCTGTCGGGCGGGATGACGATGGCGGCGTTGAAGCAGGTGAACGCGCAGGCGGCGAAATTAATTGAAGATTGGGCGGAACAGGGTTGGATTGAAACTATGGAAGCGGCGAAACCCGTTTTAAGGTCGTGCAATGGGCAGGCTTCGCACTCTGAATTTGTATTAAATGCTGACCAGCAGAAGGCTTCCGATGAAATTCAGACGGCCTTCGGTAAATTTCAGCCGTTTTTGCTGTACGGCATCACCGGCAGCGGCAAGACCGAGGTATATTTCGATGCGATGGCGAAAGTGTTGGCGCAGGGGCGGCAGGTGTTGTTTCTGTTGCCCGAAATCAACCTCACGCCGCAGCTTTTGAAGCGGGTGGAAGACCGTTTTGCCGATGTGCCGACCGCTGTGTTGCACAGCCAAATGGCGGCAGGCAAACGCACGCAGGATTATCTGCGCGCGATGTTGGGACAGGCGAAATTGGTCATCGGCACGCGGCTGGCGGTGTTCACACCGATGGATGATGTCGGGCTGATTGTGGTCGATGAGGAACACGACGGCTCGTTCAAACAGGACAACGAATTACGCTACCACGCCCGCGATTTGGCGGTGTGGCGGGCGAAGCAGAGCGGCTGTCCCGTCGTCTTGGGCAGCGCCACGCCCAGCTTGGAGAGCTGGCACAAGGCGCAAAGCGGCGCGTACCGCCTGCTGCAACTGACCGAACGCGCCCATACCACTGCGCAACTGCCGCAAGTAGACATCCTCAACGTAGGTCGTCTGAAACTCGACAACGGCTTCTCGCCGCAAGCCTTGCAGCTTTTGAAACAGAACTTTGAAGCAGGCGGCATGTCGCTGGTGTACCTCAACCGGCGCGGCTTCGCGCCCGCGCTGTTTTGCGGCGACTGCGGCCATACCTTCGGCTGCCCGAACTGCTCCGCCAAGATGGTGCTGCACCAACGCGCCCGCCAACTGCGCTGCCACCACTGCGACCACCGCGAACCCATCCCATTCAAATGCCCCGACTGCGGCAACCAAGACCTGACCGCCGTCGGCCACGGCACGCAGCGCGTCGAAGAAACCCTGCGCGCCTTCCTGCCCAAGGCCGCCGTCGTCCGCGTCGACAGGGACAGCACCGCGCACAAAAATGACTGGGCGGATTTGTACCGCCGCATCGCCGACAACGAAATCGATATTCTGGTCGGCACGCAGATGCTCGCCAAAGGTCATGATTTCGCGCGACTCAACCTTGTTATCGTGTTAAACGCCGACGGCAGTCTATACAGCGCGGATTTCCGCGCGCCGGAAAGGCTGTTCGCCGAGCTGATGCAGGTGTCCGGCAGGGCGGGGCGCGCCGACAAACCCGGCAAGGTGTTGATACAGACCCAACTGCCCGAACATCCCGTCTTCGCCGCCGTCAAAGCGCAGGACTACGCCGTGTTTGCCGAAAACGAATTGAACGAGCGACAAATGTTCGCCATGCCGCCCTTCGGTTTCCAGACTGCCGTCCGCGCCGACGCGCCGCGCGTTGCCGATGCGATGGAGTTTCTCAACGCCGCCAAAGAAACCATTGCTCCGCTTTTGCCTGAAAGCGTCTCCCAGTTCGGCGCCGCCCCCATGCTGATGGTGCGCCTTGCCGAACGCGAACGTGCGCAAGTTTTCCTCGAATCGACATCTCGACAAGATTTGCATCGCGCCGTGAGTTTGTGGGTACAAGTGTTACAGCAAAACAGGGACGGCAAAATCCGATGGTCGGTGGACGTTGATGTGCAAGAGGCTTGATTGAAATGATTCAATCAATATAGAAATAAAAGGCCGTCTGAAAATCTGTTTTTCAGACGGCCTTAAGTTTTGGAATCAGTTTAGAAGAATTTTGCAGCGATATAGCCGAGTGCAAGCAGACTCAAAACGGCGAATACGATAGCCATTGTAAGCAGAAACTGTGTTTTCTTCCTTGCTGCAAGTGCGGCCAGCTCAGGATTTTGGCCTAACTCTTCGCGTAGTTGGGATTCCAATTCAGCACGGATTTTCTTGCGCAGCTTTTTCTCTTCCTGCTCGCGTTCATATTTGAGCTTGTGGGCAATTTCGGTTTGTTTTTTATGCTCGAAAGAGATTTTTTCCTGCCATTCAATGCGCTTGCGCTGGATGGCCAGCTCATTTTTTTCTGTCAAATCAAAGTGGCAGGTTTTACATTCCTGTGCGTCGAGTTCGTCGATAATCGTCATGCAGACTGGGCATTGGATAGGGTCGGGCGTGTTGACTGCCAACACGGGTTCTTCTTCAACCGCTTCCAACTCCATAGCCTGACGGACGATTACGTCCAAACCTAAATAGCTGAAGTAATGCTGCGCATTTTCGCGCTCGTCTTGGGTGCATTTCTCGGCCACAATAGCTTGCGGACGCTCGGCCAAAGCTTGAATCAGACTCTCGACTTCGTTTTCAGGCAGGTTGTCATACAGGCAGGCATGGATGCGCTCCCTATCCGTGTTCGGCGGATAGGAAACGTATACGTCGAAAAATTTTTCTTGTTTGCTCATTGATATCCCATGAATATTTCGACTGCATCAACCAAATGGGTTGGGTCTGAGGTTTTGTTATTGTGTTTGAGCTGTTTTGGCTTGCGATGCAGGCAAAAACAGAGGCCGCAGTCTTAGGCAGACCGGATAGGGGGTGCCTTTGTGTCGTTAATCGGCTGGACAATGATTTTTTATTTATATGGCAATATGCATGTCCAATGTTATGTCTATTGTAGAGTAAATATTCACGCCCGATATTATTATTATAAGATAAATCCAATATTGTTTAAAATAAATTCACACAAAAGGCCGTCTGAAGATACAGACGGCCTGTTTTTCATGAAGAAACGGATTATTTATACGGAGAAGGACGAGCCGCAACCGCAAGTTGTTTCGGCATTCGGATTGCGGATGACGAATTGAGAACCTTGCAGGCTTTCGGTGTAGTCGATTTCTGCACCAACCAGATATTGGTAGCTCATCGGGTCGACCAAGAACGTCAGGCCGTTTTTTTGGATTTCGAAATCGTCGTCGTTTTTGATTTCATCAAAGGTAAAACCATATTGGAAGCCGGAGCAACCGCCGCCGTTGACGAATACGCGCAATTTCAAATCGGGATTGTTCTCTTCGGCGATCAGGTCGGCAACTTTGGTGCAGCAGCTGTCAGTAAAGATAATAGGGCTTTCGTCTGACATGATGTGATTCCTTTTATATGAATATTTTTACTATTGTCGCTCAAACCGTTAGCCAAGGCAAGTTTGTGCAGACAGGGTCTGCCAGCTTACATGGAGGGCATGGCAGAAATTTCAAGCACCAGTATGTCAGATTTAGATGCTTCTGCCAAACCATTCTACACGGCCGATGATGGCAACGTCGTCGGTCGGGTTTTTCAAGTCGATTTCAAAAGTAGGGTAGGCTTCGTTGGCAGAAATGACGTTGACGATGCCACCGGGTATCAGTTGCAGGCGTTTGACCAAAAGGTTTTCATTGAGGCGTAAAACATAGAGGCCGTCGCGCGGCGTGGTTTGGCCGTGGTTGATGAGGATGGTGTCGCCATCATTCAGCACGCCTTCCATCGAGTCGCCTTTGACTGAGATAACGGAAAGGTTTTTGATGTCTCGCGTTACATAATTTTCAATCCAATAGCGTCGGAACGCCATGGCGAATATGGGTTGCTCATCGCCGACGAGCTGGCCGTGTCCGGCCGCGGCCTGGATGTCGTAACGCGGTACGAAGACAAATTCGTCTATATCGACAGGGTTGCCTAGTGTGTCGGTTGCTGTGGCCTTTGGGGCTTCGGAATCAGGGAAGGGAGAACCTTCGCCTGTTAAAAGCCAGTCTATGCTGCAGCCTTTAAGTTGTTTGATTTTTTTTAGCGTTTCCGATTTCGGCAGGCCTCCTTCGTTCCAGATACGGCTGAATCCGGCGATGGTCATATCGATGTCGGCGGCAATTTTGGCTTGGCGGGCTTCATCTTTCCATAAGAAAGCCAGGCGGTCTTTAAAGGTATCCATGTTTATGCCTTTGTGGAGGTATGTTTTTTATATGGTTTGGACGATTTGAGTGTATTTTACCTTAGTTTTTATAAAATTGTAAGAAAAAAATTACTTCATCTAAGAAAAAGTATTGCATATTCTATTTTTTCTTAGTATTATTCGTTTTGTCTTAGATAAATCGATATTTCTAAATTTCTGTTCGATTTTTCTTAGTTTAATTTTATTTGGTTTAGTTTTTCTGATTTAAACCTGCTATATGATTATGATGAGAGGTGTGAAATGACTCGTTCGCGTAAAAATACTTTTTGGGTGCTGCTGGCGTTGGTACTGGGTTTTTTTGCTCTGCCTTTCGGATCTTCGGAGGCGCATGAGGCGGACGGTAATCTGACGGCTTCGGAATGCGAACGCTTGGGCAGCTTGAGTCTGGATCAGATGGACGGCAGGCTGCTGGCTTTTGCCAAAGAATGCGATATGGTGGAGGCTACCCACGATTGGGAGCAACAGTACGGCAACTTGAATGAAGAAGAAATGCTTGCCGGCGTAGTGTATGAGTGATGTTTGTGAATGAATCGATAAAGGCCGTCTGAATGATCAAAGTTTCAGACGGCCTTGTGTTTTTAATAATGATGGCTTAAGGCATCAATGGTGCATTAGTCAGGCCGGTGGTTTCGGGTAGGCCGAACATGATGTTCATATTCTGCACGGCTTGACCGGCTGCGCCTTTGACCAAGTTGTCGATGACGGAAAGAACAATCCACACATCGTCTTGTTCGGGCGCTTTTTGAACGCTGATACGACAAAGGTTGGCGCCGCGCACGCTGCGGGTTTCAGGTGTCGAACCTGAAGGCAGGATATCGACAAAAGGACTGTCGCGGTAGTATTCGCGCAGTAAGGCTTCAGGATCGGTATGTTCTTGCAGGTGCAGATACAGGGTGGCGTGCATACCGCGTATCATTGGAACAAGGTGTGGCACGAAAATCAGGCCGTCTGAAACATGGTCTTGCAGCCCGGACAGGGTTTGTCGGATTTCAGGCAGATGGCGGTGGCCGCCGACGCCGTAGGCTTTGAAGTTGTCGCCTGCTTCGCACAATAGGGCGTGGGTGCTGGCTTTGCGGCCTGCACCGGAAACACCGGATTTACAGTCGGCAATCAGCGGCGCATTGGCTTTCAGACGGCCAGCCTGAAGCAGTGGCAATAAGGGCAGGGAAACGCAGGTGGGGTAGCAGCCCGGATTGGCCACCAGCATGGCTTTGGCGATGTCGTCTTTGTGAAGTTCGCACAAACCGTACACTGCTTGGGAAACGAGTTGCGGCGCGGCATGGGTCATTTTGTACCATTGTTCCCATGTTGAGATGTCGCGGATGCGGAAGTCGGCAGACAGGTCAATCACGCGTACGCCTTTTTCGACAAGGGACGGTGCTTCTTTCATGGCCACGCCGTTGGGTGTGGCGAAGAACACGAGGTCGCAACGGTCAAGCCCGGCATCTTCGGGCGTTTGGAATGCAAGGTCGTAAATGCCGCGCAGGCTGGGAAAGTAGTCGGCAACCGCAATACCGGCTTCGCTTCGGCTGGTGACGGCAGTGACTTCTGCGTTGGGGTGGCTGCTGAGCAGGCGTAACAATTCAACGCCTGTGTAACCGGTTGCACCGACGATACCAATTTTAATTTTTGTGGTCATGGTGTGGCTCCTTTGTAGGGATGATGATGCGTTTGATTATATAGTAATTAATTGCCGTCGGTCAGAGGTGCTTGTGCCAAGCTTTGCAATAGAGGGTTAAACAGGCTGTCTGAAATATGGCATGAATAATATTCGAGAGCGGGTTTCAGACGGCCTGAGCGTTTGGAAAACGCAGTTTGCGGTTCGATTTGTTTGTTGATTTGTGGTGGGTGTTTCGTCTTTATCCTATCCATACGAACACAAAATAAAAATGTAAAAAAATGCCCCCGGGTTGGAGGACCGGAGGCAAGTATCCAAGGAGTATCTCTCATCAATAAGAACTAGTTATTTAGTACTATATCTCTTGTTAGGATTGAAAGCAAGCGTTTTGCACATTTTAACATTTAAATAATTTTTTCATTCAAATTCAGTGAGTTATCAGATAGGGATTGAATCTTGAGATGATGGTAATAGAGGATAGGCTAAGGACAATTAAAACGGCAGGCATCAGTGATTGGGAGCAGCCATACTCTGAGCATTACTCTGATGTGTGTGTACATGGCCATATTGATTGAGTCGGTCGGGGGGGGAAAGCTGAAATCTCCTGACTAACCGAATTGAGTTAAAGTGAGGGCTTCTTCAAACTGTTAGATAAAATAGCTGCAAGGCATGAAATGCGTGCGCAGATGAGGAAGGGTTTGTTTTTAAATATAGATCCCTGAATCATTTTATTTCATTTAAATTTGATATTGTCAAACCATCGAGCCAAAAAAAAGGTTGCCACCGGAAAGGAAGTCGTTGGCAACGAATGGAGGTGGTAATGCAATGAAAGCTAGATATAAGGAGTAGTGCCAAACTAGCTATAAGTAACTATATCGAAACTGTAAGAAAAATCAACACAAGTTGCCTGTTACTGGCAAAAATTTTTAGTCGGCTTGCCTAAAATCAAATTTTTGAGTAATTACTTGGTTGATGCAGGGGTTGGTAGCTCTAGCTGAATTTGTTTCCAGGCCGTCTAAAAATTTTCGGGGTGGTTGGCTATAATGCTGTTTTGGTTTTTTAAGGTCTTCGCAAAAATACGGTTTCGGGGTTTTAGGCTGAATGTGTACCCGATCTGTTTGCAAAGGTTTTGGGGTATGAGGAGAATGAGATGAAGAAAGTTTTGGTGTTGCAACATGGGGATTTGGGCGCGTGCGACTGGTCGGCGTTTGGCGGTTTGGTGTCTGCGCCATCAGGGAAGTCGGTGTTGCGTGTGCCGGTTTCGGATGATTTTGAATTGACGGACGAGATGCGTGCGGCGTTGATTGCGCAGCAGATAGATGGCGCGATGTTGCCGGATATGGCTTTTGCTGATTTGAGGCTGATTGTCAGCGATATGGATTCGACGCTGATTACGATTGAGTGCGTGGATGAGATTGCGGCCGGTGTCGGGCTGAAAGATGAGGTGGCCAAGATTACGGAGCAGTCGATGCGCGGCGAGCTGGACTTTGAGCAGTCTTTGCGCAAGCGTGTGGCTTTGCTGGCCGGTTTGGACGAGCGCGTGTTGGAAGAGGTGTACGAGAATGTGTTGCAGCTGTCGCCGGGCGCGGAATTTTTGTTGGAAGAGTGTAAACGGAATGATGTGAAGTTTATGCTGGTGTCGGGCGGATTTACGTTCTTTACGGAACGCCTACAACGGCGTTTGGGCTTGGATTTCCATTTTGCGAATGTGTTGGAAGTGGAAAACGGCAAGCTGACAGGCCGTCTGAAAGGGCGGATTATCGATGCACAGGCTAAGACGGATTTGTTGCGTGAATACCGTGAGCGTCTGGGTTTGGCTCCGTGGCAGGTGGTGGCGATGGGTGATGGTGCGAACGATATTCCGATGATAAGGGAGGCGGGATTCGGCATTGCTTATCGGGCGAAACCGAAAACTGAGGCGAATGCGGATGCGTGTGTGCGCTTTGGTGGTTTGGAGCGGATACGCGGTTGGTTTGCGTAAACCGGTTGAGGATATTTGTCAGTCAGGCTGTCTGAACAATCGGGAAACCGGTTTTCAGACGGCCTGATGTTTTATAAGGCGATAAAACGGTAGCCTTCGGCATCGACTTCGAGAATGGAGGCGTAATTGTCGCGCCAGTCGCCAAGTACGATGCGGGTGTAATCGGCGTTGCGATGGATGTTTTCGCGGTGGGTATGGCCGTGGATGAGCAGGGGCGTGTGGAAGCGTTGGACGGTTTCGTGGGTAAAGGCCGGATTGACATCCATGATGTCGGCGGTTTTGTGTTGCTTGTCCTGTTTGCTCTGTTTGCGGATTTTGGTGGCGATGTTCAGTCGGAGTGTGAGCGGCAGGAGCAGAAACAGGCGTTGCAGCCATTTTTGATGGACGGTACGGCGGAATTTTTGATAAGAATGGTCGTCGGTGCAGAGGGTGTCGCCGTGACAGAGCAGGGTGGGTGTGCCGAACAAGTCGATAACGGCGTACTCGGGCAGTAAGGTCATGCCGGTATCGCGGGCGAAGGTTTTGCCGATGAGGAAGTCGCGGTTGCCGTGGATGAAATAGCAGGCGACACCACGCTCGGTCAGGCTGCGGATGGTTTGCTTGATGATTTGAACCAAAGGGCTGTTTTCGTCATCGCCGATCCAAAAATCGAAAAGGTCGCCAAGAATGTATACGGCTTGGGCATGAACGGCTTTTTCTTGGATAAATTTCTGGAAGAGTGCGGTCAGTTGAGGATGGGATTCGCTCAGGTGCAAATCGGCGATGAAGTAAATCGGCATGATGATGTGGGACGTGTGGGAAGGGTTTTATTATAACTTGGGTTGTCGCGTTTGGTTGGGTTTGGTGTTTTTCGTTTGTAATGTAGTGATTTTATTGTTTTGATTTGGTGTGATAAAGGCCGTCTGAAACATCTTTTCAGACGGCCTTTGTGGTTTATAGGGCTTTGCCCTGATAAGTGATTTGTTTCAGCGTATCTTCTTGGTACAAGTCGCTGATGGGGACGGTATAGAAGAATTCGTTGCTGCGGACAAAGCGGTTGACCAAGTCTTTGTCGAGATGGAGGACATGGTGTCGCAGTTTGTTTAGGCCTTTGAATATCATGGTACTCCAACGCATATAGCCGTCTGAATTAGGACGGATGTCGTTCATGGCGTCAAGGGCGAGAAGTTTGCGGTTTTGCTCTTCTCTATCCAAAGGATGGGAATAGATGCTTTGGAAGTAAAACGGTTGCTCGGAGGATGGCGGCAGGCTGAGGGAAGAGCCTACTTTGCCGATAGGGAAGTCGTCGCTCAGATAATGTATGGTGTGCAAAAACAGATTGCCGCGGCGGTAATCGATTTTGCGCAGGGCTTCGATGGCGGCCAGCGCAGTATGTTGGTGGTCGGGATGCGCATCAATATTGGGGGACGGCGACACGATAATATCCGGCTGGAACGTTTCTATCAGATAGCCAAGGTTGTCTACCAAGCTGTTCCAAGTTGAGCCGGGTTTGAGGTGTTTCGCCAATGGGGATGTATTGGCACGACGGAAAATATAGACGTCGGTCGTATCGATCTTGGTCGATTTAATCTCTTTTTCCGGATTTTGGCGCATGGCGGTCAATGTGCTGTCGAAGTAGCCCAGTTGCAGGATGTTTTCAGACGGCACACCGGCCAAAAGGGGAACGGTCAGGCTGTTCCAAACGCGCATCCGGCCTTTTTGCAGATATTGTGCCTGGGTGTCGCAGTCGCACGTGCTATAAAGGTTGCCATAGTGGAAGCTGCCGCCTTCGCTAGCGGTTAAGGTGCAGATCATTGAATTGGCGGCGTGTTTTTCGTACAAACCGTATGCGCTGAGTTCAGCATCGTCGGCATGGGGCGCGAGGACAAGGATTTTTTTGCCGTCGAGGTTTTCACGCGGATAAACGGAGAGTTCGATTTCTTGATCGGGCAAGGACAGGTATTTGCCTTCCAAACGGATGGTTTTGTCACTGTCGGAGAAGGTGTCGCTCAGATTGATATAGCGCACGCCTTTTGCGCCGTATTCGAAATATTGCTTCCATTTGCCTTTGGATGAAATGGTTTCGATAAAAGGCAAGAACAGCAGTCCCATCCAGTTGGACTTGATACGGATTTTGGCAATGACGGTATCCTGTCCGCTGACAGTGGCGGGCAAGGTTAGGCTGCCGCCTTTGAGGGTAGCATGCGCGGTAGAGGGAAGGGAGGGATAGTTATAGTCTTGGTGTGTGTTATAGGCAAACTGTTTTTTGTGAATAATTGAAGTAATAATAAACAACAAAATAAAAAAAGTCAGTATCAGCCCCGTCAGTATCAGAAACATTGTTTGGTTCCTTTATTGTTGTAACAGTCATGATAGTGCTTGTGGAGCTTATTTGTTTGTTTTTCTTACAAACGGTTGTTTTTCATACTCTAACGTCATTAAAGTGAACATTTAAAATAAAACAGTTTGCGGGTTGATTATATATAAACGACCAAAATGTAGAAAGGCCGTCTGAAAAATTTGAAAGAAATTTCAAAAATTTCAGACGGCCTTGATATTTTAAAGGTTAAGCCGGTAAATTATGCTTCTTTTGTTTCAACTGCTTTCTGACGCAGACGTAGGCTTAACTCGCGAAGTTGTTTGTCGTCGACCACATTAGGTGCATTGGTCAGCAGACATTGTGCACGTTGTGTTTTTGGGAAGGCAATCACGTCGCGGATAGATTCTGCACCGGTCATCAGGGTAACCAGACGGTCGAGGCCGAATGCAAGGCCGCCGTGCGGAGGCGCGCCGAATTTCAGGTTGTCCAAGAGGAAGCCGAATTTCTCTTGTTGCTCTTCAGGGCTGATTTTCAGCGCGGCAAACACTTTCTCTTGTACGTCTGCGCGGTGGATACGGATAGAGCCGCCGCCGATTTCCCAGCCGTTCAATACCATGTCGTAGGCACGGGCCAGGCAGTTTGCAGGGTCGGAAACCATCAGGTCTTCATGACCTTCTTTAGGCGCTGTAAACGGATGGTGTACGGCTACGTAGCGGTTGGCTTCTTCGTCGTATTCGAACATTGGGAAATCGACAACCCACAAAGGTTTCCATTCGTCTACGAAGTAGCCGTTGTCTTTACCGTGTTCCAAGCCGACTTTAATACGCAATGCGCCGATGGCTTCGTTCACAACTTTGGTTTTGTCTGCGCCAAAGAAGATGATGTCGCCGTTTTGCGCGCCGGTACGCTCGATGATTTCTTTCAGGGCGTTTTCGGACAGGAATTTCACGATTGGAGATTGCAGGCCGCTGTTTTCGCCGTTGGAGAGGTTGCTGACATCGTTTACTTTGATGTATGCCAGACCTTTCGCGCCGTAGATGCCGACAAATTTAGTATATTCGTCGATCTCTTTGCGGCTGAATTTCGCACCGTTAGGCACGCGCAGAGCGACTACGCGGCCGCCTTTCATGTCGGCTGCACCACGGAAGACTTTGAATTCTTCGGTCTTCATTAGGTCGGTCAACTCGGTGAATTTCAAGTTGATGCGCATATCCGGTTTGTCAGAGCCGTAGTAGAACATGGCTTCAGAGTAAGGCATGCGAGGAAAGTCGCCCAAATCTACGTTTAAAGCATCTTTGAAGACTTGTTTGGCCATGCCTTCAGTGATGTCCATGATTTCATCCTCGTTCAAGAACGAGGTTTCTAAGTCGATTTGAGTAAATTCAGGTTGGCGATCGGCACGCAAGTCTTCGTCACGGAAACATTTGGTGATTTGGTAGTAACGGTCGAAACCGGCAACCATCAGCAATTGTTTGAACAATTGTGGAGATTGCGGCAGCGCGAAGAATTCGCCCGGATGAACGCGGCTTGGTACGAGGTAGTCGCGCGCGCCTTCCGGAGTGGAGCGGGTCAGCATCGGTGTTTCGATGTCGATGAAGCCTTGTGCGTCCAAGTAGCGGCGAACGCCCATGGCCACTTGGTAACGCAGGCGCAGGTTGCGTTGCATGGCAGGACGGCGCAAGTCGATAACGCGGTTGGTCAGGCGAACGTTTTCGCTGATGTTTTCATCGTCGATTTGGAACGGAGGCGTAGCGGCAGCGTTCAAGACTTCGATTTCTTTGGCAAGGATTTCGATTTTGCCGGAAATCATTTTGTCGTTGGTTGTACCTTCTGGACGGTTGCGTACGCGGCCGGTAATGCTTAAAACGTATTCGTTGCGGGAAGAGTCGGCAGCGGCAAATGCTTCCGGAGTATCAGGGTCGATAACGACTTGAACGATGCCTTCGCGGTCGCGCAGGTCGATAAAAATCACACCGCCGTGGTCGCGTCGGCGGTGTACCCAGCCTTTGACGGTAACGGTTTGGTCTAAGTATTGCTCGCTGATAAGGCCGCAATAGTTGGTACGCATAAAATCACCTTTTTATATTGTTCAATTTGAAAAGAAGGAAAGGCCGTCTGAAAAAAAAGAAGACCTTAATTGTTGTGTTCGGTATCACCGTCTTCAGACGGCTTTTGGGCAGGTAGGGCTTTAACTGGTAAGTCGTCCGGCATCACCATGCCCAGTGAAATTACATATTTCAATGCCTGATCCACACTCATGTCCAGCTCGCGAACGTCGCTTTTTTTAACCATGATGTAGTAGCCGCCGGTCGGGTTGGGCGTGGTTGGGACGTAAACGGAAATATAGTCGTCATCTTGCGGCAGGCTGCCTTTGAGTTTGTCGGGGATATGGCCGGAAACAAAGGCTATCGTCCAAATGCCCGGTTGCGGAAAGGGAACCAGTACGGGGGTTTTGAACGAGCGGCTACTGTCGGAGAGCAGGGATTCGGAAACTTTTTTAACGCTGGAGTAGATGGATTTGACGACGGGAATGCGTCCTAAAAGGCTGTCCCATGCGCCGAGAATCCGTCTGCCCAATACGTTGGCGGCGAATACACCGGTAACGAACAAGACGACTGTGGCGGCGACGATGCCCAAGCCGGGAATGTTGAACCCCCAGAAATGCTGGGGCTGCCAGCTTTCCGGTAATAGGTTGATCAGTTTGTCGGCGGCGGAGATGATATAGCTCATCGCCCAGATGGTTACGGCAATCGGCAACCAAACCAGCACGCCTGTAATCAGGTATTTCTTTAAAGCCTTGGCGATTTTTCCGCTTTCGGCTGCGGCTTCTGTCATCTTTGTTTCATTCCGGCAAGTTTTGCCCAAACTTTGCATTATACGCGTTTGGACGCTAGGAAACGAGTATTTTAAACGAATGGCTTGTTTTGTTTCATTGTTTCAGACGGCTGCCTTGATTGCAAAGGCCGTCTGAAATAATATGGGGTCATTTAGATGCCGTCCCAGTCGTTGAACATCAGGCCGAAGCCGATGCCGTTTTGTTTGTGGTTGTAGTCAATCAGACTTTCGCCGTAGCCGTGGAAGCCGCGGACAACGCCTTTGAGTTTGCCTTTGATGGGGAAAGTATAGGCCGCTTCAACGGCACCGCGTCCGCTTTTCGGGTTGTAACGCAGGACGGAATAAACATTTTGCTTATCGTTGAAACGGTATTGGACTTTTAAGTCGCCGTAGCCCATGTATTTGTTGATGTCCGGATTGTCATCGTCATCCCCTTTTTGGTCGAAGGCACGCACCCAAACTCTAGGAATAACGGTCAGCTTGCCCCATTCCATACCGGCCATGGCGTAAACGCGGTTCCATGAGCGTGATTCGGGGCGGCTTTGACCGTTGGATTGGTGAACAAAACCTGCGCCAACCATGCGCAGTTTGCCGCCGAAAGGCAGGTCTGCTTTAACGGGTTGGGTAATGAAGATTTCAGGCTCGTAGTCGGTATTGCGGAACGGAGCGGATTTGCGGCCTTGGTTAAAGATTTGCCAGTCGGATTTTTGGGTGTAGCCAAACCATACGTCGGCACGGGTCTTGAATAAATCTTCGGCAATCTTGCTTTTGAAGGAAACCTGCATTTTGGTTTCGAGGCGTTTTTGCTCGCTGAATTTTTCCTGTGTGGTTACGCCGCGGCTGGGGGATTCCGGGTAATAGTTGGGGCTGCTGTTGTACCAAACGGGCATGAGGTACATAGGGTTGTGCTCGCGTACGCTCAACAGGCCGCGTGTGTCGTTTTTATCCAAATCGTACATCAGGCTTAAAGGTGTGTAGCTGTCGGTAGTTTCGCTTAATACGTCGTCTGAAATATTCGGATGGGTAGGGTTGTCGAATACGATGGCCGCTTCTTTTTTCTCGATGCTCTTGCGGACGCTTTGTTCGAGGTCAACTGGTGTTTTGGCGGTTTCGGTTTGCGCTTGCGGCAGTGGGAATTGAGGGGGGAGTTGCGCCGAGTAGATGTTGTCGTAACACGCCAAACGGGTGGCGTTGTCTTGAATGGTGGTGCAGTGTAGGGCGGTATCGGCGGCGGCCAGCGGGGCGGCGGCAATGAATCCGATACTTAGGGAATGTTTCAACATCTTGTTCATGAGAGTTTCCGTTGTTTTCCAGACGGCCTGATGAAAGGGTAAATGGTTTTATTTAGTTGGTTTGGACTGTGAATACGGCAATGCCCCTGAAAGGCAAGACCTCAGGGGCATCGTATCAGCTCGATTATCCTGCTTTGGTTATCAGGACTTCCAGCATCTGCATCAGTATTAAGCCAAAGCTTTTACTTTAGCAGACAGACGGCTTTTGTGACGGGCTGCTTTGTTTTTGTGGAATACGCCTTTGTCAGCGATACGGTCGATGACTTTAACGGATTCTTGGTAAACTGCTTGAGCAGCAGCTTTGTCGCCGGCTTCAACTGCTTTCAACACTTTTTTCACAGCGGTACGGAATGCAGTACGCAGGCTGGCGTTGTGGGCGCGTTGTTTAACCGACTGGCGGGCACGTTTGCGGGCTTGTGCGCTGTTTGCCATATTGAATATCTCCTGAAAAATAAATTCTGTAAACGCGCAATTTTAAAGACAGATTTCCTTATATGCAAGCTTTTTCTCTATAACGCGCGCAAATCAGCCGTATTTTGCCCAAAAACTACAGCCGGTGCAACGCTTTTGGTAAAAAGATGGTGTTGCTTTGCCTTATTTCAATAAAAATCAGATGGATATTGCTTTGCGTTTGCTTACGTTTCCATTACAATAACCTAACTCTGCGCCGGGGTGTTTATGGGGTGCAGGGTTTCTTATTTATTGACATTAACCACTCTTTCATCAGGAATCTGCCCGTATGAAAAAATCCGTATTAGCCGTATTGGCCGCATTGTCTTTGGCCGCGTGCGGCGGTGGCGAGAAAAAAGCCGAGCAACCTCAAGCAGGCAGCGCGCCTGCTGCCAATACCGAAGCAGCCGCCACCGATACTTTGAATATCTACAACTGGTCAAACTACGTTGACGAAAGTACAGTCGAAGACTTCAAAAAAACCAACAATTTGAAGCTGACTTACGATTTGTATGAAAACAACGAAACGTTGGAAGCCAAAATGCTGACCGGCAAATCCGGCTATGACTTGGTTGTACCCGGTATTGCCTTCCTGCCGCGCCAAATTGAGGCAGGTGCATACCAAAAAATCAATAAGGATCTGATTCCGAACTACAAAAACATCGACCCTGAATTGCTGAAGATGTTGGAAACCGCCGACCCTGGCAATCAATACGCCGTTCCATACTTCTCAGGTGTGAATACGATTGCGATTACGGCGAAGGGCAAAGAGCTTTTGGGCGGAAAATTGCCTGAAAACGGCTGGGATTTGCTGTTCAAACCCGAATACACCAACAAGCTGAAATCTTGTGGCATCGCTTTGTGGGATACCCCGAGCGAAATGTTCCCAATCTTGTTGAACTACTTGGGTAAAGATCCTAAAGGCTCGAATCCTGAAGATTTGAAAGCGGCGGCGGAAGTGTTGAAGTCTATCCGTCCTGACGTGAAACGTTTCAGCCCTTCCATCATTGACGAATTGGCGCGCGGCGATATCTGCTTGGCGGCAGGTAACGGCGGCGACTTGAACTTGGCCAAAGCGCGTTCCGAAGAAGTGAAAAACAACGTCGGCATTGAAGTGTTGACACCGAAAGGCATGGGCTTCTGGATTGAATCTTGGTTGATTCCGGCTGATGCAAAAAACATCGCTAATGCCCACAAATACATCAACTACACACTTGATCCCGAAGTGGCTGCGAAAAACGGTATTGCCGTGACCTTCGCCCCGGCCAGCAAACCGGCACGCGAAAAAATGCCTGCAGAGCTGGTGAATACACGTTCTATTTTCCCGAACGAGCAAGACATGAAAGACGGTTTCGTCATGCCTCAAATGAGCGCAGATGCGAAAAAACTGTCTGTCAACTTGTGGCAAAAAATCAAAGTCGGTTCAAATTAATTGTGAGCTGATTGTTTGAAGCAAAGCAAAGGCCGTCTGAAATTTTTCAGACGGCCTTTTTTGATGTCCCAATTTTTATCGTTTCAAAGCCAAAGTCAATACGCCTGCGGTTACCAAGCCTAAGCCTATCCATTCCTGCGTGCTTGGGCGCTCGTCTAAGAAAACGACGGCCATCAGGGCAACCAAGACCAGGCTGAATTTGTCGACGGGCGCGACTTGTGAGGCGTTGCCCAGTTGCAGGGCTTTGAAGTAGGCAAGCCAAGATGCGCCGGTAGCGAGGCCGGATAGGATGAGGAATGTCCAGTTGCGGCCGGTAAAGCCGTTCACACCCTGCCATTTGCCGGTGTAGGTTAAAAACAATACCAAAGCGGCGAGGATGACCAAGGTGCGGATAAAGGTGGCGAAATCTGAATCTATGCCCTGTAAACCCATTTTGGCGAAAATGGCGGTCAATGAGGCGAAGCCTGCCGATGCCAATGCCCAAAACAGCCATGCGTTACTGCTCATGTTTTATTCCTTTGTTTCAAATTGTTGACAATATGAATCCGCTTGTTGATGAAATATCGAAATTTTCACTGCGGTTTGTCTTTGGAAAACGCTATAATAGAACTAATATTCTTTTTCTTCCAGCCGTCTTTATTATATTGTTTCAGACGGCCTTTCCCTCTCTCAATAAAGGAAAATCATGAGCTTCAAAACCGATGCTGAAATTGCCCAGTCTTCCACCATGCGCCCGATTGGTGAAATTGCCGCCAAGCTGGGTTTGAACGTTGACAACATCGAGCCCTATGGTCATTACAAAGCCAAAATCAATCCTGCCGAGGCATTCAAGCTGCCGGAAAAACAAGGCCGTCTGATTTTGGTTACCGCCATTAATCCGACTCCTGCGGGTGAGGGTAAAACCACCGTAACCATCGGTTTGGCGGACGCATTGCGCCATATCGGCAAAGACTCGGTTATCGCCCTGCGCGAGCCTTCTTTGGGTCCGGTGTTTGGTGTTAAAGGTGGTGCGGCAGGCGGCGGCTATGCCCAAGTTTTGCCGATGGAAGACATTAACCTGCACTTTACCGGCGACTTTCACGCCATCGGTGCGGCGAATAACCTGCTCGCCGCCATGCTCGACAACCATATCTATCAAGGCAATGAGTTGAACATCGATCCGAAACGCGTGCTGTGGCGTCGCGTGGTCGATATGAACGATCGTCAGTTGCGCAACATTATCGACGGTATGGGCAAACCTGTTGACGGTGTGATGCGTCCCGATGGTTTTGACATTACCGTTGCGTCCGAAGTGATGGCAGTATTCTGTCTTGCCAAAGACATCAGCGATTTAAAAGAGCGTTTGGGCAACATCCTTGTCGCCTATGCCAAAGACGGCAGCCCTGTTTACGCCAAAGATTTAAAAGCGAATGGCGCGATGGCGGCATTGCTTAAAGATGCGATTAAGCCTAACTTGGTACAAACCATCGAAGGCACTCCGGCCTTTGTACACGGCGGCCCGTTCGCCAACATCGCCCACGGCTGTAACTCTGTAACCGCTACCCGTTTGGCGAAACACCTTGCCGATTACGCCGTAACCGAAGCAGGCTTCGGCGCGGATTTGGGCGCGGAAAAATTCTGCGACATCAAATGCCGTCTGGCGGATTTGAAACCTGATGCGGCTGTTGTCGTGGCTACCGTCCGCGCTTTGAAATACAACGGCGGCGTGGAGCGTGCCAATCTCGGCGAAGAAAACCTCGAAGCCTTGGCAAAAGGCCTGCCTAATCTGCTGAAACACATTTCCAACCTGAAAAACGTATTCGGCCTGCCTGTGGTGGTTGCCATCAACCGCTTTGTGTCCGACTCCGATGCCGAGTTGGCCATGATTGAAAAAGCCTGTGCGGAACACGGCGTCGAAGTTTCCTTGACCGAAGTGTGGGGTAAAGGCGGCGCGGGTGGTGCAGACTTGGCGCACAAAGTCGTCAACGCCATCGAAAATCAACCGAATAACTTCAATTTTGCCTACGATGTTGAGTTGAGCATTAAAGACAAAATCCGTGCGATTGCCCAAAAAGTGTACGGCGCGGAAGATGTCGATTTCAGCGCAGAAGCGTCTGCCGAAATCGCTTCACTGGAAAAACTGGGCTTGGACAAAATGCCGGTCTGCATGGCGAAAACCCAATATTCTTTGAGCGACAACGCCAAACTCTTGGGCTGCCCTGAAGGCTTCCGCATTACCGTGCGCGGTATTACCGTTTCTTCCGGTGCGGGCTTCATCGTTGCGCTGTGCGGCAACATGATGAAGATGCCGGGTCTGCCGAAAGTTCCAGCTGCCGAGAAAATCGATGTGGATGCAGACGGCGTGATTCATGGCTTGTTCTGATTTAGATTGATTTTGAAATAGATAAAGGCCGTCTGAAACGAGGTTTCAGACGGCCTTTTATAATTTAAGTGAATTTCAACCGGCTTTTTAAGAAATTGAAGAAATTGTCTATCATGTCGAACATCGTATTGCGGTCTTCGCCAAACAAAGAAATGCTGCGGTCCTTACTGATTCTGTCATACGCGGCAAAAATGGTTTTCAGCTCTTCGGTGGTCAAGCGCAGTTGCTTTTCGTACAAGATGCGGCTTAAGAGCGTTACTTCCGTCGCGTTCAAATCAGGGAAGAGATGACTGATCCACAACTCCATGGTGTATTGGACGGATCTGTTGATTTTGTCTCTTTTTTTGCTTTCTTGATTTGTGTGTATCCTGTATGACAACAAAGACTCGGGCAGGTTGGCAAAGGTTTTGCCATGTAGGGCGCATTGTACCCACATATGGAAATCGGGAGCGGTTTCTGTCGCGGTGTAGTTTATCCCAAGGTTTTTAATGCTATCGTGCCGCCACATGGTGGTGGGGTTGAACATGTTTTGGGCGGCAAAGGAGAGAAAGGCTTTAATGTCTTTGTCGAGCAGGGGGAGGTCGCTTAAAACGGGTTCTCTTCCGGTTTGGTCGTCGAAAAAGATGGTGGCTTGGCTGCCGACAATATCGATTTCGGGATGGCTGTCTAAAAACTGAATCTGTTTTTCAAAACGATCCAAGGCGCAAATATCGTCTGCGTCCATTCGTGCCACATATTCGACCTTTACGTCTTTGAGCATATCCATGGCAAATTGGCAGGCAAACGGCTCGCCCCTGTTTTCCGGAAGGTGGAAAACCTGCAAACGTGAATCTTTAGCTGCGTAAGCCTCGAGGATTTCGCCGGTTTTGTCTGTTGAAGCATCGTTGATGGCGATGACGAAAAAGTCACGGAATGTTTGATTCAATACCGAATCCAAGCATTCGGGCAAATAAGCTTCGGCACAATAGGCCGGCAAAATAACGGCGAGTTTCATGTTTGCTTTCGATGTGTTTTGATGTGTAGTCGGTGGAAGATTTTACTATAAATTTCCCAAAAGCTAAGGCCGTCTGAAACCTTATTTTCAAGTTTTCAGACGGCCTTAGTGTGAATCCGAGATACGGATTATTTAACGATTTGGTTCAATTCGCCTTTGGCGTATTTGGTTGCCATTTTTTCCAAAGAAATCGGTTTGATTTTGTCGGCTTGGCCTTCGCAACCGAATGCGAGGTAGCGGTCAAGACAGATTTGTTTCATGGCTTCGACGGTTTTGCTCAAGTATTTGCGCGGGTCGAATTCGGATGGGTTTTCTGCCATGAAGCGGCGGATGGCACCGGTAGAGGCGAGGCGCAAGTCGGTATCGATGTTGACTTTGCGCACGCCGTGTTTGATGCCTTCGACGATTTCTTCTACAGGTACGCCGTAGGTTTCACCAATTTTGCCGCCGTGTTCGTTGATGACTTTCAGCCATTCTTGCGGAACGGAGCTGGAACCGTGCATCACGATGTGGGTGTTGGGCAGGGCTTGGTGGATTTCTTTGATGCGGTCGATACGCAATACGTCGCCTGTGGGCGGACGGGTGAATTTGTATGCACCGTGGCTGGTACCGACGGCAATAGCCAATGCGTCAACGCCGGTATCTTTAACGAAACGTACGGCATCTTCGACGCTGGTCAGCATTTGGTCGTGGGAAAGTTTGCCCACTGCGCCGACGCCGTCTTCTTCGCCGGCTTCTCCGGTTTCGAGGTTGCCCAATACGCCGATTTCGCCTTCGACGGACACGCCGCAAGCGTGGGAGAAGTTAACGACGGTACGGGTGGCGTTGACGTTGTATTCGTAAGAAGAAGGGGTTTTGCCGTCTTCCATCAGCGAGCCGTCCATCATCACAGAGGAGAAGCCCAGTTGGATGGAGCGTTGGCACACATCAGGAGATGCGCCGTGGTCTTGGTGCATTACGACAGGGATGTGCGGGAATTCTTCAACTGCGGCCAAAATCAGATGGCGCAGGAATGGGGCACCTGCGTATTTGCGTGCGCCTGCGGATGCTTGAACGATAACGGGGGCGTTGACTTGGTCGGCCGCCTCCATGATGGCGCGCATCTGTTCGAGGTTGTTAACGTTGAATGCGGGCAGACCGTAGCTGTTTTCGGCAGCATGGTCCAATAATTGGCGCATGGATACGAGTGCCATGAGAAGCTCCTGAAGTAGTGAAGGGTAAATTTATCCGATAAATTATAATGTTTTTTGAAATGAAAAACTACAAGCTGCTACATTGTTTTTATATATTAACGAACAGGGTCTCGGTTTATAATGGCGTGGTATTGAAAACGGGTGTGCAAAATGGATAGGATTTCGGTGGCCAAGTGTGATAAGCCTTTGTTTCAGACGGCCTTGACGGTGCAGGTGGGCGATGTGAACTATGGCGGCCATTTGGCGAACGATGCTGTGTTGCGTTTGTGCCATGAAGTGCGGATGCGTTGGTTGGCGAAGCTGGGTTGGAGCGAAATGGATGCTGGAGGGGCAGGCCTGATTATGGCGGATGCGGCGGTGCAGTATTTGGCGCAAGGTCATCATGGCGATGAGCTGTCGGTAGAAATGGGGGCGGCAGGCATGGCCGGTGTGGGCTTTTCTTTGTTGTACCGTATCCGCAGGATTTCAGACGGCCTTGTGCTGGCGAAAGTACAGACAGGCATGGTGTGTTTTGATTATGGCAAACAACGCGTCTGCCGTCTGCCTTCGGCCTTGAAAGCAGCATTGGAGGCCGTCTGAAATGGCGGAATCAAATAATTTTGCGCTTCATCTTGAACGCTATCTGAAAACCTTGCTGCAACAAGGCAAGTCGGAGCATACCGTTTCCGCTTATCGGCGCGATTTGAGTGAATTGATGCGCCTATTGCCCGATAATCTGGAAAACGGTCTGCCGACGCGCCGTGATTTTGTGGCGGTATTGAAAAAGCTGTCGCAAAAGGGCTTGAGCGAAAGCAGCTTGGCGCGGAAATTGTCGGTATGGCGGCAGTATTGCAGTTGGCTGGTGCAGATAGAAGTCATGGAAAGCGATCCGACATTTAATATGAAAGCGCCGCGCCTGCCCGAACGCTTGCCTAAAGCACTACCGCAAGAACCTTTAAACCATATCCTTGACCATGCGCCTGTTGATGACGAATTGGACGTGCGCGATAAGGCCATGTTTGAATTGATGTATGGTAGCGGTTTGCGCCTGAGCGAGATACAAGGTTTGAATCTGGACGGTATCGTTTTGGACGAAGGCTGGGTCAGTGTGAAGGGTAAAGGCGGCAAGCAGCGGCAAGTGCCTTTGGTGGGCAAGAGCATTGCGGCATTGCGTGATTATTTGGCAGTGCGTATTGCCAAAGAGGGCGAGCAGGCCTTGTTTACTAATAAGAACGGCGGCAGGCTGGGGCAACGTCAAATTCAAAAACGCCTGCAGGCGTGGGCAGTGCGCGTGGGCAGCGCCAGCCATATCTCGCCGCACATGATGCGCCACAGCTATGCAACCCATCTTTTGCAGGCATCGGGCGATATCCGCGCCGTACAGGAATTGTTGGGTCACAGCAACCTTTCCGCTACGCAAGTTTATACAAAGCTGGACTTTGACCATTTGGCGCGCGTTTATGATGAGGCGCACCCAAGGGCGAAACGGAAAAAATGATTTTGTTTGAATCAGGCCGTCTGAAAGAATGTTTTCAGACGGCCTGATGTTTTATACAGATGATTTGAAACCATTTGAATTTTGATCGGTCTGATGAGGTTTCGATATTGGTTTAATGTGCGGATAGCATAAACGCCGGAAGAATAGGCTGTTTTGTCTTACCGTTTATCTTTTAAAACGACCTTTTGTTTGATAATATTAGTAATGAGAGCTAATATCATATTATGATATGCAGCCTTTAAAACAGCAGGTCTATAAACTTTCTCTATAAGCATTAATGCTTATTTTGACTGTAAAACGACTTGCAAACGGGAATTGTTGCTATTAACATAACGGAATTATGGATAAAAAACGAATTTTAACTCCAGCCGTCGTGACTTCCGTTGCGTTGATTCACGTCGGCTTGGTTGCACTTTTATGGCACGCGCACAAACCGCCTCCTGTCGAAATGGCGAATATTGAATTTGTCGATTTAGGCGATTTCGGCGGTGGCGACGGTAGTCCTGAGGGCGAAGGCGCACCTGCAGCCCCCGAGCCTACTCCAGAACAACCGAAACCCAAGCCGAAACCCAAACCTAAGCCTGTCGAACCGCCCAAACCTGTTATCAAACCTGTGGTAACGAAAAAAGAAAAAGCGGATATCGTGCAGCAAAAGGAAAAACCGAAACCTATCGAGAAACCTAAGCCCGAGCCTAAGCCGGAACCCAAACCTGAGCCGAAGCCCGAGCCAAAACCTGAACCAAAACCAGAGCCGAAGGCAGAACCTAAACCATCTCCTAAAGCATCTGAATACTCAGGCAGCAAAACCGGGCCGAACACTGCTGAAAACGGTAAAGGCAACGGCGAAGGCAAAGCCTTGAGTGGAGAAGGAAAAGGCAACGGCGGCGGTACGAAAGGTACAGGCAGCGGCCGTGGCGAAGGCGGCGGATCCGGTAGCGGCGGTGCGAAAGGCGAACATGGTTCCGGTACCGGTGGCGGAGGTGGTGGCAGCGGTACAGGTGCCGGCAGCAGTAAAGGCAATCCGGCAAAAGGAACCTGCCATATTCCGAGACCTCCGTATCCTTCACTGTCCACTGAAAATGGCGAAGAGGGCTTGGTTGTTTTGAAAGTCTTGGTTGGTCCCGGCGGTAAAGTGGATTCAATTAGTGTGAATAAATCAAGTGGTTATAGTCGTCTGGATAATGCAGCGCGTAAAGCCGTTAAAGATGGTAGCTGTCATGCAAGCGTTTGGACTGAATTTAAAGTACCTGTCAAATTCACGCTTGAATAAGTATCTAGGACTAAGCTGATTGATTGGAAAATATATGCTGTTGGGGAATATTTTTAAATGACCCGATAGAAATTTTAATTTTATTTTTAACTTGGAAAAATTATGGATTTAAGTTTAGTTTTCAAATCAGGTGATGTGGTACTGATTGGTGTATTTGTCCTGATGTTGTTGATGAGTGTGGTGACTTGGAGTGTCATTGTGATTCGCTGCATCAAATACCGCAAAGCGAAAAAAGGCAATGCTCAGGTAAAAGAGTTGATGTTGAATGCGTTTACGCTGGCTGATGCCGTACAAAAAGCCAAAGCGGTAGAAGCACCGATGAGCAATGTTGCCGATGAGTCTCTGCGCGCATACCAAAACTACCGTCAAACGACAAGCAAATCGCTGATTGACGAATTGCCTTTGAATGAATACTTGGTCGTTCACATCCGCAACAGCATGTCACAAACCATGCGTCAGTTCGACTATGGCATGACCGCGTTGGCCTCCATCGGCGCAACCGCTCCGTTTATCGGCCTGTTGGGTACTGTTTGGGGTATTTACCATGCCCTGATCGGCATCAGCGAAAGCGGTCAAATGAGCATTGCTGCGGTAGCCGGTCCGATTGGTGAGGCTTTGGTATCGACTGCCGTCGGCCTGTTTGTAGCGATTCCGGCTGTATTGGCATACAACTTCCTCAATCGCGGTACAAAAACCATCGCGCAAGATATGGACGCATTTGCACATGACCTGCATGTCCGCCTTCTGAATCAAAAGGATTAAATCATGGCTTTCGGATCAATGAATTCTGGCGATGATGCGCCGATGTCGGATATCAACGTTACACCTTTGGTGGACGTGATGCTGGTGTTGCTGATTGTATTTATGATTACCATGCCGGTGCTGACCCACTCGATTCCTTTGGAGTTGCCGACTGCTTCGGAAAAAGCGGCGAAAGAGGATAAGCAGCAGCCTAAAGATCCTTTGCGTTTGAGCATTGATGCCAATGGTGCTTATGTTGTTGGCGGAGATTCGGATAACAAAGTGGATTTGGCAACGGTAACTGCCAAACTGAAAGAAGCCAAAGCGAAAAACGAAGATGTGATTGTGGCGATTGCGGCGGATAAAGCGGTTGAATACGATTATGTCAACCAAGCCCTGCAAGCGGCGCGCGAAGCCGGTATCAGCAAAATCGGTTTTGTAACGGAAACCAAAGCGCAGTAATCTTTTGAATACAGTAAAGGCCGTCTGAAATTTGAGTAAAGTTTCAGACGGCCTTTTGTTGTATTTGGTAACTATATGTCCAGGCTGTATAATTAGCGGATTAAATTGAATAATGACAATACAGGAACCACTATGACAGAAACCATCGAGCGCGACAGTATGCAATACGATGTCGTGATTGTCGGCGCAGGCCCGTCGGGTTTGTCTGCCGCCATCAAACTCAAGCAGCTTGCCGAAAAGAATGGACGCGAAATCAGCGTTTGCGTGGTGGAGAAGGGTTCGGAGGCCGGTGCGCACTCGCTAGCCGGTGCCATCATCGATCCGATTTCTTTGAATGAGTTGATTCCTGATTGGAAAGAAAAAGGCGCGCCGCTGACGCGTACAGTGACGAAGGACAGGGTTTTGTTCCTGACCGAGAAAAAAGCCTTCAACTTGCCGGTTACCCCGAATTTCGACAACCATGCGAACTATATTGCCAGCTTGGGTGAAGTCGTGCGCTGGTTGGCAGAGCAGGCGGAAAATTTGGGCGTGGAAATCTATCCGGGCTTTGCCGCCGCCGAAGTGCTGTATCACGAAGACGGTTCGGTCAAAGGCATTGCGACCGGCAATATGGGTGTGGGCAAAGACGGCGAACCGACCGATTCATTTCAGCCCGGCATGGAGCTTTGGGCGCAGCAAACCCTGTTTGCCGAAGGCTGTCGCGGCTCGCTTTCCAAGCAAGTCATTGAACAATTCAAGCTCGACCAAAACAGCGAACCGCAAACTTACGGCTTGGGCATTAAAGAAATTTGGGAAGTGCCGTCTGAAAAACATCAGCCCGGTTTGGTCATGCACAGCGCAGGCTGGCCGTTGGACAGCAAAACCTACGGTGGCTCGTTTATTTATCACTTTGATGAAAACAAAGTCGCTGTCGGTTTTGTGGTCGGCTTAGATTATCAAAACCCTTATCTGTCGCCGTTTGAAGAGTTCCAACGTTTCAAAACCCATCCTGAAATCCGCAAAACCTTTGAAGGCGGCCGCCGTATCGCTTATGGCGCGCGTTCGTTGATTGAAGGCGGTTTGCAAAGCCTGCCGAAACTCTCGTTTAAAGGTGGCGTTTTGGTCGGCGATGCGGCGGGTTTCCTGAATATGCCGCGCATCAAAGGCATTCATACGGCCATGAAATCCGCCATGCTTGCCGCAGAAGCCGTGTTCCCTATGTTGGAAAACCTCGAGGAAGTGGAAAGCTTCGACAGCGGCAAAGAGGCGGCGGATTATCAGCAACGTTTTGAACAAAGCTGGCTGTATCAAGAGCTTTACGCCGCGCGCAATGTCCGTCCGTCATTTAAATGGGGCGTTTACCTCGGCTCAATCTATACCGGCATCGACCAAATGATTTTCAGAGGCAAAGCCCCGTGGACCTTGAAACATCACGGCAAAGACAACGAGCAGCTCAAAAAAGCCGCCGAATGCAAGCCGATTGATTATCCGAAGCCCGACGGTGTGTTGACTTTCGACCGTTTGAGCAGCGTCTTCCTTGCCAACCTTGCGCACGAAGAAAACCAGCCCGACCATTTGGTACTGAAAAATCCGCAAGTCATGATAGACGTAAACTACAAAGAATACGCCTCGCCCGAAACCCGCTATTGTCCGGCCGGCGTATATGAAATCGTCGAAGAAAACGGCAGTCCGCGCCTGCAAATCAACGCTGCCAACTGCGTCCACTGCAAAACGTGCGACATCAAAGACCCGACGCAAAACATCACTTGGATTTGCCCCGAAGGCGCAAGCGGTCCGAATTACGGCGGAATGTAATTGACTGTTTGAAGTTAAAACCTAAAGGCCGTCTGAAAAATTTCAGACGGCCTCTATCCTATTATTTCATCAATGGAAGCATTATGAACACACGCATTTGGCAGGCAGGCCGATTTGAAATCGCCTTGGACAAACCGAAAATCATGGGCATCGTCAATCTGACCCCCGATTCATTTTCCGATGGCGGCACCTATTCGCAAAATGTCTCAATAGCATTGACACATGCCGAGCAGCTGCTGAAAGACGGCGCGGATATTCTCGATATCGGCGGCGAATCTACCCGCCCGGGTTCGGATGATGTTTCTCTCGAAGAAGAATGGGCCAGGGTGCAGCCGGTTTTAGTGGAAGTGGCCAAGTGGAATGTTCCCGTCAGCTTGGATACGCGCCGTACGGCGATTATGGAAAAAGCCTTGGCACAAGGCGGCGTCGATATTATCAACGATGTTGCCGCATTGAGTGATGAAGGCGCAGTCGCCTTGTTGGCGCAACAGCCGAAGACGGGCGTGTGTCTTATGCACATGCAGGGTTTGCCCAAAACCATGCAGCTTAATCCGCAATATCAAGATGTCGTCGAAGAGGTCGCGCGCTATTTAAAAGCACGCGCGGCAGAATGCGTTCAAGCAGGCATTGCCCCTGAACGCATCACGCTGGACCCCGGCTTCGGTTTCGGCAAAAACCTGCAACACAACATCACCCTGATAAAACATTTGCCTGAATTGATGGAAGCAACCGGATTCCCCCTTCTGATCGGCGTATCGCGCAAACGTATGATTGGCGAACTGACAGGCGAACAAGATGCCGCCAAACGCGTACACGGCAGCGTCGCAGCTGCTTTGGCCTCAGTGGCTAGAGGCGCGCAAATCATCCGTGTTCACGATGTCAAAGCAACATCGGACGCTTTGAAAGTTTGGGAAGCATTGGGCGTATCGGCATAATGCCCGAATAGAAAACCAACAGGCCGTCTGAAACATTTGCTCGGCATCTTGAACAAGCAACAAGTTATGCTATAATCCGCATCTACTCTTGACGGGTCTGTAGCTCAGGGGTTAGAGCAGGGGACTCATAATCCCTTGGTCGTGGGTTCGAAACCCACCGGACCCACCAAATATTAAAAATGCCCGAGGCTTTTGGCTTCGGGCATTTTTGTATTTATTGGTTTGTGAAGGGTTGGAATATAATGTCGAGTATAGAAATTCGGTTATGTCGTCCAATATATTTTTTAGGGAAAATTCTTTTTAAAAAAGAAGGAGTAGTTTGGTGGAGTTATTGCCTTATTTTCTGTTTTGTTTAGTATTTTTGTATTTTATTGCAATTATAATTAATTCAGTAATAGTATATAAAATATTAAAATCAGAAGGGGTAGATATAGGTTTTTTTGAATATCTATTTATTGGAAGTATGCAATTTAAATTTTTCAGAGTGCTATTTGGAATACAAAAAATATCCAATAAATTTTATTTGAAAATATTAAGAATAAATTTTACGGTTGCTATGATTATTCTTATTTTGGGTTTTTCTGTTGTCTTATATTCAACATATTTAGTATAAAAAATAACCTATCAAATGAAAGTCAGCTATTTAAGTTGTAGAATGTTTTGTAAACCAATGCCGTCTGAAAATCTTTATTTCAGACGGCATTTTTTATTTTTTAAGTAATACTATTTCAGTATGGCTGGATTGTTTTCAGACGGCCTGAAGATTTAGTCGGCCGTTCCGCGTATTTCGTTGATTGGGATGCGCGGTGTATAAAGTATGTCGTAAGTCGGCTTGTCCAGCAGATCTTGCAGTGAGTATTGATCTAAATGATTGAAGAAGGCTTTGATGGCACCGGTGATGATACCGGTCAGTCGGCAGGATGGGGTGATGAGGCATTCGTTGTTGTCGCCCATGCATTCGACAACCTGCATCGGCTCAAGATGGCGTACCACTGCACCGATATTGATGTTTTCAGGATTGTCTGCCAAGCGCAAACCGCCGCCTTTGCCGCGCACGCTGACCAGAAAACCGCCTTTGACTAATGAGGTAACCACTTTCATCAAATGGCTTTTGGAAATATTGTAAGTCTCGGCAATAGTGCCGATATTGACGAGGGTGTCGTCGTTGATGGCGGTATAAACCAATACGCGCAATCCGTAATCGGTATGTTGGGTCAGATACATGGCTGGCTCTTTAGATATTTTTATTATATGTCAAAAGCGTAGTGCTTGGTGAGGGGCTGTTTGACTTTATGTGGGATTGGGTTTCATAATATCTGAAACATTTGAATTAATCCAGTTTGACAGACTGTTGCCATTATAACGAACTTATGAAGCCCTTGAAACGCCATCCTGCCTTAATAGAACTTTCCCGCGAACATCATGGTTCGCTGTCGTTGTGCGTCCGTCTTCTGCGTACGCCCGATCAAAGCCATCAGGCGGAGCTGGAGCCTCATTTTGTTGAGCTTGAGCCACATTTTTGGGAAGAGGAAACCATGTTTGCGCCGTATTGGGATAAAATTGACCCTGCGTTGCGGCAGCGTTTTGAAGGCGATCATGCCAAATTACGCGCGATGATGGCGCATCCTGAATATATGAATGAATCATGGAATAAGGAGTTTGCTGTCACTTTGCGCGATCATGCGCGCTTTGAGGAGCGCGAGCTTTTCCCTGCGATTGAACCTTTTTTGCCTTTGCCTGAGAATGTGTAACAGGAAAGGGAATTGATGGCCGTCTGAAAAGTTTCAGACGGCCTCTGTTGCTGTTTTATGATGATATAAAAATTGAAGGAACCACCATGACCGATTTGTTCAAACACCCGGTTTGGGCAATGGCCTTCCGCCCGTTTTATTCGTTGGCGGCTTTGTATGGCGCATTGTCTATACTGCTTTGGGGCTTCGGCTTTCAGGGTACGCCTGAGTTGCCGGGTTTTTATTGGCATGCCCATGAAATGATTTGGGGCTATGCCGGATTGGTTGTCATTGCATTTTTATTGACGGCCGTGGCGACTTGGACAGGCCAGCCGCCGACACGCGGTAAGGCTTTGGCCGGTTTGACCGCATTTTGGCTGTTGGCCCGCATTTGTATGTTTATTCCTGGTTGGGGGGTAACGGCAAGCGGCATATTCGGTACGATCTTTTTCTGGTATGGCGCGGTATGCATGGCTTTGCCGGTAATTCGTTCTCAAAACAAGCGCAACTATGTTGCCGTGTTCGCTATTTTTGTTTTGGGCGGCACCCATTTCGCCTTCCATCTGAAAGTGCAGCCGTTTGATGCCATTGCGCTGATGACCGGTTTGCAATCCGGTTTGATTATGGTGGCCGGTTTTATTGGTTTGATCGGTATGCGGATTATCTCGTTCTTTACGTCCAAACGCCTGAACGTGCCGCAAATCCCCAGCCCTCAATGGGTGGCGCATGCTTCACTTTGGCTGCCTATGCTGACCGCCATGCTGATGGCGCATAACATTTTGCCGGGACTGGCCGCGTTGTTTGCGTTGGCTGCCGGTGTGATTTTTACCGTGCAGGTGTACCGCTGGTGGTATAAAGCCGTGCTGAAAGAGCCTATGCTTTGGATTTTGTTTGCCGGCTATCTGTTTACTGGCTTGGGCTTGATTGCGGTCGGTCTTTCTTATTGGATTCCAAGTTTCCTGAATTTGGGTGTGCACCTTATCGGCGTTGGCGGTATCGGCGTGCTGACTTTGGGCATGATGGCGCGAACTGCGCTTGGCCATACCGGCAACTCCATTTATCCGCCGCCTAAAGTGGTTCCTGTCGCCTTTTGGCTGATGATTGCCGCAACGGTTGTCCGTGTTTTGGCTACCTTTGTGAGCGGTACGGCATACACGCACAGTATTCGTTGCTCCGCCGCTTTGTTTGCCGCCTCTTTGCTGTTGTACGCATGGAAATATATTCCTTGGCTGATCCGTCCGCGTTCGGATGGTCGTCCGGGTTAACGGTTTGGCGAAATGAGAAGGCCGTCTGAAAAGTTTCAGACGGCCTTTATTGTTGATAATAAAAAAGCCTTTCAAAGTATGAAGGCTTTTCTTGAAACTGTGGCCTCGCCAACAGGAATCGAACCTGTATTTTACGCTTAGGAGGCATACGTTCTATCCGTTGAACTATGGCGAGGCGGTAAAGGAGGGGATTTTAAACCTTTCCAGCAAAAAAAGACAATAAGCCGGCGGCAATCAAAGGGCCGACCGGAATGCCGCCGACAAAGGCAACGCCGATGACCGTGCCGATTAATAATCCGGTTACCAAAACAGGCTGTTCGCTCATCAATGGAACGCCGCGTCCGGCAAGCCAGGCAACCAAAATGCCGATAAGGACGGCAGCAATCATTTTGAAATTGATAAACTCGGAAACCGGCGGAATCTGGATTTTACCGGAAACCAACGGACTCAATACGCCGATGGTCAGCAGGATGATGCCCAGATGCAAACCGTGTTTTTCCACCAAGGGAAGATATTGCGACAAGGCCGTCTGCTGCATGAGCAGCAATACCGCCGCCGAAATCGTAATCGAGTTGTTGTTGCTGACGACGCCCAAAAAAATCAGCGTAACCAGAAACAAAGGGACAAAGCTGAAATTCATCGGATTAAGATACTCGGGCTAAAGATTCTTTTGCCAGTTGGATCATGGCTTCTTTGACTTCGCTGTCAGGCAACACGTCCAATGAAGCGATGGCTTTGTCAACGGCTTTTTTCGCTTCAGAAATCGAATACGGCAAAGCGTCGGAGTTGACGACATAGTCGTGGATTTTTTCAAAATAGCTGCGGTCGGCATTTTCCAAAGCATAGCGCACATCGTTGGCGGCCTGCTCGGAGCCGTTTCGCATCAGGTAAATCAATGGCAGGGTAGGTTTGCCTTCTGCCAAATCGTCGCCGACGTTTTTGCCGATTTCTTCGGTTTCGCCTGAATAGTCCAAAACATCGTCAATGATTTGGAAAGCCGTACCGACGTACATGCCGTAGTCTTTCAAGGCTTGCTCGTGTTCGGGGGAAGCCTTGCCCAAAATTGCGCCGACTTGCGCGGCCGCTTCAAACAATTTTGCTGTTTTGTATTGGATAACTTGGACGTATTGCTCTTCGGTAATATCCGTATTGCCGATGTTCATCAGCTGCATGACTTCGCCTTCGGCGATGATGTTGGTCGCATCGGCCATCACTTCCAATATACGCATACTGCCTGAACCGACCATCAGTTGGAAGGCGCGTGTATAGAGGAAGTCGCCGACCAAAACGGCCGCTGCGTTGCCGAAGAGATTGTTTGCGGTTTTACGGCCGCGGCGCAATTCACTTTCGTCAACGACATCGTCGTGCAGGAGGGTGGAGGTGTGGATGAATTCCACCATCGCTGCCAGCGAATACAGCTTTTCATCGTCATGCCCGACTGCTTTGCCTGCCAAAATGGTAATAATCGGACGCAGTCGCTTACCGCCCGCGCTGATGATGTATGTGCCAATTTGCGAAATCAGCGCGACATCGGATTGAACAGCTTGGTTGATGACCGCGTTCACTTTGGCAAGGTCATCGGGCAGGTGGCGTTGGAAGTAAGGCAGGTTTTCGAGCATAAAACATTCTCTGTTGATAAAACGGAGCGGAGGCTCCAATGAATCTGTTTAAACCCGTACATTCGGTCGGGGTAATAACGTTGCATAAAGATATCAGCAATCCAGCGCGTGATTATATCAGTTAAAAAGCATGCAACATATCTTTCAGACGGCCTTTTCAGTTGTAAATAAAATAAATTTTGACAAAATAGGCAAATAGAAATAGAATAGCTCGTTTCGCACATGGTGTGCGGAATGTTAACCTAATTCTCATGGAGTTGAGTATGTACGCGGTCATAAAAACCGGCGGTAAACAATACAAAGTTTCCGTTGGCGAAAAATTGAAAGTAGAACAGATACCAGCCGAACTCGACAGCCAAATCGAACTGACTGAAGTTTTGATGATTGCTGACGGCGAATCTGTAAAAGTAGGCGCACCTTTTATCGAAGGCGCAAAAGTAACAGCCAAAGTCGTTGCTCATGGTCGTGGCGAGAAAGTACGCATTTTCAAAATGCGTCGTCGCAAACACTACCAAAAACGCCAAGGCCATCGCCAAAATTTCACCCAAATCGAAATCGTGGCAATCGCCTAATTTCAAGTAAGTTCAGGAGTATTACAAATGGCAAGTAAAAAAGCAGGCGGTAGCACCCGCAACGGTCGCGATTCAGAAGCCAAACGCTTGGGCGTTAAAGCCTACGGCAACGAGCTGATCCCGGCAGGCTCCATCATCGTTCGTCAACGCGGTACTAAATTCCACGCAGGTGACAACGTAGGCATGGGCAAAGACCACACTTTGTTTGCTAAAGTCGACGGTTACGTTGAATTCAAAACCAAAGGCGCGCTGAACCGTAAAACTGTCAGCATCCGTCCTTACACCGGTTCTGAAGAATAATCGTTTTACGATTGAAAGCCGCATTCCCTTTTCGGAATGCGGTTTTTGTTTATCTGAATGTTTGTCCGTTTGATAAAATCCGTATGTCGTGAAGCTTGATTTATATTAAGGCCAAAGTAAAAACGCGCTTACAATTGATAACATTTGTTTTATTCTATCAATGCTTTCTATATAATCTATCAAATGCCTTTGATTTACCCTCATGTAGCTAAACACAGTAAACTTAAGGCCGTCTGAAAAAATCCGTATCAGTTGAATACAAGGAATTCCTCCCATGAGCTTACACAGTGATATTCTCGTCGTCGGCGCAGGCCCTGCCGGATTAAGTTTTGCCGCAGAGTTGGCCGGAAGCGGTTTGAACATAACCCTGATTGAAAGAAGTCCTTTAGAAGTGTTGCAAAATCCGCCGTATGACGGCCGTGAAATCGCACTGACGCACTTGTCGCGCGAAATCATGCAGCGATTGGGTATGTGGGATTTGATTCCAAAAGACGAAATTTATCCTTTGCGCGATGCCAAAGTGTTGAACGGTCATTCCGATTACCAGCTCCACTTCCCGCAACCGACAGAGGCACGCGGTGAGCCTGCGGACTGCTTGGGCTATTTGATTTCCAATCACAACATCCGTAAAGCCGCTTATGAAGTCGTGTCCAAATTGGATAACGTCAAAATCTTGACCGGCACCAATGTTAAAGAAGTTAAAACTTCCGACAATGAGGCGCAAGTTATTTTGGAAAGCGGCGAAGTATTGACCGGCCGTCTGTTGTTGGCCGCCGATAGCCGCTTCTCGCAAACGCGCCGTCAATTGGGCATTTCTTCCGATATGCACGATTACAGCCGCACTATGTTTGTGTGCCGCATGAAGCATACTTTGTCTAATCTGCATACCGCATATGAATGCTTCCACTACGGCCGTACCATTGCGTTGCTGCCTTTGGAAGAGCATTTAACCAATACGGTGATTACGGTGGACAGCGATAAAGCCGAGACGATTAAAAACATGTCGCCGGAAGAGTTGGCAGCCAGCGTGAAAGAGCAACTCAAAGGCCGTTTGGGTGATATGGAATTGGTCAGCACCATTCACAATTATCCTTTGGTCGGCATGATTGCCCAACGTTTCTACGGCAAACGCAGCGCGTTGATCGGCGATGCCGCAGTCGGTATGCATCCGGTTACTGCGCACGGTTTCAACTTGGGTCTGGCAAGTGCCGATCTTTTGGCTAAATTGGTTCTTGAAGCCGAGCAACGCGGTCAGGATATTGGTGCGAAGAGCCTGCTGGAAAAATACAGCACCAAGCATATGCTACACGCCCATCCGATTTACCACGGCACCAATATGCTGCTGAAACTCTTTACCAATGAAACTGCTCCGGCAAAACTGCTGCGCGGTTTGGTATTGCGTGCAAGCAATAACTTCCCGCCGCTGAAAAAACTGATTACCAAACAATTAACCGGTTAATTGTTTAAAACATAAAAGGCCGTCTGAACGATTAAAGTTTCAGACGGCCTTGTTTTTTATCTACTGCTTATTTGGCTAAAACCGATTCGGGCATTTCTTGACGGACGTTTAAGGAAGTCAGTTTTTTGGTCAAGATGCTCAATACGATGCCGTAGGCAGGCAGGAAGAAGAGGGTGCAGATGGCAAGTTTGAATAGATAGTCGACAAATGCGATGCCTTGCCAGTTTGCCGCCATAAATTCATCGTTGCTCGCATAAAAGGCAACGGCGAAAAACACCAGCGTATCCAAAGCGTTGCCGACAACGGTAGAAGCTGTGGGGGCAATCCACCATGATTTTAGACGGCGTAATCTGTTGAACACGAAAATATCGAGGATTTGCCCGAGCGCATAGGCAGAAAAGCTGGCCAATGCGATACGGCCGACGAAGGTGTTAAATTCGGCTAAAGATGCCCAGCCTGTCCAGTTGCCGTCATGAAAGAGGACGGAGAAGACGTAAGAGAGCAGCAGGGCGGGGAACATCACCCAAAAAATAATCCGTCTCGCCAACGGTGCGCCGAAAATGCGCACGGTCAGGTCGGTTGCGAGGAAGATAAAGGGGAAGGAAAATGCGCCCCAAGTGGTAAAGATACTGAAAATTTGAAAGGGGAACTGCACCAGATAGTTGCTGGCGGCGATAATAAAAATATGGAAAAGCACCAGCCAGAAGAGCGCTTTCTTCTGCTGTGCGGCAGTAAATTCGTACATGGAAATCTTTCGGAAGTTTTTTCAGACGGCATGAAGCCTTGCGAGACCGTGCAATAGAGAAAGTCTTGCAATGAAAAGGGCGTTAGGCCGTCTGAATAGGATTATTGTGCATCGTGCTCAAACAGGCGTTTGCGTGCCAAAGCTTCAAACTCTGTGCCTGCTTTGCCGTAGTTGGCAAACGGATGAATGGCGATGCCGCCGCGCGGTGTGAATTCGCCGAATACTTCGATGTATTTCGGATCCATCAGGGCGATGAGGTCTTTCATGATGATGTTGACGCAGTCTTCATGGAAGTCGCCGTGGTTGCGGAAGCTGAAGAGATAGAGTTTCAGTGATTTGCTTTCCACCATTTTGATATGGGGGATGTAGCGGATGTAGATGGTGGCAAAGTCGGGCTGGCCAGTCATCGGGCAGAGGCTGGTGAACTCGGGGCAGACGAATTTGACGAAATAGTCGTTGTCTGGATGTTTGTTGTCGAACGCTTCCAAAATTTCAGGCGCGTATTCGCTTGGGTATTGGGTTTTCTGGTTGCCCAAAAGGGAGATGCCTTGCAGCTCTTCGTTGTTGCGGGACATGAGGTTTCCTTAGTTTTTTAATGTGGGAGGTTTTCGAACCACGGGGTGCGGATTGTAATATAAATTGCATGACTTGTGCGGATTTTATAGCGATGAATCAGCAGGATAGCTTTCAGACGGCCTGTTTTGTATTTTATGAAACCTGTTTTCCGCTTTACAATAGCAGCCAATCAACAGGCCGTCTGAAAGTTTTGTATGTCTTTAGCCCAACCCAAACGTATTCTGATCATCAAATTGCGCCATCATGGCGATGTGCTTTTGAGCACGCCGGTGGTCGATGCGCTGAAAACCCGTTTCCCCGATTGCGAAATCGATATGCTGGTGTATGCCGGTACGGAGCAGCTGATTGCTGATAATCCGCAGATTGCGCAGATTTTGACCATTGATCGAAATTGGAAGAAGCTAGGCGTATTCAAGCAGTTGGCGTGTGAGAAAAACCTTTTGTCTAAGCTGAAGGCGCGCGATTACGACTGGGCTTTCAACCTGTCCGACCAATGGCGCGCGGCAATAATCGCCAAACTGTGCGCCCGTTGCAGTGTGGGTTTTGACTGCATCAAGCGCGACGGTTTTTGGTGGCGTTTCTGTCATGATTTTATCAACCATGAGCTTGATCCCAGCCATCATATCGTTGAAAACCAATTGAATATCCTTGCGCCGCTTATCCAGCCTGAAGACGTCGCCGATGCGAAGGTACGCCTTTGGGTAGCACAAGATGCAAGGGAAAGCATGCAGCAGAAATTGCGTGAGCAGGGGTGGAGCGGTGAAGATTATGTGTTACTGCACCCGGGTGCGCGTTGGCATTTCAAATGTTGGGAAGACGGCAAAAACGCCGCCATCGTACAACTTCTGCTCAACAGCGGACAGAATGTCGTATTGACTGCTTCTCCCGACACTGTCGAACAATACATGCTTCAGGAAATTATAGGCCGTCTGAATATTCCGGAAGGCAGAAAAGTATATGTGTTGTCCGGATGTTTGAGCCTGCGTGAATTGGCGGCGGCCATTGAGGGCGCCAAGCTGTTTGTCGGTGTCGATTCCGCACCGATGCACATCGCTGCAGCTTTGGATAAACCGCAAATCGCTTTGTTTGGCGCATCATGGGTGGATAAATGGCGTCCGTATTCCGAGCAGGCCGAAGTCATTTATGCCGGCGATTATGCCGAACTGCCTCACCCCGACAGTATCGATACCAACGATCCGACACGTTTGTTGAAAGCGATTCCTTTGCAGGATGTGTGGGATAGAATTTCTGCCAAATTGGAGGCGTTGGAGGCTTAAAACCGCTTACCACGATCCGTTAAACGTTTTAGCTTTGCGCCAAAATGCCCATTTGGAACGGCGGCCGATTTCCAGCGTGCCGCCGTTTTCGCCGTCTGTGGTAATGCATACAGTTTTCAGACGGCCTGAGGCGAGTGCGTCCCATAAAGGCGAAAACCAACGGGTTTCCCAGCTTTCCAAAATATCTTTGTATGCCCAAACATCGCCTGTCTGTAAGGTGGAAACCAAGTCGTCCAAAAAGATAAGGCCGTCTGAAACTGTGCTGCCTGTTTCTTGAACCATCTCAAACCAAGCCTTCAAATCATACGGCGCATCGAGTTTGGGCGTATCTAAAAAACGCGCCCATGCGCTGTCTGAGGCGACAATATCCGCAGACTGTGTGCCGTTCGCATCGTTCCACAGCCACAAACCGTTGATTTCCGGCAATCCTTGTTGTTCACGCGCTTGGTTAATCGGATGCGAGTGGAGAAACATTTGGATTTCCGTCTGCACGGCCAACCAAGACACCGCATCTTTGCCGTGCGCCTGACCGTCCATTTCCGGCTGCCCGCACACATCCAAAACACATTCCGCCCCCCAATCTTCTATCGTCGGCATACTGAGCAGCCACATGCTTTCGCAAAGCGGCTCGAATTGCCAATCTTTATCTTGATAAAACGCCGACAAGTCCGCACATAACCGTTGCGCCTCCTCTTTTTGGATGCCGATAAACTCGCCACTGATAATGTTGACATGGTGCATGCCCATCTGTTGCCAAACCGGAGAGGCAAAAGCGGCTGTGCGTTTTTGGCTTGTGTGGCGTAAACGTTGCACTTGGGCAATGAGGCTGCCGCCCCACAAATGGCGTCCGTAAAATTCAGACGGCCTGAGTGTTTCTTTGCGTAATGTGCCGTAACGCAAAAGACGGTTAAAAGCAGGTAAGGCAAGCTCAGGGACGGATTCGTCGGCAAAGCGGTTGAGTGAGGGGAGGGCGAGGGTCAGCTTCATAAGCGCAAATAGATAGAAAAACCGTTATTTTACGCGACAAATGATGCGTTTCGGAACCTTGCCCTCACGTACTCAAAAAGAGCCGTTCAGACGGCCGGTTTGGAAAAAACGGGCTGCCATGCTAAAATGCGTGGCGTAAATTTCAGAAAAACAGGGTGTAAATCAACACAATAGCCCTGATAATAACGTCAATCTCAAACACGACCTCATTCATTCCGAATGAAAACCTGATTTTCAGATCGGAAAAAAGACTCAAAGTCCTTTATCCCCAAAACTGTTTAAACCAGCAGGCGGTCGCAGCAGGCCGGATGTGCCGGCATTCTGCAAACCTCAAAAACAGACCGCCCCATTAAGGATAACGCGTGATTAAAAACAAATATTCCACTCGATTCAAAGCAACCCTCTTAGCGTTTCTGCTGCCGGCTTCAGGCATCATGACCGCATACGCCATTACCGACCCTCAACCTGCACAAACCGATTTTAAAGTCGAGCGTATTTCCGAAGAGCTGCCTGCCGTTTATGTGGAAACCAATACCTATCAATCCAGCTATTGGGCGCAAGAAGCCGTCCAAGCCGGCGACTCTTTGGCAGACGTTTTGACACGTATGGGTGTCAACCAAGAAGACATCAAGCAAATCATGGCGAAAAACAATGCCAACCTCGACATGAAAAACCTGCGGACCAACCAATCCGTCAACATCCGCATCGATTCTTCAGGCCAAGTGACCGACGTTCAATTCTTTACTGATGAAGAATTGGAACGCAACTTGGTGGCTTTGGAAAAAGTCAAAGGTAAATGGCGCATCTCCAATGCCGAAATCGACATGAAAACCATGCCGACCCTGCGTTCTGTGCAAATCCGCACTTCCGCCATCGGCGATATGCTCCGTGCCGAAATCCCTTCCGAAGTGTATATCCAGCTCAAAGAAATCTTTGCCGACTCGTTTAATATGAGCGATTTGAAAGAAGGCGATACCGTGCGTCTTTTGTACAACAGCATGTATTTCCGCGGCCAACAAATGGCGGTCGGCGATATTTTGGCGGCTGAAGTGGTTAAAGACGGCAAAACCTACCAAGCCTATTATTACAGCCAAGGCAAAGGCGACGAAGAAAGCGGCAGCTACTACGACCAAAACGGTAAGTCCCTGCAACAAAAAGAAGGCTTTAATACCGAGCCTGTTGCATACACGCGCATTTCTTCCCCGTTTGGCTACCGTGTCCATCCGGTTTTGCATACCGTTCGTATGCACACCGGTATCGACTATGCCGCGCCGACCGGTACGCCTATTAAGGCTGCTGCCGACGGCGAAGTGATTTTCAAAGGTTGGAAAGGCGGCTACGGCAATACCGTGATGATCCGACATGCCAACGGTGTGGAAACCCTGTACGGCCACATGAGCGCGTTCAGCCCTGCCGACGGCAGAGTCCGCGCCGGCGAAGTGATTGGTTTTGTCGGTACAACCGGCCGTTCGACCGGCCCGCACCTGCACTACGAAGCACGCGTCAACGGCCAGCCGGTCAACCCGACTACCGTCGCCCTGCCGACGCCGAAATTGACCCCGACCAATATGGCCGCGTTCCGCAAACAGCAAAAAGATGCCAGCACGATGTTGTCTACCATCCGCTCTTTGCCGGTTTCCGTAGCGCAGCTGGATTAATAAGATAAAGGCCGTCTGAATAAGGTTTCTTTCAGACGGCCTTTCCCATTAAAATTGATACCTCAACGCCCACGTTTACTCAGAGAAAACTTATGTCTGCTTATCAGCCCATTATCCAATCCCTGCTTGATACCGACCTGTACAAATTCACCATGCTGCAAGTCGTGTTGCACCAATTCCCGCAAACCCACAGCCTCTACGAATTCCGCTGCCGCAACAAAGAGATGGTGTATCCGCTGGCCGATATTCAAGAAGACTTGGAACGCGAGCTCAACGCCCTGTGCCAGCTGCGCTTTACCCATGACGAACTCGACTATCTGCGCAGCCTGCGTTTTATCAAAAGCGATTTTGTCGATTATCTCGAACTTTTTCAACTCCAACGCCGCTTCGTCCAAGTCAGCCCTGACGATCAAGGCCGTCTGAACATCCGCATCGAAGGCCCGATGGTACAGGCGATGTTCTTCGAGATTTTTATTCTTGCCATCGTCAACGAACTCTATTTCCGCCGCTTGGAAACGCCTGCCGTCATCGAAGAAGGCGAGCGCCGTTTGCAGGCCAAAGCGCAACAGCTGAAGGAAATTGCGGCTACACAAAATCCGAATGATCCGCCGTTCCTTATTTCCGATTTCGGCACACGCCGCCGCTACACCCTTGCATGGCAGGAACACGTTATCCGCACCTTGTTGGAAGCCGCTCCCGACATCGTGCGCGGTACCAGCAACGTTTATCTGGCCAAAAAGCTCGGCATCACACCCATCGGCACCATGGCACACGAGTTCCTCCAAGCCTTCCAAGCCTTGGACGTACGTTTGCGTAATTTCCAAAAAGCCGCGCTGGAAAGCTGGGTACATGAATACCGCGGCGACCTCGGTATCGCCCTGACCGACGTAGTCGGCATGGATGCCTTCTTGCGTGATTTCGACCTGTACTTCGCCAAACTCTTCGACGGCCTGCGCCACGACAGCGGCGATCCTTATGTTTGGGGCGACAAAGCCTACGAGCATTACAAAAAACTTAAAATCGACAGCCGCACCAAAATGCTGACCTTTTCAGACGGCCTCGATATTGAGCGTTCATGGGCGTTGCACCAATACTTCAAAGACCGTTTCAAAACCAGTTTCGGTATCGGTACCAATCTGACCAACGACTTGGGACACACGCCTTTGAACATTGTTTTGAAGCTCGTCGAGTGTAACGGCCAATCCGTCGCCAAGCTCTCCGACTCCCCGGGCAAAACCATGACCACCAACAACACCTTCCTCGCTTACCTGCGCCAAGTGTTTGACGTACCGGAGCCGGAAGAGAAAGCCTAAAAACAAAGGCCGTCTGAAATGTTCAGACGGCCTTTTTCATTAATCCATATCGCTTTCAGGTAATTCTGCCGAACCCATGCGGCGCAGGATGATATTGGTTTTGTTGTGCATCCGTTTGCTCTTAGGGTGGTCTGCGTAAAACAGCGGAGCCGGAACGCGCGCCGTGAGTTTGGCGGCTTGTTGGCGGGTGAGGGCAGAGGCAGGTTTCTTGTAGAAATACTGGGACGCCGCTTCCGCGCCGAATACGCCGTAGTGCCATTCGATTGAGTTTAAATACAGCTCAAAAATGCGGTCTTTGTCTGTAACCGCTTCCATCATTGCCGTAATTGCCGCTTCTTCGCCTTTGCGGATGTAGCTGCGGCTTTCGTTGAGAAACAGGTTTTTCGCCAGCTGCTGGCTGATGGTCGAACCGCCGGCTTTGACTTCGCCGCTTTGCTTATTGCGTTTCATGGCGTATTTGATGCCGTTCCAGTCAAAGCCGCTGTGTTCGGCAAAGTTGGCGTCTTCGGAAGCAATCAGGGCTTTTTTGAGGTTGACGGAAATTTGGTCGTAAGGCACCCAGCGGTAATCCAGCTTGACATCGCGGCCTTCTTTTGCAAACTGGCTCATGCGCATGGACATGAAGGCGGTTTTGCTGGGCGCGACGGCGCGGTAGGTAATGATGTTGCCGTACACATAAGCGTTGAAGAAAATGAAGATGCCGATGGGCAGGGCAATCAGCCATTTGATGATGCGGAACATGGTTACAGGGCTTTCATGTATTCGATAACAGGGCGGATATCGGGCGTAAATCCGCGCCAAGTATGGTAAGAGGCGGCAGCCTGACCGACCAGCATGCCCAGGCCGTCTGAAACTTCGGCCGCGCCGTTGCTTTGGGCAAAGTTCAAAAACGCCTGAGCCGCTTCGCCGTAAACCATATCGTAGGCAAGGCGGCAGCCGCGGAAAATTTCAGGGCTGACGGCAGGAAGCTGACCGCTCAAGCCGCCGGATGTGCCGTTGATGATGATATCAAAACCGCCGTTCAAATCCGACATCGGGACGGCTTCAATGCCGAAAAGCCGCGCCAATTCCTCGGCCTTGGCGTGGGTGCGGTTGGCAATGACGATACGGGCAGGGCGGTGTTCTTTCAAAACAGGAATCACGCCGCGTACCGCGCCGCCTGCGCCCAAAAGCAAAATGGTTTTGTCTTCGATGGCAATATTTTTGACCTGCGTGATGTCGTTGGCCAAACCGATACCGTCGGTATTGTCGCCGCGTATCCTGCCGTCTTCCAACCACACTAGCGTATTGACCGCGCCGGCAGCCAAAGCGCGGTCAGAATGCTCGTCCGCCAGCGCAAAAGCTTCCTGCTTGAATGGGACAGTTACATTCGCACCTTGCCCGCCCTCGGCACGAAACGCCGCAACAGCCTCGGCAAAACCGCCGATTTCGGCACAAATGCGCTCATATTCGATGTCGATGCCTTCATGAAGGGCAAACTGCCGATGGATTTGCGGCGACTTGCTGTGGGCGACGGGGTTGCCGAAAACGGCGTAACGCGGAGTGTTGTTCATAAAATGGGTCTGAGAAAACAAAAGAAAAGAGTGCTTATTATAGCGGTCTTTATGTTAAGAAAGCGTAATGTAAAATTGTTGACAATTAAACAGTCTGAAACTATATTTCATTGCGTAAAAACGGGTGCCCTGATGTATTTCAGACGGCCTTACCGTGATAGAATAACAACTTAAACCCAATCCCTCAGGAGCTGAAGATGTCCATCAAAGACGCTGTAAAACTGATTGAAGAAAGCGAAGCCCGCTTCGTAGATTTGCGCTTTACCGATACCAAAGGCAAGCAGCACCACTTTACCATCCCCGCCCGCATCGTTCTCGACGATCCCGAAGAATGGTTCGAAAACGGTCAAGCGTTTGACGGTTCGTCCATCGGCGGTTGGAAAGGTATTCAGGCTTCCGATATGCAGTTGCGTCCCGATGCGTCTACAGCTTTCGTCGATCCTTTCTACGACGATACCACCGTTGTCTTTACCTGCGACGTTATCGACCCTGCTGACGGCCAAGGTTATGACCGCGACCCTCGTTCTATCGCACGCCGCGCCGAAGCCTATTTGAAATCTTCCGGTATCGGCGACACCGCCTATTTCGGCCCAGAACCTGAATTCTTCGTCTTCGACGGCGTAGAGTTCGAAACCGACATGCACAAAACCCGTTACGAAATCACTTCCGAAAGCGGCGCATGGTCAAGCGGCCTGCACATGGACGGTCAAAATACCGGCCACCGTCCGACCGTCAAAGGCGGTTACGCGCCTGTTGCACCGATTGACTGCGGTCAAGACCTGCGTTCTTCCATGGTCAATGTTTTGGAAGAACTCGGCATCGAAGTGGAAGTGCACCACAGTGAAGTCGGTACCGGCAGCCAAATGGAAATCGGCACCCGTTTTGCCACTTTGGTTAAACGCGCCGACCAAACCCAAGACATGAAATACGTGATTCAAAACGTCGCCCACAACTTCGGCAAAACCGCTACCTTCATGCCCAAACCCATCATGGGCGACAACGGCAGCGGTATGCACGTTCACCAATCCATTTGGAAAGACGGTCAAAACCTGTTCTCAGGCGATGGCTATGCCGGTTTGTCCGATACCGCCCTTTATTACATCGGCGGCATCATCAAACACGCCAAAGCCCTGAACGCGATTACTAATCCGTCCACCAACTCCTACAAACGCCTCGTGCCGCACTTTGAAGCACCGACCAAACTGGCATATTCCGCCAAAAACCGTTCCGCTTCCATCCGTATTCCGTCCGTGAACAGCAGCAAGGCACGCCGCATCGAAGCGCGTTTCCCTGATCCGACCGCCAACCCATACTTGGCGTTTGCCGCTTTGTTGATGGCCGGTTTGGACGGTATTCAAAACAAAATCCATCCGGGCGACCCTGCCGATAAAAACCTGTACGACCTACCTCCGGAAGAAGATGCATTGGTGCCTACCGTTTGCGCCTCTTTGGAAGAAGCACTGGCCGCCCTCAAAGCCGACCACGAATTCCTCCTGCGCGGCGGCGTATTCAGCAAAGACTGGATCGACAGCTACATTGCCTTTAAAGAGGAAGATGTCCGCCGTATCCGCATGGCACCTCATCCGCTGGAATTTGAAATGTATTACAGCCTGTAAAACAGCTGAGGCATTTTAAATAGGAAATCAAAGGCCGTCTGAAACTGGATTTGAAGTTTCAGACGGCCTTTAGGCTTGAAATAGATAGGGCAATTGAATTAGGTATGATAGCGAGAAGCAATAAATCATGCCGTTTGAAAACCTTTATGGAATCGGTATTGCGTGTTAAATTTCAGCATGACAGGCCTTTTATTAAAGATATTCGCCATTACTTTATAGTGAACCAGTCTTCAAATTTAATCCTCAAGGTAAAGGCATTACTTGGGAAGAGCTGAAAGAGTCTTTCGATTCGGATAAGACAGAAGAAGATTAAAGCCTCAGGCCGTCTGAAAGGATATTTTCTGTTTTCAGACGGCATGTTTGATAAGGAAAACCATGTTTGCAAATTTTGATTTAGGCGTATTTCTGCTGGCAGTATTGCCCGTGTTGTTGGCCATTACCGTGCGCGAAGTGGCACGCGGTTATACGGCGCGGTATTGGGGCGACCATACTGGCGAGCAGCTTGGGCGTTTGACGCTCAATCCGCTGCCGCACATCGATCCTGTCGGTACGATTGTCGTGCCGTTGGTGTGTCTGATGATAGGCAGTTTTCTGTTCGGCTGGGCGCGTCCCATGCCCATCGATTCGCGCAATTTCCGTGATCCGCGCCGCGCGTGGCGTTGGGTGTCGATTTCGGGTCCGATAGCCAATCTGATTTTGGCGTTCTTCTGGGGTTTTGTCGTCGTACTTGCCGCGTATGTGCCTGAGTCTTATCAAGCGCCCTTGGCGCAGATGGCCGGTTACGGCGTGATGGTGAACTCGATTTGGGTCGCATTCAGCCTGATTCCGATTTTGCCTTGGGACGGCGGTATTTTTATCGATACCTTTCTCAACGCCAAACAGTCCATGCAGTTCCGTAAAATCGAGCCATACGGCACATGGATTATCCTGATCCTGTTGTTTACCGGCCTGCTGGCCAAACTGATTTGGCCGATTATTGCCATGATTCAGGACGCAGTGCGGATGGTTGTCATGTTGTTTATTTAAATGTTTTGGCTGAAAAGGCCGTCTGAAACTCAGTTTCAGACGGCCTTTTTCATTGTGCAACATGTAAATACAATTGGAAAAATTGCTTAAAAATTGTACAATTTCAGCCCTTTCAATTTGGCGCACACATCATGCACATCGGCGGCTATTTCATTGACAACCCCATCGCACTCGCCCCCATGGCAGGCATTACGGACAAACCGTTCCGCCGGATTTGCCGCGAGTTTGGCGCAGGGTGGGCGGTATGCGAAATGCTGACCAGCGATCCGAGCTTGCGCCATACCAAAAAAACTTTGCGCCGCAGCGATTTTGAAGGCGAGGGCGGAGTGGTGGCCGTGCAGATTGCCGGCAGCGATCCGCAGCAGATGGCGGAAGCCGCGCGGTATAACGTCGGCTTGGGCGCTCAGGTGATTGATATAAACATGGGCTGTCCGGCCAAAAAAGTCTGTAATGTGCAGGCAGGCAGCGCATTGATGCAAAACGAGCCTTTGGTTGCCGAAATCTTGGAAGCCGTTGTCAACGCGGTGGACGTACCCGTTACCCTCAAAACCCGTTTGGGCTGGCACAATGAACATCAAAATTTGCCGACCATTGCCAAAATCGCCGAAGAATCAGGCATCGCAGCCCTTGCCATCCACGGCCGCACCCGTACGCAGATGTACAAAGGTGAAGCGCGTTACGAACTGATTGCCGAAACCAAAGGCCGTCTGAACATTCCCGTTTGGGTCAACGGCGATATTACTTCGCCGCAAAAAGCTGCCGCCGTCCTCAAGCAAACCGCCGCAGACGGCATCATGATAGGGCGCGGCGCACAAGGCAGTCCGTGGCTTTTCCGTGATTTAAAACATTACGCCGAACACGGCGTTTTGCCGCCGGCCTTAAGCTTGGCAGAATGCAACGCCACCATTTTGAACCACATCCGCGCTATGTATGAATTTTATGGCGAAGTGGCCGGCGTACGCATCGCCCGCAAACACATCGGCTGGTACATCGATGAAATGCCCAACGGCGAGCAAACACGCCGAGACATCAACCGCTTGGACAGCGCCGCAGCACAATACGACACCCTTGCCGCCTATCTTGAGACGCTTTCAGAGAAAACCGACCGTTGGGTATGCCACTATCGGGAAGGCTAAAGGGTTTCAGACGGCATTTTTCTTTTGGGGAAGTAAATATGAAATTGACCTCACGGTTCAAACGCTTCGGCATAGCCGTGCTGTTGCTGACAGGATTTGGTATTTATGCTTATGACTACAATCTGATAGCCTGTAAATTAATGGATCGCTATTGGAATGAAGACAAGAGCAGGTGCATGAATCCTGATTGTCGTCAACATGATGCTTGTATGCTGAGTGCAGGTAAGGATAAAGCAACATGCGAAACCATCCGCCCCGGTGACAGTTTGGACAAGGCTTGGTATGTACTGGGCAAGCCTTGGTATGAGTAGAACGGGCGTTTCTTTTGGGGTAATAAATATGGAGATAATGTAGCAGAAATCGAACCTGACGGAGAAAAGGTTGGCAAGATTACTTGCTTTGAGCAGTAGGTTGTGTGAGGAGATGGTTTCAGGAAACCCTATGTTTCAGTTGATTAAACGTATATTTTCTAAAAAGCATCAAGCTGATTCCATGTTTCCGCGCAATCGTTTCGAACATGTGGATTGGGAACAGGAATTGGCTGATGCCACTCGTCGGCTGGTCAATGATGAAGGGCATTATGACGAGCAGGGTAATACGGTTGAGCTGGAGTTAAGTGAGGGAGCGCATAATATCCTGCTGTATTTTGCCTCAGGGGATGAAGCTCAATGTATGGAAATCCTGCAGCGTTTGAACGCATGGGATAATCAGGTTCAAACCTCTCTGGAAAAAGAGGCTCAATCGCCTATTCCTAGAGCGTATCAAGAAATAGGATATAACCGCCAATCTTGGGAAAAAGCACGGAAATTTCATGTTTGGATAGTCAATTGTGAAGAAAAACCGTATTCCATTCGTTACGTTGCCGATCATGCCAATAATGAATTTGTTATCTATCTGGCTCAAGAAAACGGGATATGGCGGGCATTTTGGGATAGTAAATTACAGAAATCTATTGCAGTATAAGATTTTGATAAAAAATAAGAATTGAATAGAGTAAATTTCTCAATCAAATTAAATAAACGCCGTCTGAATGTTCAGACGGACTCATCATCTAAAAACAAATCTAAAGAAAGACAATCACGATGAATCAAACGACGACTGACATTGCGCAATGTATTGAACAAAACTTACGACAATACTTCAAAGACTTGGATGGTACGGAACCTTGCGGTGTGTATGATATGGTATTGCATCAAGTGGAAAAGCCGATGCTTGCCTGCGTGATGGAGCAATGCGGCGGAAACCAGTCTAAAGCGGCCGTTATTTTGGGTTTGAACCGCAATACCCTGCGTAAAAAATTACAACAGCACGGTATGCTGTAATACGGCAGGGCAATCCGTCCTGACGGTCGAAGGAGAAATAACAATGCAAAATCCGAATAAATTAAATATCCATTTCATCTTGCACGAGGCATTTGAAGTGCCGGGAGCATATTTGAAATGGGCGCAATGGCGCGGACATAACATCAGTACAACCAAAGTGTACGAAAGGGAAACCCTGCCTGACAATGTGGACGATATAGATTTTTTGATTGTGATGGGCGGGCCGCAATCGCCTGATGAAGACAGGCAGGCATTCTCGTATTACGACCCCGAATCCGAGCTGCGCCTGATGCGTCAGGCGATGGCGGCGGATAAATATATTGTCGGCGTGTGTTTGGGTGCGCAGCTTTTATCCGTTGCCTACGGCGCGCGCCACACACGCAGCCCTGAGCGTGAAATCGGCATTTATCCGATTGAGCTGACGGCGGAAGGTTTGGCGGATGCCCATGTTTCCCTGTTGGGCAAAACCCTGAATACCGGCCATTGGCACGGCGATATGCCCGGTTTGACGGATAAGGCGGTTGTGTTGGCAACCAGCAAAGGCTGTCCGCGCCAGATTATCCGTTTTGCGCCCAAACATTATGCCTTCCAGGCCCATTTGGAGTTTGACCGTGAAGCCGTCGGGCTGCTGATTGCGGCGGACGGACGCGAAAATGTGGCCGAACAAAGCCAAGCCCAAACTTATGTCCAGCATCCGGATAAAATCGAAGCGGCGGATTTCAGTGAAATGAATGCCAAACTCTTCGACTTTTTGGATTCTCTGACGCAGACAAAATAAAAAAGGCCAACCCTCCAGGCCGTCTGAATAATAAATATAGAGAAGAAACGATTAACCCTTTTTAAAAGGTCGGACCATGTTCTATCAAATACTTGCCCTGCTGATTTGGGGCAGCTCTTTTATCGCTGCCAAGTATTCTTACGAGATGATCGACCCTGCGCTGATGGTTGAGGCACGGTTGTTGATTGCCGCGTTGATGGTACTGCCGTCGTGCCGCCGTCATTTGGGAAGGATTCCGCGGAGCGAGTGGAAGCCGTTGTTATGGATTTCCTTTGTCAACTACGTTGTCGTTTTGATGCTTCAGTTTATCGGTTTGAAATACACGTCTGCCGCCAGCGCGATTACCATGGTCGGGCTGGAACCCTTGCTGGTGGTTTTTGTCGGTCATTTCTTTTTCAGCGACAAAGCGAAAATTTACCACTGGATTTGCGGCGCGGTGGCGTTTGCCGGCGTGGGCATGATGGTAATGGGCGGTGCAGAAGAAGGCGGCACGATTGATTGGTTCGGCTGTTTGCTGATTTTGCTTGCGGGATTGGGTTTTGCAGGCGTGATACGACCGAGCCAGCAGATGATTGCCCGCATCGGTGCGCCTGCATTTACCGTGGCTTCCATGGCGGTGGCGGCGGTATTGTGTCTGCCGTTTTCGCTGGTGTTGGCAGACAGTTATCAAATCAACTGGTCATGGGGCGGTACGCTGTCGATTTTGTATATGGGGATCGGTTGCAGTTGGCTTGCCTATCTGTTGTGGAACAAAGGCATGAACAAAGTCCCTGCCAACGTCTCCGGCCTGCTGATTTCGCTTGAGCCTGTCATCGGCGTTATCATGGCGGTGTTAATTTTGGGCGAACATTTAAGTGCTATGTCTGCGATGGGCATTACCGTCGTTATTGCGTCCACTTTTGTCGCCGGTATGCTGGCGCGTATCGGCAACAAACACAAAAAGGCCGTCTGAAAACGGTTTCAGACGGCCTGAAGTAAGCAGTACTTTTTTCAATAAAACATTTTGGGAAAATTTCTATGAAACGCATTATCTCCCTGCTTTTGCTTGCCTGCCCTATTTTGACGTCGGCTGCACCCGATAACGACAAAGCCGCTGTACAGGCCGTCATTGCCAAGTATTACAACCGACCGCTTGCCGCGCACAAATGCCAGCTCGCCAAGCCGCCGAAAGACAGTGAGACAGCATCTGACAACATTATGTATTGCATGAAACCTGTTGCCAATCATACCGTAACGCGCAACGGCAAAGCCGCGCGCTATGTGTTGTACACAGGTTTTGCCTACGATATGGAACAAAAAGTAAAACAGGACGCTCATGTTTCTTCCGGTCTGGCAGAATTGTTTGTTTTGGAGAAAACAGACGGCAAGTGGGCAATCAAACAGCACGGAAAAGATAAAATCGGCGCATGGGGCGAGCCGCCGGAGAATAAGGAATGGAAGTTTGTTCAGGTGGGCGCACAAAACTGGGGCTATGTTGCCGAATCAAGTTATACAGGCCAAGGCGACACGACGACTTCGCAAAACTTCCTGTTTACCGATGATAGCAACCGAATCCGCAACAGCGTCATGATCAGCGGTAACGATAACGGCGCATATTTTGGCGATTGCGATGAATTGAAAGGGCGTGAAAAACGCCTCTGCAAAGACAGATATACCAGTCTGGAAGCCAAAATTGCTTTTGACAAAAGCCGTCCTGCCGTATCCGGCGTATGGGCGCTGACTGCAAAACTCAGCGGCGTATCAGGAAAGAAAAATTATAAAAATCAGAAATATATTTTCCCTTATAACGGCAAAACCCACGTCGCCCCCAAAAACTATCCCTTGGGCGGACAATAGTTCCCTCGAAAAACGCTTTGATCAAACCACTACTACCTCAAGTCAAATCCCGTGAAAGAAACGCATAAACTTTGGGCCGCCCTCATCATTACCGGCATTATCGGCGGCATAGTCGGCATTGTATTAACCGAAATCATGCATACAATTCAACATCTTGCCTACGGTTACGGTTCAGACGGCCTATACGTTTCATTCCGAGAGGGCGTATCGCAGGCAAGTCCTGCGCGGCGTATCGGAGTGATGGCCTTTTGCGGCGCGGTGGTCGGCTTGGGGTGGTGGTTGCTCAAACGCTACGGCAGGCCGCAACCGAGCATTAAAGCTGTGGTTAAAAATCCGCTCGCCGGTTTTCCGTTTTTTGAAACCGTCAGTCATGCTCTGTTGCAAATCATTACCGTCGGGCTTGGCTCGCCGCTCGGCCGCGAAGTTGCGCCGCGCGAAATGACTGCTGCCTTTGCTTCAGTAGGCGTCAACCGTTTCGGGTTGAGCGAAGACGACACAAGGCTGGTCATTGCTTGCGCCTCGGGTGCAGGTTTGGCAGCCGTGTATAACGTGCCGCTCGCCTCCACACTTTTTATCCTCGAAGCCATGCTGGGCTTATGGACTCAGCAAGCCGTCGCCGCCGCATTGCTGACTTCCGTCATCGCCACTGCCGTCGCGCGCATCGGCTTGGGCGACGTGCAGCAATATCATCCGGCTAACCTTTCCATCAACACATCATTACTTTGGTTTTCCGTCATCATCGGCCCAGTACTGGGCGCAACCGCCGTCTTTTTCCAGCGTACTGCCCAAAAATTCCCCTTCATCAAGCGCGATAATATCAAAATCATTCCCTTGGCCGTCTGTATGTTTGCACTCATTGGCGCGATTGCCGTTTGGTTTCCCGAAATTTTGGGCAACGGCAAAGCAGGCAACCAACTGACCTTTGGCGGATTGACCGGCTGGCAACACAGCCTTGAGCTGACCTCCGTCAAATGGCTGGTCGTCTTAATGGCGCTGGTGGCAGGCGCATACGGCGGCCTGATTACCCCGTCCATGATGCTCGGCAGCACCATCGCCTTTGCCGCTGCCGCCGCGTGGAATACTTTCTTTCCTGCCATGTCGTCCGAAAGCGCGGCCGTTGTCGGCGCAGCCGTTTTCCTCGGCGTTTCCCTCAAAATGCCCCTGACGGCCATAGCCTTTATTTTAGAGCTAACCTACGCCCCCGTTGCCTTGCTCATGCCCTTATGTGCAGGCATGGCAGGCGCAGTATGCGTGGCGAAGAAAATGGGATTTAAATAGGCAAAAGCATCAGGCCGTCTGAAACCTCGTTTCAGACGGCCTTTTACAATAAAATTGTTAACAATATCTATAAAAACCTACTGCCAAAAATGCGAAACTAGGGGATAATACCGCCCTGAAAATTCATCCCATACTGATTAAACCTTCAACAAAGGAAATCCAAATGTCTTCCATCAAACGCGCCCTGATCAGCCTATCCGACAAGACAGGCGCAGTCGAATTTGCCCAAACCCTGACCAAGCTCGGTGTAGAAATCCTCTCTACCGGCGGTACAGCAAAACTCTTGGCTGATGCAGGCGTTCCCGTTATCGAAGTTGCCGACTATACCGGTTTTCCCGAAATGCTCGACGGCCGCGTGAAAACCCTGCATCCGAAAATCCACGGCGGCATCCTCGGCCGTCGCGATTTGGGCGAACACGTCGCCAAGATGGAAGAACACGGCATCGGCAACATCGACCTCGTGTGCGTCAATCTCTACCCCTTCGCCGCCACCATCGCCAAACCAAACTGCACACTGGAAGACGCGATTGAAAACATCGACATCGGCGGCCCGACCATGGTGCGCTCTGCCGCGAAAAACTGGAAACACGTCGCCATCGTTACCGACACAGCCGATTTCCCGGCCATCGCCGCCGAACTCGAAGCCAACAACGGCGCATTGAGCGACAAAACCCGTTTCAACCTCTCACGCAAAGCATTCAGCCATACCGCCCAATACGACGGCATGATTTCCAACTACCTGACCTCGCTTTCAGACGACGTCTTGAGTGGCCAGCCCCAAATCGGCGAATTCCCAAGCCAGCTCAACCAAAGCTGGATTAAAGTACAAGATATGCGCTACGGCGAAAACCCGCACCAGCGCGCCGCGTTCTACCGCGATATTTCCCCCGCCGCAGGCAGCCTTTCCGCCTACAAACAGCTGCAAGGCAAAGAATTGTCTTACAACAATATCGCTGATGCCGATGCCGCATGGGAAGCCGTCAAATCCTTTGACGCGCCGGCCTGCGTGATCGTGAAACACGCTAATCCGTGCGGCGTAGCCGTCGCCTCCAATACCTTGGATGCCTACAAACTCGCCTACGCTACCGACACCACCAGCGCATTCGGCGGCATCATCGCCTTCAACCGCGAAGTGGACGGCGAAACCGTCAAACAAATTACCGACAACCAATTTATGGAAGTCCTCATGGCGCCGAAGTTCACCGCCGAAGCCCTCGAAATTGCCGCTGCCAAGAAAAACGTGCGCGTATTGGAAGTGCCGCTCGAAGCAGGTGCCAACCGCTTTGAACTCAAACGCGTCGGCGGCGGACTGTTGGTACAAACGCCCGACATCCACCGCATCAGCCGCGCCGATTTGAAAGTCGTCTCCAAACGCGAACCGACCGAGCAAGAATGGAACGACCTGATGTTTGTATGGAACGTCGCAAAATACGTCAAATCTAACGCCATCGTCTTCGGCAAAGGCGGTCAAACCTACGGCATCGGCGCAGGCCAAATGAGCCGCGTGGACAGCACCCGCATCGCCGCCCGCAAAGCGCAAGATGCCAATTTCGACCTCAACGGTGCATGTGCCGCTTCCGATGCCTTCTTCCCATTCCGCGACGGCGTAGATGTCATTGCCGAGCAGGGCATCAAAGCCATCATCCACCCCGCAGGCTCCATGCGCGACCAAGAAGTTTTTGATGCAGCGGACGAACACGGCATCGCCATGGTCGTAACCGGCATCCGCCATTTCCGCCACTGATAAGCTGATATAAAATAAAGGCCGTCTGAAAACAAAGTTCCAATATCATGAAACCCGTTTTCAGACGGCCTTCTTTAATCATCAAACAATTTAGCGGTCTAACTGTAAATCAGGACAAAGCAACCAAGCCCCAGCTCGTCCAATTCATGCAGCAACACAACGCCACAAAAGCCTAAAACCAACCCATTCAGAGAAAAAACATGAAACACATCCTCCTCATCCTTACCCTCGCCACACTCACCGCCTGCGCCTCCAGTCATACCGGTGGCTACGGCTATGCCGGCAACAACGGCGCTTCCGCAGGCGTAACCCAAACATTCCATTGGTAAGGCCGTCTGAAAAAACAACACAGTTTTCTACAATAGAGAACAAACAAATCCCAAACGTAAAGGCAAGTTTTACACTTGCCTTTTTAACGCTGTCCATCGGCTCAATAGCGCATAAATTCGTGTCATTTGCCCGCTGTTTGCTATGTTAGAAAACGTCAAAGACCGTCTGAAAATAGGCGATATAAACCCATCACACGGTTTAAACCGATCCTCGATACAAATCTCATTAATTCTCTAAATAAAAGCTGACATCTAAATCTATCACTAAAATAACTATCCTGTTAACATATTATTTAATAATCATTATTGTTTAAAAATTTCAATAAGAATCATATAATTATAAAAATCGTTTAAAAAAAGCAACAAGTAAATCTAACCAGCATGACCGTTGAGGGCGAAAAAATAACACTTTATCGGAAGAGTTGATTTGTAAAACCAAACGCATATAAAATTTGGACAAGGATTCCGAATGCATTGAAAGAAGCTGACAAAAAGTGACTGGTTAAGAAACAAGCTGACAAAAAACGGCACATCGTTTCCCAAACTTCACAAGCTTCCCAAAATGTATCAGCATAAAATCCCATAAAACAGGAATTTAGCTGCCATTCGGCCGAGTGGAAACTTTTGGCACGGGAATTGCATACAAGAGGTTACGACGTAAAACCGCATAAAGGGGAAACTCTGAAGTGCGGCATATGTATGGGCAGGCGGTTTATAGCCGAGCAAACGTCCCAAAAGAAATCAAACCCCTTACAGGAAAATCGATATGAATAAAGTCTTTAAAGTCATTTGGAACCACGCGACCCAGACATGGACCGCGGTTTCCGAAATCAGCCATGCACACGGCAAAAAATCCGCTTCTGACAAGCGTAAAGCCGTAGCTGCTGCAGTTGCAGCGGCAGGTGCGTTGATGGCTTCTAGTGCTGCTCAGGCAGGTGTAGATTTGGGTGGTAGTGCGGTAAACATTACTCCAAATGGTACTTACAACGGTTCTAACAGAAACGTTGGTGTCAACTCTGTTGTAGTGGGTTATCAAAATACTGCCAGCAGTCAAGATGGCACTATCGCTTACGGTGCTAACAATACTGCGACTGCAAACGCAGCATTGGCAGTAGGTAATAACAATATCGCAACCGGCGGTGCATCGACTGCAATGGGTGTAAGCTCTGTTGCAAGTGGTGAAGCTTCTGTTGCAATCGGTAATGTAGCCCAAGCAACTCAAATTCGTGCGACTGCAGTAGGTAACCGTGCAACTGCTACTCAAGACTCCGCAAGTGCATTCGGTAACCGTGCAAATGCTGGTGCACAATTTGCAACAGCTATTGGTGATAACTCCAATGCAAATGCTGCTGCAGTTGCTGTAGGTACGCATGCAAACGCCGAAAAACAAGATTCTATCGCTATTGGTAATAACGCTCATGGTGCTTGGACCAATACTATTGCTGTCGGTAAAGATACTGTAGCAAGTAAAGACCATGCGATGGCAATGGGTACCAGCTCAAATGCGTCAGGTGTTCAAGCTGTCGGCGTTGGTTCATATACAAAAGCAGAAGGTAATCTGACAGTTGCAGTTGGTCCATATGCGCAAGCCAATAAAGAAGCTGCAGTTGCTGTAGGTTCTAACGCTACTGCTGCTGAGTCTAACTCTATTGCTGTGGGTCAAACTGCCACTGCGTCTAACAATAACTCCATTGCTGTCGGTACTAAAACAGTTTCTAGAGGCGATAACGCAATTGGTATCGGTGCTTATGCTGAATCAACTGCTAACCGTGGTACCGCTATCGGCGTATTGTCTCAAGCTAATGGCACAGGCTCATTTGCTGGTGGTGCATCCGCTCAAGCAACAGGTGAAAATTCTGTAGCTATTGGCGGTGCGATGGATGGTACTCTGGGTAATAAAGCAGGTACTGCTGCTAAAGCAATCGGTAACAACTCTATCGCTTTGGGTACTCAATCTAAAGCTGCTGGCAATAACTCTATCGCTCAAGGTAACGGTGCAACTGCTAAGCAAGCTGCTGACGTTGCCGTAGGTCATGCTGCTACAGCTGACGGTACTTCTACTGGCGCTGATGGCGACGGCGTAGTAAATAATGCCGGTTCGGCAATGGCAATCGGTACAGAAGCTCAAGCAACCGGTATCGTAGCAACAGCCATCGGTGAGCGCTCTAAAGCTCTGGCAAACGGCGCGGTAGCATTGGGTGGCGACGCTCAAGCCAAACAAGGTTCTGACGTAGCAATCGGTCGTGGTTCCGTAGCTGATGGTACTTCTGCTGCAGCATTCGGTCCTGCTGCTACAGCAACTGGTAAATACTCAGTAGCTTTGGGCGTACAAAGTAACGCTGCTTCTAAACAAGCAATTGCATTGGGCCGTGGTGCTCAAGCTAATGGCGGTGAATATGCAACTGCTCTGGGTAACGGTGCTCAAGCAACAGCTAAAAACACTCTGGCTTTGGGTACTGAAGCTAAATCTACTATCGAAAACAGCGTAGCTCTGGGTAACGGTTCTACAACCAGCAACTTCGTACCTACTAACACTGCTACTGTTGGCAGCTACACTTATAGCGGCTTCGCAGGTGCAACCAGCGGTTTGGGCAATGGCGCAGTATTGTCTGTAGGTTCTGCAGGTAAAGAACGTCAAATTCAAAACGTTGCCGCAGGCCGTATTTCTGCAACTTCTACCGATGCAATCAACGGCTCTCAATTGTACGCTGTTGCAAACCGCATCGAAAACCTGAATCCGTTTGTATTCTCAGGCCATAATGGTAGCGGTAGCTCACCAGATGTAGGTACATACAAATACGATCCTAAATCAAATGCCAATAACACCCTGAAACTGATCGCAGGTGACGGTCTGAAGATGACTTCAAACGGCACTAACGAATACACCCTGAGCGTAATTGGTGGTGGTTCTACTGGTTCTACCGGCGCAACTGGTGCAACTGGCCCTAAAGGCGATACCGGCGCAACTGGTGCAACTGGCCCTAAAGGCGATACCGGTGCAACTGGTGCTACTGGCGCAACTGGCCCTAAAGGCGAAAAAGGCGATACTGGTCCTGCTGGCCCTAAAGGTG
>NZ_KV814783.1:0-95310 GCF_001814095.1 Neisseria sp. HMSC068C12 | reverse complement strand
AGGCCGTCTGAAATGCTCTTTCAGACGGCCTTTTTTTATGGTTTCTATTTATCCAATACGTTGAAGGACAATTTCTAGGACAAATTTACTGCCCACATAGGCAAAAATCAGACTGACAAATCCGACAATAGTCCAAACGGCGGCTTTCTTGCCGCGCCATGCGGTCATGCTGTGTTTCAACAATAATGCGCCATAAATCAGCCACGACATAATACTGAAGATGGTTTTATGCGTGAAGGTCATGGGTTTGCCGAAAATGGCTTCGGCAAAAAACGTCCCGCTGATAACTGAATAGGTCAATAAAACGAATCCTGCCCACATACCTTGGAACATAAGTTTTTCCAAACTCAATAATGGCGGCAAGAAACTAACTAATGCGGAAAAACGGCGTTTGTGCAGATTGCGGTCGAGCAAAAGGATCAGGATGGCAAATAAGGTAACGATGCCAAACAATCCGTATGCGAGCAATGATGATGCAATGTGCGATAGCGGCAATAAGTCTACAATTTGACGACCTGTGAAATCTCCCGGGAAAAGGAAACCCAGCAATAAGGTCAATGCAGCACAGGGATACAATAAGAGTTGCACACCGCGCAGACAATAAAAGAAGCTGCCCAGGCAGTACATCATCAGCATCAGCCAAACTATCAGACTGAGAGAATAACCAAAACCGGTAATCAATACCCTATCCTGCAATACAGGGAACATTAATGCTGCGCCATGTACCAATAATGCGCCACTCAAAATCAGCAGCTCGGTTTTCAGCGGGTAAGACTTATTATTGTGCTTTTTATGTTGCAACCAGGAAAATACGCCCAATCCGGCATACACCAGCATAAGGCAGATTAAGACAATCGGCATAAATATCTTTCTCAATAGACGTGTGAACACTAGACGGACACCCGGCAGGGTTTCAGACGGCCTTGGTGTCGTGTTTGTGTTCTTGAAGCATAACTTCGGACTATCGTGTAAAATAATCCGAATTTTATTTTAACAAAGAATGCCCTGTATTGGGCAGCTATTCTCATTATCAAGGATAAGTATGTTAGACAACCTGACCAACCGCTTCAGCAAGGTACTTAAAAATATTCGCGGCCAATCAACACTGACCGAAGACAATATTAAAGAAGCCTTGCGCGAGGTTCGTCTTGCCCTGCTGGAAGCCGACGTTGCATTGCCCGTCGTTAAAGAATTCGTCAACACAGTCAAAGAACAGGCCCTTGGTCAAGAAGTCGTCGGCAGTCTGACACCTGACCAAGCCTTTATTGGTGTGGTCAACCAAGCCTTAGTCGAGCTGATGGGCAAGGAAAACAAAACACTGGATTTATCGGTTTCACCGCCTGCCATCGTTTTAATGGCCGGTTTGCAGGGTGCCGGTAAGACAACAACCGTCGGCAAACTCGCCCGCCTGCTGAAAAACGATCAGAAGAAAAAAGTTTTGGTGGTATCTGCCGACGTTTACCGCCCTGCCGCGATTGAACAGCTGCGCCTATTGGCCGAACAGGTCGGCGTGGACTTTTTCCCATCCGATACCAACCAAAAACCGGTTGAGATTGCAACTGCCGCCGTCGATTACGCCAAAAAACATTTTTACGATGTATTGATGGTCGATACCGCCGGCCGCCTGGCAATCGATGAAGAAATGATGAACGAAATCAAAGCGCTTCATGCTGCGGTTAACCCGGTTGAAACTTTGTTCGTCATCGATGCCATGTTAGGTCAGGATGCTGTGAACACTGCTCAGGCATTTAATGAAGCCCTGCCGCTGACCGGTGTCGTATTGACCAAGATGGACGGCGACTCGCGCGGCGGTGCGGCATTGTCCGTACGCCATGTAACCGGCAAACCGATTAAATTTATCGGTGTCGGCGAGAAAATCAACGGCCTCGAACCTTTCCACCCCGACCGTCTTGCCAGCCGTATCCTCGGCATGGGCGACGTATTGACCCTGATTGAAGACGTTCAAAAAGGTATTGATGAAGAAGCCGCCGCCAAAATGGCAAAAAAGCTGCAAAAAGGCAAAGGCTTCGACCTCAATGACTTTAAAGAACAAATCCAACAGATGCGCAATATGGGCGGCTTGGAAAACCTGATGTCGAAAATGCCGGGCGAACTGGGTCAAATATCGAAACAAATCCCCGAAGGCACGGCTGAAAAAGCGATGGGCAAAGTAGAAGCCATCATCAACTCGATGACTCCAAAAGAACGCGCTAACCCTGCCCTGCTCAAAGCCAGCCGCAAACGCCGTATTGCAATGGGCGCGGGTACGACCGTGCAGGAAGTGAACAAATTGCTCAAGCAGTTTGAACAAATGCAACAGATGATGAAGATGTTCAGCGGCAACGGTTTGGGCAAACTGATGCGCTTGGCCAAAGGTATGAAGGGAATGAAAGGCATGTTCCCGGGTTTGTAAGCTAATTTGACAGTAAACGCCGTCTGAAAAGTTTCAGACGGCGTTTTTATTTTTACTCTAGCAAGAATTACTATTCACATATAACTATGAAATCTATTCCTTTTAAGGATTTTCATAGCGTACCGATGCCTCTTCCAACATTTCCCATTGGCCACCACTACCATGGTAGGTTTCGGCACCAAGCCTGAAAACGGCATTGCAGTGCGTACATTGAAAATAATGTACCACGAAATCGTTCCAACCATATATGTCACGATTACCCTGAGAATCAGTATGGGTAATGTAACCGCTATTGGCAATGGTTTTAGCAAAATCAAGGCTGGGACCATAAACTTTGGCGTAGGCTGGGGTAATGTCGATGAGCGTGCCGTCTGCTAAACGATCAGAGGCTCGCAGTAACATTTGCGATAATTCTTTCGGAACCCTGATACGAACGGTAGGTCGCAGGTCAGAACAGTAATCACACATTGTTTGGATCTTTCAGCATAGTAAAGGAAAACGAAGTGGAAGGAGCGCGAAATCCTTGCTTATTCAATCCTCAACTTATTGCGGCTTTTTCTGCTCTTCGCGTACTTTGTCCACCAACTGGTCAATCGTGGTCATGCCGGACTGCCAGTCTTTAAATTCGACTTGGTATTTGCCACCAACGATCACAGTCGGTGTGCCGCTGATTTGGAATTTATTGGTCAATTCTTCCATTTGGGCCGCACGCGCTTGGCTTTCGGGCGCTTCAAATGCAGCCAATACTTTTTTGCCGTCAAATGCAGTTTGCTCAGACAACCATTTTTTCAGGGTATCGGTATCGGCCAGATTGATTTTTTGATTAACCATCGCATCGAAAATATGGCTGTTGGCTTTATCTGATTCGCCGGCCATATCCACTGCCGCGGCCAAACGTGCCAAAGGTTTCATTTCATCACCCCACACGACATGCTCCCGGCGCATATAGGTATCGTCTTTAAACGTTTTGATGTGCTCGCTCAAGACCGGCTCAAGATGGGCGCAATGCGGGCAGAAGTAGCCGAAAAATTCCAATACTTCGATTTTACCGGCCTGCTGTTGCGGAATCGGATTGGACAATACGGTGTAATTGACACCTTCGGTCAATGCGGCAGGGGCTGCCGGAGCGGATGTGTTGCTTTGGGCGCTGTCTGCCGGAACGCTGGTTTCCGCCTGTTTGCCGCAAGCGGCCAATGCCAACAGGGTTAATGAGGTCAAGGCTAAGGTTTTCAGTTTCATAGGTATCTCTTTACATTCAAATCAATCGGCCAATTTTATGGCATTTTGTTGAAGGCGTGTTCAATTTGAGTGAAAAAATGTGTTTAGTTTTATTTCAGCCTTTATAAAGGCCGTCTGAAATATGGCTTAGATCATAGCCTTATTTTCAGACGGCCTTTGCCTGATTTCATCAGAAACGGTAATTTACCCGGGCAGTATAGCCGCGCGGATTACCCGGCATGGCATCCGAACGCCAATATTTTTGATTGAGCAGATTGGCCGCGGCAAAGGTAACGTTGACGTTTTTATGGTTCCAGCCAAGCATGGCGTCAACTCGGGCAAAGCCTGGAAGCGTGGTCACTTCTTTGTTTCTTGAGTCGTAGCCGTAGCGTTTGCCCGTACCGGTTACACCGATTTCGCCGTAGAGGTTTTCGGTCGGGGTATAACGGAAAAACAGGTTGCCGGTAACGTTGCTGGTGTTATTCAAATGGATGCCCACTCGGTCGGGATTTTCTTTGTCTTCAACGACTTTCGCCTGCATCACGCCCAACGAACCGCGCAGATAGAGTTTTTTGGGAATGATTTGCCCGATGGCGGACAATTCCACACCGCGCGAACGGTGTTTACCGCTGACTGCCCAAGTATAGGGATCATTTTGCGCGTCGGGGCGGTAGCGGATATTGAAGCGTTCGATTTGGTAGGCGGACAACGTAGTGCTGAGGCGGTCGTCCAGCCAACTGCTTTTCACGCCGGTTTCGTATTGGCGGGTGTACTCGGGGTCGGCGTTGAACACGGCAGCAGACGACGTGTCGATACTCAAATAGCCGCCGCGTCCGCCATAAGGCGCGAAGCCTTTGTTATACGAGGCGTAAAGTGTGTGGACTGGGTTGATGTTCCACACTGCGCCGATGTTGGGGCTGAACGAGTGGCCGCTGTACTGGCGGCTGCTGCCGGTGAGTTTGTTTTCGGAATTAAAGGTGTATTTGTCGTAACGGCCGCCGAGGACGAATTTCAAATCGGGCGTGGCGGAGAAGATGTTTTGCACAAAGATGCCGTAGGAGTCAGCTTTGTGGCGGTTTTGGGTGAGGACGGGTTGCAGCCTACCCGAAGCCGGCCAGCTTGCGCGGTCGTAGGGGTTGATGGAGGCGGAAAAGGCGCGGCTGTAACCCAATGTCGGGTTGCGGTGTTCGCGGCTGTAATCCATGCCTACAGTCAGGTGGTTTTCAAAACGGCCGATGTTGTAGTCGCCGTTGAGCGTGAAGTTGGACGACAGGGTTTTGTTGTCAGTCTGCTGCCAAGCATAGTTACGTTTGATTAAGTTGCCATTTTCGCTGCCTGCATAAAAATGGTCGAAATCCTGCGCCGCCGTGCGGTGGGCGAGCTGCCATTGGGCGCGCCATTTGTCGTTGAAGGCGTATTCAAGGTCGGAACGCCAAACTTGCAGCTTGTCTTTGACAAAATCGTTCGGGTGGGCAAAACCCATGCGGTAAGGCAGTCCGAAGCGGTCGTACACGGACTTGGTCGGGCTGCGGTCGGGCGTGCGCTCCACATTGTCGTAGGTATATTGCCCCGTCCATTTCAAGCCGTTGTCGAGTTTGACGGTAATGCTGGGAGAAACCATGACGTTTTTGCTGTCTATGCCGCTGCGGAACGAATTGGCACGCCCGACTTCGCCGGTGAGGCGGATGGCGACGTTTTTGTTCAGCACTTCGTTGATGTCCATATTCAGGCTGCGGTTTGCCCACGAGCCGTAAACCGCACCGATGTTGCGGCTTTGTTTGAAGTTGGCGTATTTGCTGACCATGTTGATGACGCCGCCGCCGTTGGTGCGACCGTAAAGCACGGAAGACGGGCCTTTCAGGATTTCGACGCGCTCGATGTTGGCGGTGCTGCGGCGCACTTGTCCGCTTTCGCGCACGCCGTCGCGGTAAATATCGGATGCGTCGGCTTGGAAGCCACGCAGGAAAATGCTTTCGCCACGCATATCGTAGGCAGCATCAATGCCGGCATTGCCTTCGAGGATAGAACTCAAATCGTTCGTGCCGTAGTTTTTGTTTTTCTGGATATTGAGCGTATCGACAGTTTGCGGCGTTTCCTTAATGAGCTGTCCGTTGCGGGTAACGGCGGCTTCGTCGTAGTTGATGTAGCCTTTGAGTACGCTGGTGTCGGACTGTCCAACCACGGTAACGGTGGGCAAAGTAGCGGTGTAATGTTCACCATTGTCCTGCGTATCGGCGGCTGCGACAGGGAAGGAAGCAATAATCAGCGTGGGTAATAAAGCCAAATGAAATGGTATTTGCATTTTTATACTCAATTTAACGAAACAACCGAATTATATTGCTTCGCAAAAGAAATGAGAATAGTTTCTTTTAATTATATTTAACATGATATTTGCAAACAAAGGCCGTCTGAAACACATATCGGTTTCAGACGGCCTTTGTTTATTAATAGACATTTCTAAACTACTTACTCAACAGCATTTCCTGCATCAGCTTCATGCCCCATTGCCAGCCGCCGAGTGCGCCGTTTAACCGGCCGGAATGCGGCGATTGAAGCAGGCGTGCATGCCAGCGGTCAGCCTGTTCTTGCGCCCAATCGCGTGGCGTGCCGTTTGTTTCGGCGATAACCAGCGCTGTACGGCAAGGACAGCGGACACGTTGAAACGTATGGATTTCGTCCTCGGGAAAAGCTTCTGGGCGAGGCGAGACCAAAATAATATTGGTCAGGCGTTTTTGCGTCATGATGTCGGCTTGATACAGCCATGCCAAAAATGCGGACACACCAACACCATGAGCCACGATAGCAATATTTCTGCTGACGATATAGTCAAAGGCCGTCTGAATGGCGTGTTGCCATTCGGAAATGGTTTGCCGACTATCGGCTTCGGCAGTTTGAACAATCGGATAGCTGACCGCCCAGCGGTCTATCCACATTTCCGCTTCATCCGCATCGCGTATCAGAAACAGTGCCATTTCTTCGAGTTCGAAGCTCTGCATTTCAGACGGCCTATTTGAGCAAGTCGTTAAGTGTAAATGCAATCAGCAATGCGGCTGGCACGCTGAGGATGGCACAAGTCGCCAGACAAAGTACGATGTTGGCAATCAGCCGCCAGCCCTTCCAAGCAAAGCATTTGGCCGCAATCAGCAGGCAAGGCAGGGAAAACAGCAGCCATACCAACGCCCACGTCGGATTGGCCTTGGTCGGGGCAACCCAGCCGGACATCCGCGCCAGCATAAACACCGCCCACACCAGCATAGGCAATACAAATGCCGCCACAACCCATGCCGCGCCTACGCCGGTTTTGCCGTTTATATTCCAATCATATTTACCAAAAACCTTATTCGGCAACATAGTCATACTCCACAACTAAAGGGGCGTGATCCGAGAATTTTTCGTCTTTATAAACATGTGCGGAAACAGCTTTTTCGGCCAACTCCGGCGTAACCATCTGATAATCGATACGCCACCCGACATCTTTCGCATACGCTTGTCCGCGGTTGCTCCACCATGTATAGCCCGGCACATCGGGATAAAGTGTGCGCCACATATCCGTCCAACCGAGCTTGTGGATGACTTTGCCTATCCATTCGCGCTCTTCAGGCAAGAAGCCCGAATTTTTCTGATTGCCCTTCCAGTTTTTCAAGTCGATGTTTTGGTGGGCAATGTTCCAGTCACCGCAGACGACGATGTCGCGCCCTTCGTTTTTCATGGCTTCGAGCATGGGATAGAACGCGTCCAAAAAGCGGTATTTCACTTGTTGGCGCTCTTCCGCACTGCTGCCGCTGGGCAGATACAGCGAAATTACCGACAAATTGCCGAAATCGCAACGGACAAAACGGCCTTCCCTGTCAAATTCTTCAATGCCCATGCCGATTTGCACATTGTCGGGCTTGCGTTTGCTGTACACCGCCACGCCGCTGTAACCGCGCTTTTCGGCGCAATGCCAGTAGCCGTGCATACCGTGCGGATTTTTCATATCGTCTGACAGGTCGGCCTCTTGAGCTTTCAGTTCCTGCACGCAGACGATGTCGGCACCGGAAGCGGCGATGTATTCATAAAAACCTTTTTTATAGGCGGAGCGGATGCCGTTGACGTTGGCAGAGATGATTTTTAACATAAGATTTGAGTAATTTTTAAAAACGGATAATAGATTGAAGTTTTTCAGACGGCCTGCAAGTCATAAACAAATACTTTGGAATTGCGGCCGTTGGCATTGTATTCCTGCCGGCGTTCGGCAGGCAGGTCATCGGCTGAGGCCGTCTGAAAGCCCCGTTCGACAAACCATTCGCCCGTATGCGTGGATAAGGCGAAAAGCGTTTTGATATTTAAGGCGTGTGCTTTTTGAAACAGATGTTCCAACAGCAGTTCGCCGTAGCCGCCATCGCGCGCTTCGGGCGACACCACCAGACAGGCCAATTCGCCACAGTCCGGTTCGGCAAAAGTTTTCAACGCCACGCAGCCGTAAATGTTTTGATCGTGTTCCAATACGGAAAAGCTGGAAATATGGTTTTCCAAATACTCGCGGCTGCGGTGTAATAAGATGCCTTGTTCCGCCAAAGGACGGATTAAGGCGATGATGTGCGGAATATCGTCGCTGCGTGCCTGACGGATGGAAACAAACGGCTCACGGGCAATAGACGTACCGCTGCCCTCGCGGGTAAACAGCTCGCGCAACAGGCTGCCGTCTTCACGGCCGTTGAGAATCTGCACCCGCGATACGCCGTTTTCCAACGCGCCTACCGCTGCATGCAGCAAATCGGTAGGCGCATCGGGATTGTCGTGTATCAATTCCTGCACTTCGCCGACAGACAAAGTATTGGCCAAAGAGCCATCGGCGCGACGGATGCCGGTTTCTTCGGTCAAGAAAACCAGTTTCTCCGCCTGCAAAGCCATGGCCACTTCCTGAGCGGTTTCACACATGCTCAGGTTGAAGGTTTTGCCGCTGTACGAATGTCCCAAAGGACTGATCAGCACCACCGCGCCGCCATCCAAGCGCAAACGGATTTCTTCCGCGTCGATTTTGCGGACGGTACCGGTATAGCCCATGTCCACACCGTCGATAACGCCCAACGGACGGGCGGTAATAAAGTTGCCGCACGCGATAACCGGCGGCTTGCTCCGTTGCTGCGCAGATACACTGCTGAACAAGGCGGCTTCCACATCGCTGCGGATAATCCCTGCCACTTGCTTCACTTCCATCAAAGTCGCTTCATCGGTAATCCGACGGCTGCCGCTGTATTTCGGAACAAAATTCCGACCCGAAGCCAATTTGTCGAGCAAATGCCGCGAACCGTGCACCAAGACCAAACGCAAGCCCAAGCTGGCCAACAGGTTCAAATCTGCGGCCAAACGAATTAGGGTTTCGCCTTCTAACAAGCTGTCGGTCACGCCGACCACCATGGTTTTGCCGCGCAAATATTGGATATAGGGCGCGGCTTCGCGAAAGCTGGCGACAAAATGGGCGATGGCACTCATAGCAGGGCAAGATAAAAGAGTTGCATAATCAAAACCGTCAGCGCAATCAACGATGCCAAAGTCCAGTTGAAACCGTCCTTGCGCGTTTTGACCGCCACCTGCTCTTCCGCCTTAGGCTCTTCCTTGAGCGCGCTATTGAGCAAATCGGAAATTTCTTTGCGCGAGAGTTTGGAATGCTTGAGAATTTGCGCACCGATGTTATGCACGAGGCGCACATCCGTTACCGCCACAGGCAGATGGGCCGGATCGGCCGGCAGGTTGCCCGACAGATAATCCTTGGCCTTAAACATCCCCGAACAACGCGTGCAGACCACGAAACCCTGCGCCACGTTCAACTGGGCATCTTTCACCCAATGCGGCGTTTTACAATGAGGACAAGAACAAGCAGGCATGAGTATTTTCCGTAAGTGTATCGAATCAAAAATATATTTTAGCTAATGTTTCAGGCCGTCTGAAAAATGTTTCAGACGACCTGAGCATGATGTTATGGTTTAAACCGCGCCGTAACGTTCGCGATAGGCTTTGACCGGCTCGAAGAAGCCGCCAAATTCGGCATTGTTTTGCAAGAGCGTGAACAAGTCGTTCAAGTTGGCAATCGAAACCACCGGCAGGCCGTATTGTTTTTCGACTTCCTGCACCGCCGACAATTCGCCCGTACCTTTTTCCATGCGGTCGAGCGCAATGGCCACTGCAGCAGGCGTTGCGCCTTCGGCCTCAATCAGTTTGACCGACTCGCGCACGGATGTACCGGCGGAAATCACATCATCGATAATCAGCACGCGGCCTTTCAAAGGCGCGCCCACCAACACGCCGCCCTCGCCGTGGTCTTTGGCTTCTTTGCGGTTGTAGGCAAACGGTACGTTTACGCCTTTTTCCGCCAACATCATCGCTGTTGCCGCCGCCAAAATAATGCCTTTATAGGCTGGGCCGAACAGCATATCGAACTTCACGCCGCTGGCAATAATGGCTTCGGCGTAAAACTTCGCCAGCTGCAAAGTCGATGCGCCGTCATTGAACAAACCGGCATTGAAAAAATAAGGCGACTGACGGCCGGCCTTGGTCGTAAATTCGCCGAATTTCAACACGTTTTGTGCCAAAGCGAATTTGAGGAAGTCTTGACGGAAATCGGACATTTGGGTTCTCCCGAAAGATGTTGATTTATCAAAGAAACGATTATAAAGGATTCATGCGGAAAAATCAGGCCGTCTGAAAACAGGTTCAACCCTGCTTTTAACCGACTTGCCCTATTCCGTTTCAAACTGACAAGGCGGCATTGCCTTCTTATCCCTGCACTCAAAGCGGATTATTCCCGATGATACGGATGGTTGTGCAAAATCGAAACGGCGCGATAAAGCTGCTCGGTCAGCAAAACGCGCACCATGCCGTGCGGCAAAGTCAGGCTGGAAAGACGCATCATCATGTTTGCCTGCTGTTTCAAACGGTCGGTCATACCGTCTGCGCCGCCGATAATAAAGCAGACGTGTTCGCCGTTTTGCTGCCAGCTTTTCAAATATTGCGCCAATTCGACCGAAGTCGGCGCTTTACCGCGCTCGTCCAATACCACCAAAAACGCGCCCTGCGGTATGGCTTCCAACAGGCGTTTTTCTTCAGCCGCCATGCCCTGAGCCGCATTCACACCCGCGCCGCGTTTCTCTGGCTTGATTTCTTTCAGCGCATAATTGACATCGCGCCCGAAGCGTTTGGCATACTCGCCAACGGCTTCATCCACCCAACGCGGCATTTTCGTGCCGACAGCCAAGACGGTGATATTCATGGAGTATCCTTTTGTTATCGAATTGTCGGTTGGATATTATGATCAAGCAAGTTCTCAACCTTTTCAAACCATGAGCCAATGCCCACGCAACCGACTGAAAATAAAAGGCCGTCTGAAAGCCGAATGTATCCCGTTCAGCTGTTTCAGACGGCCTTTCAATGATTAGCAGTGAACCAGCGTACCTTCGTTTTCGCCGGTTACTACGCGTTTGAGCGAGCCTTCTTTGGCAATGCCGAAGACCACGATATTGAGTTTGCGTTCGCGGCAGAGGGCGAAGGCGGTGGCATCCATCACTTTGAGGTTTTTCAACAAGGCTTCGTCAAAAGTAATGGTTTCGTAGCGTGTTGCAGATGGGTCTTTTTTCGGATCTGCGGTGTACACGCCGTCGACGTTGGTGGCTTTGAGCATCACGTCGCAGTTCATTTCCGCGCCGCGCAATGCAGCGGCAGTGTCGGTCGTGAAGAACGGGTTACCGGTACCAGCGGCAAAAATCACGACTTTGCCTTCTTCCAAATATTGAATGGCTTTAGGACGGGCGTAAGTTTCAGCGATTTGCTGCATAGACAGTGCGGATTGTACGCGCGCTTTGATGCCCAAAGTTTCAAATGCGTCTTTGAGTGCCAAGGCGTTCATAACGGTCGCCATCATGCCCATGTAGTCGGCAGTGGCGCGGTCCATACTGCCTGCTTGTGCAGATACGCCGCGGAAAATGTTACCGCCGCCGACAACGATACCGACTTGCACGCCCATTCTCACGATTTCGGCAATTTCGCCGACAGTTTGAACGATGGTATCGTGATTGATGCCGAACGGATCAGAACCCATCAGGGATTCGCCGGAGAGTTTCAGTAATACGCGTTTGTATTTGATTTGCTGTGTCATGGGATACCTTGCTTTCTTGAATGTCGTCGGTCGGAGTTTGGGCCGTCTGAATTTTCAAACGGTCGGATTACAATGATATGGTGTGTCGTTCTATTATTGTTTTGGTTTTCAGACGGCCTTTATATTCGGTCGTCTTAAAATAGGTAGCGTAAACGGTTTTCTCAAAAAAAAGCACCCTGATTCGTTTGGAATCTAGGTGCTTTCTTTTTCATAAGTGCCTTACACTTTAGCAGCGGCAGCAACTTCAGCTGCGTAGTCAACAACGGCTTTCTCGATACCGTCGCCTACTTTGTAGCGTACGAAGCTAATCACTTCAGTGCCGTTTTCTTTAGCGAATTGGGCAACAGTTTGGTCAGGGTTCATCACGAACGCTTGGCCGTTCAGAGTGATTTCAGCCAAGAATTTACGGATACGACCTTCAACCATTTTAGCGGCGATGTCGGCAGGTTTGCCGGAAGCGATAGCTTGTTCAGTGTAGATGTGGCGTTCTTTTTCAACGGTTTCAGCATCTACTTCGGCTTCGCTTACGCATTGAGGTTTAGCGGCAACAATGTGCATACCGATTTTGCGTGCTACGTCTTCAGAGCCTTTGTACTCAACCAATACGCCTTCGGTAGCCAATGCACCGTGGATGTAGGCAACCAGTTGGTTAGCAGTGTCGATCACTTGGAAGCGGCGAACAGACATGTTCTCGCCCAATTTAGCGATGATGGCTTTGCGTTCTGCTTCAACCAGTTCGCTCAGTTCTTCAACAGAAGCCGGTTTTTTCTCGGCAGCAGTTTTCGCAACGAAGTTGGCAAATTCTACGAAGCCGGCGTCTTTAGCAACGAAGTCGGTTTCGCAGTTTACTTCAACTAATGCGCCGACATTGCCGTTGATCGCGTAAGCCAATACGCCTTCGGCAGCAGTACGGCCAGCCAGTTTACCGGCTTTCGCACCAGATTTAATACGCAGGATTTCTTCGGCTTTGTCGAAGTTGCCTTCAGCTTCAACCAAGGCTTTTTTGCATTCCATCATGCCCAGGCCGGTAGCGGCGCGCAGGTCGGCAACCATTTTTGCAGTAATTTCTGCCATTTTGAATCTCCTAGATTTTTGGGAACACGGCCATTGCCGTGTTTGGAAATAGTGGCCGTCTGAAACGGATTTCAGAACGGAATTTGAGAAAAGGGGCATAACGCCCCTCTTCTGTGTACCGAATTACTCGGCAGCAGCTTCTTGGGCAGCGGCTACAGTTTCTTGCAGCGCTTGGTTTTTGCCTTCCAAAACTGCGTCAGCGATGCCGCGGCAGTACAGGCGGATAGCTTTAGCGGAGTCATCGTTACCAGGGATAACGTATTTCACGCCGTCAGGGCTGTTGTTGGTATCGACTACAGCGATAACAGGGATGCCCAGTTTTTCAGCCTCAACCAGAGTACCTTTTTGGTAGCCGGTATCGATAACGAAAATCGCGTCAGGCAGGCCTTTCATGTTTTTGATACCGCCCAAAGAACGTTCCAGTTTTTCAACGTCGCGTTGCATTTCCAGAATTTCTTTTTTGTTGAAACCGCCTTCAGCAGCGTTTTCCAGGGCAGCAGTTTTTTCTTCCAGGCGTTTGATGGATTGCTTAACGGTTTTGTAGTTAGTCAGCATACCACCCAACCAGCGGTAATCAACGAAAGGCATACCGGCACGGGTAGCTTCTTCGCGGATGATGTCGCGGGCTTGGCGTTTGGTACCTACGAACAATACTGTACCTTTGTTGGCAACCAGACGACGTACGGCTTCTTGCGCCTCTTGGAACATCGGCAGGGTTTTTTCCAAGTTTACGATATGGATTTTGTTGCGCGCACCGAAAATGTATTGAGCCATTTTCGGGTTCCAGAAACGGGTTTGGTGACCGAAGTGAACACCGGCTTCAATCATCTGACGCATAGTAATTTGAGACATGTTATTTCCTTGAAAGGGTTAAAGAGCACACATTCAATCGCATAGAACTTGATAGGCCAGGCCTATTGTCAAGCACCCTTCGGCGAAAGTGGGCATAAGTTTTAAAAAATAAAAGAGTGTTTCCGAAATGGAAAACTTATGGATTATAGCGGATAAGAGGCCGTCTGAAAAGGGATTTTATACCTTTCCGTCCTGTTTTTCATCCGCCTGTACCGCCTTTTGGCGGGCCGCTTCAAACTCCGCCTGCTCCTGCCGTTTCATCAGGCGGTTACGGCGGCGGATGGTTACGACGAAGACCGTGAACACGGTGGGCAACACTGCCCAAAAAACCAAATAAATCAACGCGCGCGCAATACTCGGCTGCGCGGCGGAAAACATCACGGCAACAAAAAGATAGCCGATGACGATAATGTGCCACATCGTGTGCGTCCTGTTTGAATGTTAACAAAATCGTTATAATCGCAACATTCTACCGCAATCCCGAAAGGCCGTCTGAAAATGAGGAATCCCGAAAAATCGGCACTACGCAAACAGTTCCGCCGCGCACGCGCCCAAATGAGCGCCGACGAGCGAAACGCCGCCACCGAAACCATCAACCGCCTGCTCAAGCCCTACATCAAAAAAGGACGGAAAATCGGCGTGTATTGGCCGATGGGCAAGGAATTGCGATTGGACGGCTTTGTCCGTGCCGCACAAAAACGCGGCGCAAAACTCTACCTGCCCTATATTGAACCGAACACGCGGAGGATGTGGTTTACCCCCTACCCTGCCGACGGCGCCAAACAAGAACGCAAGCGTGGCCGCGCTAAATTGAGCGTCCCCCAATTTACCGGCAAAAAAATCCGCGTCCACCAACTCAGCCTGCTGCTGGTCCCCATCGTCGGTATCGACAAACGCGGCTACCGCCTCGGACAAGCCGGCGGCTATTACGACGCCACCCTCTCCGCCATGAAATACCACCTGCAAGCCCGAACACTGGGCGTAGGCTTCGGCTGCCAACTGACCGACACCCTGCCGACCGAACCCCACGACATCCCCCTAAACGGCTTTGTCTCCGAGCTTGGCATATTGAAATTCAGACGGCCTCGATAGGACAATTATCGGTTTATCAAAATGATAAAAGGCCGTGCTTTAATAATGTGTTGATTAAATATTTAACAGAACGCCCTTTTGTAAAGGGTGTTCTGTTAAACACGGGTTGCCTATAATGCACTACTCTATTTTTCAAGCGATAACGTCCCTAAAGGAAATGACTCTGTAAATTGTCTATTTTTCTTATTGTCAGTAAAAAACGGCAAACCGATCAAACGATAATGCGGTGTATCTTTTTGCAGAATCTTATCCTTCCCATATTCCGCTGTAATTGCTTCTAAAAAAGCCGCTTTCCACAAATCATTTTCCACTAAATGCTCACCTTTTGGTTCAATGAAAATTTGGTAATGCAAAAAGTCATTCACGCCATTGGAAGAAGATGTTTGTTTATCTTTTAGCAATAAAATAAAGTCTGGCATAAATCCTTCACCATCGGCAAAGTTATTCAATTTAAACACTTCTTCATTACGAATTAAACGAACGTCATATTTAGATTTCAAATCACCCAAACGCTCTGAAATAAATTGAATTAACTCTTCTTCCAAACTCGTTCCAGCAAAATTATCCATCACATACCAATCATTTTGCGTGGCAATAGTAGTTTTTACATCATCTTTTTTGACCCATTTCTGTTTTGGTATGCCAAAAATTTCCCATAATTTTTTAGGCGCAAATTCTTTTGTGCCAATAAATGGCGTATCACTTTCATTGAGGTGTTTTTCAACCATTTCCAAGATTTTCAGGCAGCCTGCAAGTTTATCATCTGGGCTAATCTGTTTATCTTGCTCTAATCCTAAAAATTCAATTTGCCAATCTTTCAACAAGTTATTTTGTAATTCATTGCGATTTTGAATGTTGAGTTTGCTTTGCAAGCGGTCAAAATGGAATAAAGATTGACCATTTTTTCCCTTGATATGCAATGCTTTATTGAAAATGTGCCGCTCCATTTCACTCATTTTTATGGTTTGAGTAAAATTATTTTGTGTACCAAGTTGCTTGGCTATTTCATCATTTGCATCAGCTTTGAATTGCGTTTCTTGCAACAGTTGATTGCCGTGAACTTGGAATGAAAGCGTTTGCGGATTGGCTTTCAGACTGTCTGCATTATTGGCTTTGGCATTGGGATTGAGGATTTTTTTATTCGCCCAAATTAACAAATCTCTAAAATCCTTATTATCAGCAAATTCAGATTTGAGTTTAAATGTTGCCAATACCTTATCATCGTCTTTTTCAGGTAAATAACCGTCTTTTCGCAACTCATTTTTCAGTTCTGTAATATAGCGAGATTGCTCATCGTGCGTGTAATAAAACAACTCTTCCAAAATACGCAATTCGTGTTGCATATCGTTGTCAAATTTGCGTTTATTCGGCTGTTTATCTTCAAACGCAAATGGAAAATAACGCACGCCACGACCAATCAACTGCTTTTCCGATACGGTAGCGGCAGCCGTTTTGCCCGATTTTTTATTTGCACCACCGCTGTTTTGCCCTTCATACAAACGCACAATATCAAACAAATTCAGAACGTCCCAACCCTCAGTTAATCTATCCACCGTAAAAATGGCACGGATTGGATTATCAGCCGCTTCCAAATTATTCAGCAATTTTTCCGTTTCGCTGTCGGTTTTTTCAGTTTTGTTTTTGTTGGTTTCGGAGTTGGTAATAATCACATTGTGTTTTTGATAATTTTGTTTTACCCAATTTGCTAAATGTGCAAACTCAAAGCCATTTTCCTGCATAAATTTTAAGGCTTGTTCGGTGCGGGTTTTGCCTTGTTCGTTGGCGTTATCGCTATCGTTTAAGCTTGTTGAAAATGTAGTTAAAAACGAAAAATCAACCGCTTGCACATTTTCTACCCAATTTAAAAATGCCAAATAATCCGCTTTTGATTCATCAATCGTCTTACTTCTAAACAACATCACAGGCTTGAAATTGGCAATGCCATATTGCAACGCAATTTGATGGCGATACCAAGCAAACAATAAAGCGTGCAACACTCGCTCTTTCTTACCCAGCGTACTGGATACCAAATTGATTTCTTTGGTATAACCTTTTTGCAAAAATTCTTTTAACGCAAATTTTGTGATGATTTTATCAGCGTATTTTTGTTGCACTTCAGCATTTTCAGGTAGCGTGGCGGTAAATTCCAACAGCACATTCTGGCTAGGGTTGCCATTTTTATTGAGTAACAATTCCAAAACCATATGCTCCCAGCCTTTGCGTTCAATTTCGGCATCGCTAGTGCGGTCGTTCATTTCCTTTTCTAACTCTAATTCACCTTGTTTTTTGCTTTTGGTTTGAGCGTTTAAATGGTGTGCTTCATCGCCCAGCATCACAAGATTCAATTCGTGCAAATCCGCCAATGTGGTTTGGTTTTCTCGCTCGGTGTGAATATCGTTATACAGCTTTTGAATGCTGGTAAATTTAATTTCAATGCCGTCTGAATATTGGCTAAATGTCTCCACTTTGCGAATAGGAATTACCGTATCACCTTGCAAAATTTTCTCGGTAAATAAAAATTTTGCGTGCGTCGGGTCGATAAAATTATTTTCCGTTTTATCTACGATATTGTTTTGATTGACGAAAAACAAAAAATGCCGATACCCTTTCTCAAAATAATACAGAATCAATGCCGCCATCATCATCGTTTTGCCTGCACCTGTTGCCATATTAAATAGTAAATGCGTTGGCTTATTTTTTAAATCAGGGAAATCGTCTAGCTCTGAAGTGCGGTCAAAAATCAAAAAGTTTTCAAGGGCGGATTTTTGCCATTCAAAAAAATCATATTTTAAGTTTTTGGACGTAAACTCAGGCATTTCAAGTAATTCAGGCTTGTATTTTTTAACCGCTTTACGTTCATTTTCAATCACTTCAAACAACGTTTGATTATTCGCCATCTTTTTTCTCCGCTTGATAGAACGCACGGCTTAACGCTTTATCGTCATCATTCAGGCAGCCTGCAAATTGTTCATCGTCCATTTCGGATAATGAAACATACATTTGATTTAAATCTAACATTTCAAGCACCATTTGTTTTTGTTCGTCTAATGGTAAAGATTGAAATTCAGACTCTTCAATAATTTGGCTAAATTCATTTACGCTGACGTTGTATTTTAGGAAATAGCGTTCGCATAATTCATCAAACAGCGTTTTGATGTTGTCTGAACTTTCACAAGCCAAAATCTGTTGTTTTGCGGTTTCGTTAAATGGAGCAAGTTCGGCATAAACAAACTCGCCACCACCTTGCCAATTCACGGTTTTGGAAATACCGCCTTGCTCGCCATCAATCACTTTTTTCATGCGTTCAACGGCAAGCGTTTCAATATAATCCATTTGTTCAATACCAATATATTGGCGGTTCATTTTATGGGCGACGGCGGCGGTTGTGCCACTGCCTAAATGGTAGTCTAGGACAATGTCGTTTTCGTTGGTTGTGATGGTAATAAAATCTTGGATAAGTTCTTCTGGTTTAGGATTTTTAAATGCCTTTTCACCAAAAAGATTTTTCATCTGTTCAGTTCCATTACCACTACTGTATTCAGGTTTATAAAAAATAGTTTTAGGTTTTTTTGTAGGTAAATCATCTAATTCAGGTCTTTGTTTTTTATACAAGGAAATTCCATTTTTAGATTGGCTAACAATAATATCCGTCTGCAGCCTTGCCTTATTCTTTATTGAATACCCCCAACGCCAACGTCCCCATTGTTTGTCAGCAATAGGTAAAATAAAATTGTATCCAAGATTTTCGTATTTCTCTTTTAGCTTTTGAATAAAATCATCATTGAATACTTCTAAATCTTTATTATAGATTTGAGAAAATTCTTCATCTGTAATTGTACTAACTGTGTTATTTTTTACCAAAAAAGGATAGAACATTTCAGGTCTATCTTCTCTTTTATCTTCGGTTCCTGTTGCTCGCATTGGAGCTCCTTTTTTATAAAATCCAATTTCATCTTCTTCCCATTTCTCTAAAAAATTATCTTCATCTATTGGAAATTCATAAAAAGTAGATTTATCTTTATTTTTAGCAAAGACTAGTGTGTATTCGTGAGTGCCCGCAAAAGCATATTCATCATTATTACCTTTTAAATTCATAATAGTGGGTAGATTTCCGATAAAATTTTCAAATCCAAAAATTTCATCTAACAAAATCTTTAAATAAGCATTTCCGTCATCATCAATGGAAATAACAATAATCCCATCATCAGTTAATAATTCTTTGGCAATTAATAAACGATTTTTCATAAATGTAAGCCAAGTAGATAATTTAAAGTTAGTGTTATAACCAAAACTATCTTGTGTTTTCTTTTTAACAAAATAATAAGGCGGGTCAATATAAATCAGCTTTACTTTGCCTTTAAACTGCTTGGCAAGCGAATGCAGGGCTATTAGATTATTGCCTTTGATAATGAGATTTTCGGCTGGCACACCTTTTAAAAAGCCGTCTGAATGGCGTTTGATTTCGCCAACGGGTTGTTTGCCGTCTGCGGTGTAGCGAGAGAATTTTGAAAATGCTTTTGCATCAAAAAGTCGGTCAATTTCATCAAAAGCAAGCGTTTGATTAAAAAAGATTTCTTGTCTTTTTCGGGTTAATTTAGTGTATAATTGGCTGGCTGGCTGGCTGGCTGGCTGGCTGGCTGGCTGTTATTGCGTTTAAAATAAATTTCTTCACCTTCTTCGGTGCTTTGTCCGCCATTCAATACACAATCTTTAAACGGAAAATCCAACACAATATCCGAACTGTCTTTCAAAAAGCGATTGCCGTCCGTCAATCCAATGCGGTTGGCGTATTTTGTGTAGGAATTATTGACGCTGTGTTTATCCAAGAAAAAACGAAAATCCTGCAATTTAAACACCAAAACACCTTTCACTTCCACAAAAAAATGGTGTTTTAACTCATCATTTCCCAATAACAACCCGATAATGGTCGGGTCGGTTTTTTCCGCCAAATCCAATAGAATGTTTTTGGCTAAAATGGTTTTTTCTTCGTTTGCCCATACTTTTTCGTGTGATAGTAGGGCTTGGGTTAATTCGGTTTGAATGTCTGTATTCATGGTTATAAATCCTAATAGGTGATTATCTTAATGTGCTATTACACAGAAATAGCCGGGCGTTTCGCTACATCTGCCGACTGTACATAGCAAATGGTTTTGCGAATGAAATCTAACAAAACTGCTTCTTTATTTGCCAAAGAGTCTTTAGCGAAATTCACAAAATTGTGGTACACCAAGTAATTATTTAAGTATTTGGTTGTGACACCTTTAAATCGATGAACAATCATATTTTTCAATCGACTGTAATAGCTGTTGATGGTTTGAATATTAAACGTGCCAACTGCACGTTTGCCACGCGGAATACGAATATGGCTTAAATTCATATCCAATGACAGCTTTTGATAAGGTCGCAGTGAATCGGTAACAAATACGGAATCCTTGGCAACTTTGCCATCCAGAACCTTTTGCAAATCTTTTAGAGATGGCTTGCCTAGATCGCTAATTCTGGCAATAGATAAACCATTAAGATTAACACCACAAGGAACGCAAACCTGCTCTTTGGAAATACCACGTTTAGTTGCTCTCGCTCCCCGTTTGTGAGCGGGACGTGGTAAATTAAAATTTTTGTGATTGCCCTTATAAGAAATAGTTGAATAAGTTTCATCGGCTTGGGCAACGCCATCTAACTCAACCTCATTCATCATATTTTGTAAGGCATCTAGGATTTTATGTCGCTACGCAAAAGCAGTCGCCAGATTGATATTGCAGATTTTGGCACACTTGCGTAACGGGTATTTTTCAATCATGCAATGAATGTATTTTCCCCAGACTTCAATGTCTTTTTGGGAGTTATAAAGAATTGTGCCTGTTTGTTCAACGAATGATTTTTTACAATCGCGACAAAGGTAGCGCTGGTTGTTGCATTTTGTGCCATTTTTAACAAAGTGCGTAGATTGGCAATGCGGACAATTCGTAATTTGTTTAGGTTGAATTACTTTTGTAACCTGTTCTTTTTGACTGACAGAAGTCAAAAAAACTTGTTTGTCTGTGTCGGATAAATTCTCAAAAAGTTGTTTTAAAATGTCCAACTTTTTGTTATGCCTGACATGGTAAAATCCCTTACAATTCAATTAACTGTAAGGGATTTTATCGGGATTTTACGAAAATATCAACACATTATTAGAACACAGCCTATTCAAATTAAACCTTACTTAGCATCTTTAAATCCGCGTTTCAAATGCACCATCAGCAATGCAACGGCGGCAGGCGTTACGCCGGAGATGCGGCTGGCTTGGCCGACGGTTTCGGGTTTGTGCTGGTTGAGCTTTTGCTGCACTTCTGCCGACAAACCTTTGACTTTGCTGTAATCGATATCCTCGGGCAGCTTTAAGGTTTCGATGTCGCGGCGGCTGTCGATTTCTTCGTTTTGGCGGTCGATATAGCCTTGGTATTTGACTTGGATTTCGACTTGTTCGACCACGCTGTCGGCAAGTGCGGTTTCAGGTTGTGCGTCGGGCAGGGTCATCAGCGCGGCGTAGTCGAGGTTCGGGCGGCGCAGGAGGTCGTGCAGGTTGGCTTCGCGGCTGAGTTTTTGGCCGAATACGCGCAGCTGCTCTTCTTCGGCGAGTTTTTGCGGCGTGTACCACGTTGTTTTCAAACGTTGGATTTCGCGTTCGATGGCTTCGCGTTTTTCGTTGAACATGCGCCATTGTTCTTCACCCACCAAGCCGATTTTGTAGCCGTCTTCGGTCAGGCGCATGTCGGCGTTGTCTTCCCTGAGTTGCAGGCGGTATTCGGCGCGGCTGGTGAACATTCGGTAAGGCTCGTTCACACCTTTGGTGATGAGGTCGTCCACCAATACGCCGAGATAGGCTTGTTCGCGGCGCAGCAGGAGCGGGTCTTGTTCGCGGATGTATTGCACGGCATTTGCGCCAGCGAGCAAGCCTTGCGCGGCGGCTTCTTCGTAGCCGGTGGTGCCGTTGATTTGTCCGGCGAAGAAGAGGCCTTGGATGGTTTTGGTTTCGAGGCTGGCTTTGAGGTTGCGCGGATCGAAGTAGTCGTATTCGATGGCGTAGCCGGGGCGCAGGATATGGGCGTTTTCGAGACCTTTCATGCTGCGCACGAGGGCGATTTGAATGTCGAACGGCAGGCTGGTGGAGATACCGTTTGGATAGTATTCGTGCGTGGTCAGACCTTCGGGTTCGAGGAAAATCTGGTGGCTGTCTTTGTCGGCGAAGCGGTTGATTTTGTCTTCGATAGACGGACAATAACGCGGACCCACGCCTTCAATTTTGCCGGTAAACATTGGGCTGCGGTCGAAGCCTGAGCGGATGATGTCGTGGGTTTGCGTGTTGGTATGCGTAATCCAGCAGGACACTTGGCGCGGGTGCATATCGGCGCTGCCGCGTACAGACATTACAGGAACGGGTGTGTCGCCGGGCTGTTCGGTCAGTTGGGAGAAGTCAATCGTGCGTCCGTCAATACGCGGCGGCGTGCCGGTTTTCAGACGGCCTTGCGGCAGGTTCAATTCGCGCAAACGGCCGCCCAAGGATTTGGCGGCTGGGTCACCGGCGCGGCCGCCTTCGTAGTTTTCCAAACCGATATGGATTTTGCCGGACAAAAACGTGCCGGCGGTCAACACGACGGCGCGTGCTTTAAACTCCACGCCCATCGCGGTAACCACGCCGCTGATGCGTTCGCCGTCGAGCGTTACGTCTTCGACGGCTTGTTGGAAAAGGTCGAGGTTTTCTTGGTTTTCCAACATTTCGCGGATGGCGGCTTTATATAGGATACGGTCGGCCTGCGCACGCGTGGCTCGCACTGCTGCGCCTTTGCTGGCGTTCAAGCGGCGGAACTGGATACCGGATTTGTCGGTAGCCAACGCCATTGCGCCGCCCAATGCGTCGAGTTCGCGCACGAGGTGGCCTTTGCCGATACCGCCGATGGAGGGATTGCACGACATTTGGCCGAGGGTTTCGATGTTGTGTGAGAGCAGCAGGGTTTGCGCACCCATGCGTGCGGCGGCAAGTGCGGCTTCGGTACCGGCATGGCCGCCACCGACGACAATCACGTCGTAGGTTTTGGGGTAAATCATGTAAGTCATTTTTATGTGTTCTGTAAAGGTTTCAGACGGCCTTTTGTTGATCAGGCCGTCTGAAAAGTGGAATCAAATCTTAAAAAACCAAGCTTAGAAGGTATAGCCTGTTTCCAATTCGTCATCACCGACCAATTCGACCAGCAATGCATACAGCGGCGCCAAATCATTGTAACGGCGCGATACGCGGCGCAGGTAGTTTAAGAAGCGCGGAATTTCAGGGCGGTATTTGTCTTTGCCGTCGCGGTAGTACAGGCGGGCAAAAATACCGGCCACTTTCAAATGGCGTTGTACGCCCATCCATTCAAACCAGCGGTAGAACTCGTCAAACTCAGCAGGCACAGGCAGCTGGGCAACGCGTGCTTTTTCCCAGTAACGGATGACCAAGTCCAATACAAATTCTTCTTCCCATTCGATAAACGCATCGCGCAACAGCGACACCAAATCATAAGAAATTGGGCCGTAAAGCGCGTCTTGGAAGTCCAACACGCCCGGGCGGCCTTTTGCCAACATTAAGTTGCGGACGATAAAGTCGCGGTGGACATACACTTTGGGCTGCGCCAACAGGGGTGGCAACAGCGTATCGACGGTTTGCTGCCACAACTGGCGTTGCTTGAAGGTCAGCTCGCGACCCAATTCTTTGACCACAAACCATTCGGGGAACAAGTTAATCTCGCGCAGCATGACTTCGCGGTCGTATTCCGGCAGTTTGCCGGGCTGACTGGCCTTTTGCAGTTCGATCAGTTCGTCGATGGCTTCGAGCAGCAGGGCTTTGTGGGCGGTTTCGCTGTTTTCCTGATTCATGGCGGTCAGGAACGTGGTATTGCCCAAATCGTTCAACACCATAAAGCCCAACGCTTCATCCACATGAAGCACTTGCGGCACATTGACCATGTTAAACAGTTTTTGCACTTTCAAATAAGGTGCAACACTCATCTTCTCAGGAGGCGCGTCCATACAGATGACAGTCTGGCCGTCTGAAAACGTCGCACGGAAATAACGGCGGAAGTCGGCATCGGCTGCCGCAAAGCTCAATTCGAACGGCTGGTTCGGGTAAACAGACTCCAGCCAGTTTTGTAATTCGGTTTGTCGTTGCATAGCGGTATCGCAGAATTTCAGGTTACAATAATCGCTATTCTAACTGGCAAACCGATTTAAGGGGCGATTTTGGCTCGTTTATTTTCACTCAAACCCTTGGTACTCGCCTTAATTATGGGCTTTGGCGCAACAGCCGTGCGCGCGGAAGATGCTTCTGTTCCGCAGGCGGAAGACTATACCCCTGCCCACACCGCTGCGTCCAAACCGGCAAAAACCAGCCAAAGCGAAGCCGATCCGCTTTCCTTGGGCAGCACTTGCCTGTTTTGCGACCACGAAGATGCCAAGCCGGCCGAAACCGCCGAAATCAAACGCAGCGGCGAGCCTGCCCTGCCTGCCGATTACACCCGCGTCAACGCCGATAAAATAGAAGGTCAAACCCAAGTCGGCGTCCGTGCCGAAGGCGATGTCATTGTCGAGCGCAATGCCGATGTTCTCAATGCCGATTGGGCGCAATACGACCAAGCCACCGATACCGTTACCGCCGGCGACCGCTTTACCCTGTATCAAAACGGTTCGACCGTATCCGGCGACCAATTGGTTTACAACCTCAAAGACCAAACCGGTTCCGGCACCGCCGTGCGCCTCAATACTGAACAAGGCGGCCGCCGCCTTCAAAGTGTCAGCGAAAAAGCCGAACTCAAAGGCAAAGGCCTCTACAAACTCATCAATACCAAATTCAACACCTGTTCGCCCGGCGATGCCAGCTGGTATATCCAAGCGCAAAGCATTGAAGCCGATGAATCGACAGGCATCGGCGTAGCCAAACACGCTTCGCTGGTATTCGGCGGCGTACCCGTCCTCTACACGCCTTGGGTGGACTTCCCCATCAACGGCAACCGCAAAAGCGGGCTGCTCGTTCCGACCATTGCCACCGGTTCAGACGGCCTTGAGCTGAGCCTGCCCTACTACTTCAACCTTGCGCCGAATTTGGATGCCACCATCCGCCCGGGCATTATCAGTAAACGTGGCGTGCAATTGGGAGGCCAAGTCCGTTACCTGCAACCGAATTACAGTGGCGAAGTCGATGGCGACTGGATGCCGAACGACCAAAAAAGCGTCCACAACAACCGCTACCAGTTCAAATGGAAACACCAGCAGCAGCTGAACAGCAAAATCAGCGGCGGCATCAACTACAACCAAGTTTCCGACGACGATTACTACCGCGACTTCTACGGCCGTGAAGATATCGCGCGCAACGTCAACCTCGACCGTCAAGCATGGCTCAATTACAGCGACAAACTGTTGGGCGGCAGCTTCGACGGTTCGTTGCGCGTACAAAAATATCAAACGCTTGCCAACCAAGACGGCTATAAAGACGAGCCTTATGCCATCATGCCCCGTCTGACCGGCCGTTGGCAAAGCCATCTCGGCAAAGCGCAACTCAACGTATTCGGCCAATTCACCCGTTTTGACCACGATACCAAGCAAGACGGCAGCCGCGTGGTGCTCTACCCGAGCGTCAAATGGGACTTCCACAACCAATGGGGCTACATCCGGCCTAAAGTCGGCGTACACGCCACTTATTACAGCCTCAACAGCTTCAACGGCCAAAGCAGCCGCAATGTCAGCCGCGTCCTGCCGATTATCAACGTCGACAGCGGCCTGACTTTCGAGCGCAGGGCCCGGCTCTTCGGCGGGGAATACCTGCAAACGCTTGAACCGCGCCTGTTTTACAACTACATTCCGACCAAGTCCCAAAACGACCTGCCTAATTTCGACAGCTCTGAAAACAGCTTTACCTATTCGCAGCTGTTCCGCGAAAACCTGTATTCGGGCAACGACCGCATCAATTCGGCCAACAGCCTGACGCTGGCCACACAAAGCCGTATCCTCAACCCCAACACCGGTGCGGAACTCTTCCGTGCAGGTATCGGCCAGAAGTTTTACTTCAAAAACGACAACGTCCTGCCTGACGGCAGCGTCAGCCGTTATCCGCGCAGCCAGTCCGACTGGGTAGCCTTTGCACACGGCAACATTACCCCGAGCATCCGCATCGACTTGGACATCCACTACAACCAAAACCAAAGCCGTGCCGAAAGCTACGCCGCAGGGGTCGCCTACAACCCCGAACCCGGCAAAGTCTTAAGCGCGCGCTACAAATACGGACGCAACGAGCGCATCTATCTGCAAGCCAACGGCAACTATTTCTACGACAAACTCAGCCAAGTCGACCTTGCTGCCCAATGGCCGTTGAGCAAAAACTTGTACGCCGTCGCCCGTTATAACTACGAAATCGAAGCCAAAAAACCGCTGGAAATGCTCATCGGTGCAGAATACAAAAGCAACTGCGGCTGCTGGAGCGCGAGCTTGGTCGGCCAACGCTATGTTACCGGCGAAAACAGCCACAAAAACGCCGTATTCTTCAACCTCCAACTCAAAGACTTGAGCAATATCAGCAACAACCCATTCGAAAAACTCCGCTTAGCCATCCCCGGTTACAGCAAAACCAACGAGGTAGTCAAACAATGAACTTCAAACCCCTGATTCTCGTCGCCGCACTCACTCTCGCAGTAGGCGCACACGCCGCCCCTAAAGCCAAAGCAGGCAAAGCGCGCGCAGCCAAAGCCCCTGCCGTCAGCGCCACCGCCATGCCCGCCGTACAAAGCGGCGTACATCTTTCAGACGGCATTGCCGCGGTTGTCGACAACGAAGTCATTACCCACCGCCAAGTAGAACAAGCCGTAGCACAAGCACGTCAAACCATGCCGAAAGGCACACAAATGGACGCCAACGAGCTGCGCCAACAGGTTCTGGCACAAATGATCAACCAATCCCTAATCCTCCAAGCCGGCAAACGCCGCAACATCCAAGCGACCGATAGCGAAATCGAAGCCGTCATCGCGCACAACCCCAACATCAAAAATCCGTCTGCCGCCGTCCGTCAAGACATCGCCGACAGCATTATTGTTGAAAAAGTGCGCCAACAGGCCATCATGCAAAACAGCCGCGTCAGCGACTCCGAAGTGGCACGCTACATCGAGCAGGCCAAACAACAAGGCATCACCCTGCCCGAAGCCGACCCCGTGCGCCAATATCATGCCCAACACATCCTCATTAAAGCCGACAACGACAATGCCGCCGTCGGCGCAGAAAGCACCATCCGCAAAATCTACTCACAAGCCCGCAGCGGCGCAGATTTCGGCGGTTTGGCACGCCAATACTCGCAAGACAGCAGCGCCGGCAACGGCGGCGACTTGGGCTGGTTTGCCGACGGCATGATGGTTGCCCCATTTGAAGAAGCCGTCCACAAACTCAAACCCGGCCAAATCAGCGCCCCTGTCCGCACCCAATTCGGTTGGCACATCATCAAGCTGAACGACGTCCGCGAAGCAGGTACGCCTGAAGAGCGCCAACAAAACGCCGTCCGCCAATACCTGTCCCAACAAAAAGCGCAACAGGCGACCACCAACCTCCTGCGCGAACTGCACAGCAGCTCCTACGTTGACGTACGCTAATCACGCGTATTGTTAAAAAGGCAGAAATCCGTACAATAAGGCCGTCTGAAATCCATTGTTCAGACGGCCTTTTCTCCTTTTACTTAAACAACCCATTGATTAAAGCACCCCATCATGCCCATCCGTCCCAACTGGCAAGCCGCAACCCTGCTGCAAGCCGAAGAAACCAACCTTACTTCCGCCCACACCGGCCGTACCTACCGCATTCAAGCCGCGGCACTCGGCGAACGTCCGGCAGGCGGCTATCCCGTACTGTATATTCTTGACGGAGATGCCTTTTTCCCCGCCATCCTCAATATGGCGCAATCCCTGCTCATCAACCCCATCACCAAAAGCCATGCCGCCTGTCTGATTGTCGGTATCGGCTATACCGGCGGCACCATCCGCGACTTAAGCCAACGCGCCCTTGACTACACGCCTCCGCTGCCAGATAACGCGCCCGAATCCGAACGCAAACAATACGGCCAAGCCGACCGCTTCAGCCGCTTTATCGATGACGAACTCTCCGTCCTGCTCGACAGCAAATACCGCATCGATACCCAAAACCAAGCCGTCTTCGGCCATTCGTTCGGCGCCTTGTACGGCCTCTATTCCCTATTTACCCGCTCCGAACGCTTCCGCCATTATTTGCTGGTGTCACCGTCTATCTGGTGGCAAGACCGCCGCGTACTCGATTGGCTGCCTAACACTTTGCCGCAAAGAATCGGCATCCGCCTTGGCGCAGGCGAACATGAAGGCAGAAACAACCGCCCCGACCAAACCAGCAGCGGCATGGTTGCACAAGCCAAAATTCTTGCCGGCACTTTGCACCACCTCGGCGCGGATGTCCGCTTTACCCTCTACCCCAATGCCAATCACGGTAATGCCCCGTTTTATGCTCTGACTGACTGTATCGAATATTTGCGCAGCGCATGGCAGCGTTAAAGCAGGTTTGCCAAACATTGAGGCCGTCTGAAACGCAAACTTAGAAGCGTATTGAACCTATTGGATCAATTTAAAACCCTCCAAAATCCAATTATAAAAAGGCCGTCTGAAATCTATTGTTCAGACGGCTTTTGATATACGGTTTGCCAATCAGCCATTATCCCTGCTTTTTCCATTCCAAAGCCAAATCATACAGCGCCTTTTTATTCTCGCCGGTAATCTTGGCGGCAAGCTCTGCGGCTTGTTTGGTCGGCAACTCGGCCGCAAGGATTTTCATGGTATTTTGTGCCGCCTCGGGCAAATCACTGTGCTTTTCTTTCACAGCAGGGTGCAACACCAGCACCATCTCGCCACGCGTTTGGTTGCTGTCGTTTTTAAGGGCGGCTTGAATTTCGGCAACCGTGCCGCTGAGGAAGGTTTCAAATGTTTTGGTGATTTCACGCGCCAAAGTCAAACGGCGATCGGGGAACTGTGCAGCCATATCCGCAAGGCTTGCTTCGATACGGTGCGGCGTTTCAAACATCACAATCGGAAAATCGGCTTCCGCCCATTTGGCCAGCAGCTTTTGGCGTTCGCCGGCCTTAGGCGGCAGGAAACCGTTGAAGTAAAAATCGGATTCCGTCACACCGGCCACGCTCAACGCCCCCATGACCGCGCTTGCGCCGACCACAGGCACCACTTTAAATCCGGCTTCGCGCACACGGGCGGCAAGTTTCGCACCGGGATCGCAAACCGCAGGTGTACCCGCATCCGAAACTTGGGCAACGCTCAGGCCGTCTGAAAGATAGGCGATGATTTTGTCGGCCATTTGTTGCTCGTTGTGTTCGCGAACGCTCACGAGTTTGCCCTGAATACCGTACGCACTCAAAAGCTGGGCGGTAACACGGGTATCCTCGGCGCAGATAATGTCGGCCTTTTGCAGCACGGCCAGTGCGCGCAACGTTATGTCGGCTAAATTGCCGATGGGTGTGGCAACAACGTATAATATCTGTTTTTCGATGCTGTCGACGGCTTTTTGCAGGTGTTTTGTGTACATAGATTCAAGGCCGTCTGAAACGGCGTCTCTTTAAAAACAATGATTATATAACGGGTAAACTTTTCATGCGCTTAAACCACAAACAGGGGGCGGCGGCCGAAGATGCGGCACTGGCGTTCCTACAGGCCAAAGGCTGCTCGCTGCTGGCACGGAACTGGCATTGTGCCTACGGCGAAATCGATTTAATCGTCAAAAACGGCGGTACGATTGTGTTTGTTGAAGTAAAATACCGCAAAAACCGAGGTTTCGGTGGTGCCGCATACAGCATCTCGCCGTCCAAATTATTGAAATTGCAACGAAGTGTAGAGTATTATCTGCAAAAGCACGGGTTAAACCATGCGCCCTGCCGCCTAGACGCGGTACTGATTGAAGGCGACGGTCAACCCGAATGGATTCAAAATATTACAGGTTAACCTCATGACAACATTACAAGAACGCGTTTCCGCGCATTTTGCCGAGAGCATCCGCGCCAAGCAGGAAGCCGAAAAAGTACTGGTCGAGCCGACCGCACAGGCTGCCGAGCTGATGCTGCAATGCCTGATGAACGACGGTAAAATCCTGGCCTGCGGCAACGGTGGTTCGGCTGCCGACGCTCAACACTTCGCCGCAGAAATGACCGGCCGTTTTGAAAAAGAACGCATGGAATTGGCCGCTGTCGCGCTGACGACAGACACCTCCGCCCTGACCGCCATCGGCAACGACTACGGTTTCGACCATGTATTCAGCAAACAAGTGCGCGCACTCGGACGTGCAGGCGACGTATTGGTCGGCATCTCCACCTCCGGCAATTCCGCCAACGTCATCGAAGCCATCAAAGCCGCACACGAGCGCGACATGCACGTCATCGCCATGACCGGCCGCGACGGCGGAAAAATCGCTGCCATGCTCAAAGATACCGACGTTTTGCTCAACGTCCCTTATCCGCGCACTGCCCGCATTCAAGAAAACCATATTTTGCTGATTCACGCCATGTGCGACTGCATCGACTCCGTCCTGCTTGAAGGCATGTAACCCTTTCTTTTCAGACGGCCCATCCCTTAGAGGCCGTCTGAACGCCCACCCGTCCATACCCAAGGAAAAGGATATGAAGAATATCAAACGCTACGCCCTCCCCGTTCTGACAGCGACCCTCTTGAGCCTGAGTCTGAGCGGCTGCGTCGGCGCACTGATCGGCGGTGCAGCCGTCGGCACCAAATCCGCCGTCGACCGCCGCACCACCGGTGCGCAAACCGACGACAACGTTATGGCCCTGCGCGTCGAAACCACCGCACGCTCCTACCTGCGCCAAAACAACCAAGTCCAAGGCTACAAGCCCAAACTGAACGTTGTCGGCTACAACCGCCACCTGCTCCTGCTCGGCCAAGTGGCCACCGAAGGCGAAAAACAATTTGTTGAACGCATCGCCCGCTCCGAACAAGCCGCAGAAGGCGTGTACAACTACATTACCGTTGCCTCACAAGCGCGTTCGTTCGGTGATGTGACCAACGATACTTGGGGTACATCCAAAGTCCGCGCCACCCTGTTGGGCCTCAGCCCGGCCACCCAAGCACGCGTCAAAATCGTGACTTACGGCAACGTGACCTATGTGATGGGCATTCTCACGCCTGACGAGCAAGCCCGCGTGACCCAAAAAGTCAGCACGACCGTCGGCGTACAAAAAGTCGTGACCCTCTATCAAAACTACGTTGCCAACTGATTCACAGGCAACCCGGGGCCGTCTGAATATTCAGACGGCCATTCCTCCAACGATTACCCGACCCATCATGTCAAAGAATAATAAAACTCCTTTCCAACTTAAGCCCAAACACCTAATCCGCGCTTTATTCCTTGTCAGCTTTATCGCCGTCGCAGCCCTTGTTGCCGGCGTATTCAGCACCCTAAACTCCGGTAAAACCGACGTACCAGAAAAAAGCCCTGCCGAACAAACCGACACACGCATTGAAGTTTGGCGCCCCAACGGCGCAGTCGAACCTGAAACCGTTCAACCTGCCAAAGACGGCGACGCAAAAACCGCCTCCGGCAATCCTGTCGTCCCACAAGACGAAAAAGGCGAAAAAGCGGAAGAAGGTGTAAAAACCGACCGCCCCACTACACACCGCAGCAAACGCACAGAAAACAAACGCGTTGAAGCCGACAAATCAGAAAACACACAATCCGACAACAGCAGCCCTGCCGCTCAAAACACACCTCAAACAGACAGCCAGCCGGTAGAAAACAAATCGGCAAAAGCCAAAGCCCCCGAGTCCAAACCGACTCCCAAAGCCGAGCCTGAGGCCAAACCGACTCCCAAAGCCGAACCTGAGGCCAAACCACAAGCCAAACCGCGCAATAAAGACAATCTCGACAACCTGTTTTAAACAGACGGCACACCCGTCCCGTTCAGACGGCCCCCATGCCGTCTGAAACAAGAAGGAAACCTCATGGACAAAGTCATCATCAAAACCCCCGAAGAAATCGAAAAAATGCGCGAACTCGGCCGCTTGGTCGCCGAAGCCCTCGATTACATCGGCCAATTCGTCAAACCCGGCGTCACCACCAACGAAATCGACAAACTCGTTTACGATTACCACGTCAACGTTCAAGGCGGTTATCCCGCCCCCCTCAACTACGGCAACCCGCCCTACCCGAAATCCTGCTGTACCTCCGTCAACCACGTCATCTGCCACGGCATTCCCGATGACAAGCCGCTGAAAGAAGGCGACATCGTCAACATCGACCTGACCATTAAAAAAGACGGCTTCCACGGCGATTCCAGCCGCATGTTTACCGTTGGCAAAGTCTCCCCGATTGCCCAGCGCCTGATCGACGTGACCCACGCCTCCATGATGGCGGGTATCGAAGCAGTCAAACCCGGCGCCACCCTCGGCGATGTCGGCTATGCCTGCCAACAGGTTGCCGAAAATGCCGGCTACTCCGTAGTTCAAGAATTCTGCGGCCACGGCATCGGCCGCGGTTTCCACGAAGCGCCGCAAGTGGTCCACTACGGCCGCAAAGGTCAGGGCCTCGTCCTCAAACCGGGTATGATTTTTACCATCGAGCCGATGATCAACCAAGGCAAACGCCACCTGCGCATCCTGAACGACGGTTGGACAGTGGTCACCAAAGACCGCTCCCTTTCCGCCCAATGGGAACACGAAGTCTTGGTTACCGAAACCGGCTACGAAATCCTCACCATCAGCCCTGCCACCGGCAAGCCTTAAACTTGAAAAATTTTCAGGCCGTCTGAAAATACAGATTCAGACGGCCTGAAATTTATCCGTTTTCCCGACCCGTCAAACCGAATAAAAGCTCAAAATTAAGTTTTTACCCATAATGAATTGTTTAGTTGTGTAAAAATTTGCCCACGCCATATTTAAGATAATCGCATAATTTGATGATTTATATGCCAAAAATTATACGAAATAATGAATTAAGAAATATTTACACAAATTATGGCAAACAGCGGCAAACTTCTTTCGAATATACTGTCTAATTATCTAGATCAGTCATTTGCAATACGCCCACATATCACCCCAAAAGCCTACAGGAAAAGGGATGCCGGCATTCTTGCAGACCCATTTTTATGCCTAGAGGCATGCAACAAATACCACAATAAGGAAGATTCATGAAATCGTTCGAAAAAATTGAAAACATCCGCGATATCCGTAAAAAACTCGGCCTGAACCAAATGGACTTCTGGAGCCGCATTGGTGTGACTCAATCCGGTGGTTCCCGTTACGAATCCGGCCGCAATATGCCTAAACCTGTACGCGAATTGCTGCGTTTGGTACATATCGAGCGCGTAGATTTAGCTAAAGTCAACCGTGACGACTTGGCCGTTGCTTCCCTGCTGAAAAACCGCGACCCTGAGTTGTACGCTTCTCTGAAAAAAGAAGCCAAAGCCGACAACAAAGGCAAATAATCAAGCCATTCAAAAGGCCGTCTGAAATTCGTTTTCAGACGGCCTTTTTACTTTCTGCACACTAAGGGCATGTCGCATACATGCCCTTTTTCATTTACGGCTGATACTGTTTGAAATAATCCAACACCGTTTGCGGCAGCCATTGCAGATTCAGACGGCCCCAATCGCGACTGACAAAGCCGACATGCCCGCCGTATGCCGGTTGCAGCAGCGTAACGGCCGAGGACACGTCCCGCCCGGTCGGCAGGGCTTCCGGCGGCAGGAAGGGGTCGTTGACGGCATTGAGCAGCAGCAACGGTGTATCCACGCCTTTCAGAAATGGCTTGCAGGAATTGCGGCGGTAGTAATCGTGGCGGTCGGCAAAACCGTGAAGCGGCGCGGTAAAGCGGTCGTCAAAATCGCCAAGCGTTTTGCAGTTTTGCCGGCTCAAGGCCGTCTGAAACTGAGGAATCGCTCGGGCTTTCGGCAGCAGCGAATTCAAAAAATAACGCGTGTAAATCAGTCGCGTCATGCCCTGATCAAAACGCGTACCGGCCGCCACGGCATCGACCGGCGCGGAAACGACGGCAGAAGCACGCGGAACGGCATTGCTGCCCTGCTCGCCCAGATATTTGGCCAAGGCATTGCCCCCCAAAGAAACGCCGACGGCGTAAATGGTTGAATAGCGCCGGGCCAGCGTGTTGAGCATAAAGGCGATTTCAGTCGTATCGCCGAGGTGGTAGAACACGGGCGCGGTGTTTGCGATGCCGCCGCAACTGCGGAAATGGGCAACCACGCCGTTCCAACCGCGCTGCTGCACGGCTTTCATCAACTCGACCGCGTAATGGCTCTCGCTGCTGCCTTCCAGTCCGTGAAACAAAACCACCAACGGCGCATCGGGATTGGCACTATCGACAAAATCGTAGGCAACTTGGGTTTTGCCGGTACTGTCGGGCAAAAGCTCGCGGCGGTAGTCGGGCGCCTTGCCTTGCAGCAACTTGGCAAACAGGGTGTCGGCGTGGCCGTTTCTGAGCCAATAAGGTGTGTTGGGCAAACGTATATTCATAGTTTATTTCTTCTGTTTTTCAGACGGCCTGAAGATAAGCATATACACCAGCAAGGCAGTCAGCGTGCCGTTTGTCCAACCTGCCCAAACATCGGTGGGATAATGCACGCCCAAATAAATGCGTGAAAACCCGGTCAACAGGGCAAAGGCAATACCGGCCACCCAAGCGGCGCGGCGGTAGCGCGTGCGGCGGCAAAGCAATATCAGCATGACGGCAATGGCGGCGGAAAACGTACTGTGGCCGCTGGGGAAGGAAAAATTGCTCTCTTCAATTAGGCGCGGCCAAAGCAGTGGGCGTTCGCGGGCAAACCAAACCTTCACAATCAGCATGTTCACAGTCGGCACCAATGCCGCCAACACGCAAAACAGTGCTTCGCGCTTCTTATCGGCGAAATACAGGGCGGCGGCAACCGCGCCGATTAGCGGCACGGCAATCGCGGTTTTGCCCAGATAGTGCAACACGGTGGCAATCGGGTCAAACCATGTGCCCGCGTGGGCATGGACGGCGTGCATCAGCGGCGGCTCGAAAGCGAAGCCGCCATATTGCGCCAGCCAAATGCCGATAACGAGGGTCGGCGGTAAAAACAGCAAAGAAGCGAAAGCCAGTGCGCGTTTGGCTTGGGCTGGAGACAAGTGCATTATTCCACCGTTTCTTTCAAAGTCGCGCCAATCGCCTGCAAACCCTGCAACGCATCTGCCCACGCCGCATCCAGCAAGCGGCATGCCTCGCCTTCCGCTTTGATGCCGAACTCGATATGCGGCGGAATATAACGGCCGTCTGAAGCGGTACGGCCCACGGTGGGCAGGCTGTACGAACGGATACCGGCGTAGGTACGCTCAAGATGTTCCATAATCGGCGTAATGCGCGATTCGGGTTGGTCGAACACATACACGCTGCGGCTGCCGCGTTCGGTTTGGTTGAAGCGGTCGGCGTAATAAGTTTCCAATACCCATTCGGCCATCGGGTGCGCCATCACGGGGAAGCCGGGGAAGAAATAATGCTCGCGGATGGAAAATCCGGCGATGTTGTTAAACGGATTGGGTACCAATTCCGCGCCTTCGGGAAAATCCGCCATTTTCAGACGCTGGGCGTGTTCCGGCGAATCGAGCGGCTCGCCGCGTTTCAGGGTTACGCCTTCGATAAACTTGGCGGCTTCAGGATGGCGGATAACGGGCAAATCCAAAGCAGCCGCTGCGGCTTGGCGCGTATGGTCGTCAGGTGTAGAGCCGATGCCGCCGGTAACGAAAGTCGGCAGGCCGTCTGAAAAGCTGCGGCGCAGCTGTTTGACCAGCAATTCGGGTTCGTCGGGCAGATATTGCACCTGATTGAGTTTCAGCCCGTGCGATTCCAATAAAGATTTGAAAAAGGCGAAATGCTTGTCTTGGCGGCTGCCGTGCAGGATTTCATCGCCGATGATAATGAGGTTAAAAGCGTTCATGATGAGGTTTCTTTAATACGGCCTTCCGAACATTCAGACGGCCTATTGCTGACAATGTATTCCATTTATAAGATAATGGTTTCAACTTTTCAAGTCTGGAGAAATTCCCATGAGCCAAAACCATACCATTTTACAAAATCTCCCCGTCGGTCAAAAAGTCGGCATCGCCTTCTCCGGCGGCCTTGATACCTCTGCCGCGCTGCTGTGGATGAAACTCAAAGGCGCGCTGCCTTATGCCTACACTGCCAACCTCGGCCAGCCCGACGAAGACGACTACAATGCCATTCCCAAAAAAGCGATGGAATACGGTGCGGAAAACGCCCGCCTAATCGACTGCCGCGCACAACTAGCGCATGAAGGCATCGCCGCCATCCAATGCGGCGCGTTCCACGTTTCCACCGGCGGCATCGCCTATTTCAACACCACGCCTTTGGGCCGCGCCGTGACCGGCACCATGCTCGTTTCCGCCATGAAAGAAGACGATGTGAATATCTGGGGCGACGGCAGCACCTACAAAGGCAACGACATCGAGCGTTTCTACCGCTACGGCCTCTTGACCAATCCCGCGTTGAAAATCTACAAACCTTGGCTCGATCAACAATTTATCGACGAACTCGGCGGCCGTCACGAAATGAGCGAATTTCTGATTGCCAACGGCTTCAACTACAAAATGTCGGTTGAAAAAGCCTATTCCACCGACTCCAATATGCTCGGCGCAACGCATGAAGCCAAAGATTTGGAATTCCTCAACAGCGGCATCAAGATCGTTAAGCCCATCATGGGCGTTGCCTTCTGGGACGAAAACGTCGAAGTCAAACCCGAAGAAGTCAGCGTGCGCTTTGAAGAAGGCGTGCCGGTTGCATTAAACGGCAAAGAATACGCCGACCCCGTCGAACTCTTCCTCGAAGCCAACCGCATCGGCGGACGCCACGGTTTGGGCATGAGCGACCAAATCGAAAACCGCATCATCGAAGCCAAATCGCGCGGCATCTACGAAGCCCCGGGCATGGCATTATTCCACATCGCCTACGAGCGTTTGGTGACCGGTATCCACAACGAAGACACCATCGAACAATACCGCATCAACGGCCTGCGTCTCGGCCGACTGCTCTACCAAGGCCGCTGGTTTGACAGCCAAGCCCTCATGTTGCGCGAAACCGCACAACGCTGGGTTGCCAAAGCCATTACCGGCGAAGTTACCCTCGAACTGCGCCGCGGCAACGACTATTCGATTCTGAACACCGAATCGCCCAACCTGACCTACCAACCCGAACGCCTGAGCATGGAAAAAGTTGAAGACGCCGCATTCACCCCGCTCGACCGCATCGGCCAACTGACCATGCGCAACCTCGACATCACCGACACCCGCGCCAAACTGGGTATTTACTCGCAAAGCGGTTTGTTGTCCTTGGGCGAAGGTTCCGTATTGCCGCAGTTGAACAATAAAGAGTAGAATCATAGGGGGTCTTAAGGCCCCCTTATTTTAAAGGAATAAAATGAAAGAATATAAAGCCGTCATTTATCAAGAGAACCTGCTTTCCAGCTTGATTTTCGGCAGCGCCAAAATCAATCCGGTCAAATTCAGCGATTTCCTCAACAGCCACGCTTCGCAAGGCTGGAAGGTCGTTACCATGGAAAAAGACCAGCGCCGCATGCTGCTGTTTTTCGTGCGTGAAGCCTACGTCGTCATTTTGGAAAAAGAACGTGTTTAAGCTCGGCGTCTATGCCTGTCTCGGATTGTTCGTCGGCTGGGTGTTGCTCTTGATTTTGCAACTGTGGTTTGCCTTTATCGACGCCGATTTGTTTTTCAAAATCTCCCTGACCATGGCCGGTCTTTTCATTATCATTCTGGCCAGCTTACTGGTCATCGGCCAGTATTTTGCCGAAAAGAAAATGAAAGACGACGGATTTATCAACTGATACCGCTTTAAAAACACCCTATTTTGAAAACTTAACGCAACATCCTTGTTTAATAGACAAGGCCGTCTGAAATTTAAGTTTCAGACGGCCTTATTACCCTTCCCAAATTTATCAAATACCATGAAATTCTTTTCTCACTTTTATCTTGAAAATCATATGTATTTCAACGACTACTTGAAATACATCCTGATTTTCGCCGCCCTCGTCATCCTCCTGCTCGCCGTATCGCAATACCTGCGCCACCGCATGGACACCAAATACCGCGACCTGAGCATTATTGCGCTGCTGTTGCTCATCCTCATCTGCGGCACGCAATATCTTTCGTACAGCGAGCGTCAAAACTTTGCCGCCGACACTTCGCGCATGGTGGGTTTTCTCAATGCTTTGATTGAAAACCAAAAAGTTGAAAAACAAGACATCATCGTCAACAGCACGCGCCTGTTCAACGGCATGATTATCGGCATTAAAAACCAATACTACGAAGTCCATTTCAATCAAGACTTCTCCGCCTACACGCTGACGCCCATCAATTTGGTCAACAACAATATCGAACTCATCGATAAAGAATAACAGGATACACACACATGGAAGCATACTCCCTGCTCGCCCTCAAACTGCTGATGGGTTTTTTAGGTTTGATTTTGCAAATCAACCTCTTAGGCAAAGGCAACCTCGCGCCGACCTCCGCCATGGATCAAGTACAAAACTTTGTACTCGGCGGCATCATCGGCGGCCTGATTTACAGCGACAGCGTCGGCCTGTTGCAATTTTTCCTCGTACTGATTTTGTGGACGTTGTTGGTCTTAAGCCTGAAATTCATCAAAAACCACAACCACTGGGTCAAATCCGTGATTGACGGTAAATCCGTTTGGATCATCGTCAACGGCGAAGTCCAAGCAGAAGAATGTATGAAAAACGGCATCAGCGCGCACGACCTCATGTTCAAACTCCGCGCCGCCGGCATCTACGAAATCTCTGCCGTCAAACGCGCCGTGATGGAACAAAACGGCCAGCTCGCCGTCATTAAGTACGGCGACGAAAGCCTGCGCTATCCGCTGATTACAGACGGCCAAGTCGACCCCGACATCCTCGAAATCATTAAGCGTGACGAAGAGTGGCTGCAACAAGAACTCGACCGCCTCCACCTTGAAGCCTCGCAAGTCTATATCGGCGAATACATAGACGGAAAATTGGTGGCACACCGTTATCCTTCTTGATTTGAAAATAGCAGGCCGTCTGAAACCTTGTTTTCAGACGGCCTTTTTGTATCCGGTGCAAATACTGTTTTTTAATCGCGATATTCAAACGTTGCACCCAAAAATTGAGCCAGTGCGGAGACGTGGGAATGTCGGGGGTCTTTGACGGCGGTCAGCAACAAGATATTGCCATGCTGTTTTTCCAAATCCAGCAGCCGCTTGATGGCGGCCTGCTCGGCATCGCCTTGCAGCTCTTCGTGATAACGGCTGACAAAACCGTCAAAATTTTGAGCCGGATTTTCATGATACCAGCGGCGCAGGTTTGCGCTGGGTGTAATGTCTTTCAGCCAAAGCGTAGTGGCGAAAACTTCTTTATGGACGCCGCGCGGATAGAGGCGGTCAATAAAGACGGCGGTTTGTTTAGAATCGGGTTGATAGGCGTAAATGCGCTGTACGGTAAACATTTTTTCTCGTCTCCAATGGATTCAGGCCGTCTGAAAATTCAGACGGCCTGATGTTTTTTAGGGTTTAGAACAGTTTTTTAACTTCGGCTTCGATGTCGTCGGCACGCATAAAGGTTTCGCCGATCAGGAAAGTATGCACGCCGTGGCCGCGCATGAAATCGACGTCTTCTTTGTTGCGGATGCCACTTTCGGTGACAACGGTTTTGCCGTTTAATTCGGGCAAAAGGTCAAGGGTTTGTTGCAGGGTCACTTCAAACGTACGCAGGTTGCGGTTGTTGACGCCCCACAACGGCGTGGTCATGTTGCGGCATTTTTCCAGCTCGGACGCATCGTGCAATTCCAACAATACAGTCATGCCCAATTCGTGGGCAACGGCTTCAAAACGCTCAAGCTGCCCGGCTTCCAGTGCGGCGGCAATCAGGAGAATTGCATCCGCACCCCACGCGCGCGCCTGATAGATTTGGTATTCGTCGATGATGAAATCTTTACGCAAGACCGGCAGCGCCACGGCCGCACGCGCCTGTTTCAAATATTCGGGCGAGCCTTGGAAGTAAGGTTCGTCCGTCAACACGGACAAACAGGCCGCGCCGGCTTTTTCATAGGCGGCGGCGATTTCGGCAGGATGAAAATCAGGGCGGATCAGACCTTTGCTCGGGCTGGCTTTTTTGACTTCGGCAATAATGGCGGGCAGGTTTTGCGCGTGTTTTTCACGGATCGAGCCGATAAAGCTGCGAACCGGCGCGGCTGCCTGCGCTTGGGCTTTGATGTCTTCCAAGGAAACGGAGGCTTTTTGAGCGGCCACTTCTTCTGCTTTGGTGGCAAGGATTTTGTTGAGAATATCGGTCATGGCGTTTTTCTACTGAGCTGATTTTCGGGTTTAAATCGTGCAACATGCCGTTGCCGATTAGGTTTCAGACGGCCTGAATGCCGTTATTTTAATGGTTTGAAAAAAGGCGGGCAAGAATGCCCGCCTTTGTGCTTGCTTCAATTTAGTGATGAATGCCCAAAACGGTCGCGTTGTGGCTGATGATTTCGTCCGCCAAAGACGGATTGTCGTTCAGCTTGATGCCGTAACCGGGCACCAATTCTTTCAGACGGCCTGACCATGATTCGGCATGATCGGGGAAGCATTGGTGAACAAGTCTGATCATCAGCGGAACTGCTGTCGATGCACCGGGAGACGCGCCCAGCAATGCGGCCAGCGAGCCGTCGGCATGGGCGACGATTTCGGTACCGAATTGGAGTACGCCGCCTTTTTTCGGGTCTTTTTTGATGATCTGCACACGCTGACCGGCGGTAATCAGTTCCCAATCGTCAGGATTGGCTTCGGGATAGTAGTCGAGCAGCGAGGCGAAGCGTTCTTCTTTGGTTTTGCGCAATTCGCCCAAGAGGTATTTGGTCAGCGGCATATTGTCCCAACCGGCGCGGAGCATGGGGTAGAGGTTGTCCATGTGGATGGACATCGGCAAATCCATGAGCGAGCCTTGTTTGAGGAAGTTGGGGCGGAAGCCTGCATACGGGCCGAACATCAAATGGCGTTGGCCGTCCACGTTGCGGGTATCCAAGTGCGGAACGGACATTGGGGGCGCGCCGACGGAGGCTTGGCCGTACACTTTGGCGTTGTGTTGCGCGGCCGTTTCGGGATTGCTGTTGCGGAAGAAGAGGCCGGAAACCGGAAAGCCGCCGTAGCCTTTGCCTTCGGGGATACCGGATTTTTGCAGCAGGGTCAGTGCGCCGCCGCCTGCGCCGAGGAAGACGAAACGGGTGCGGAGTGTCAACGGGTCGTCATCGTCTTTGGTGCTGCTGGTTTTCAGCACCCATGCGCCGTCCGATTCGCGGTTGAGGTCGTCGACATGGCGGTTGAATTTGATTTTTACGCCTTTGTCGCTCAAGTATTTGACCATCTGGCGGGTCAGGCTGCCGAAATCGACGTCCGTGCCTTCGGCGGAGTAGTTGGCGGCGATGGATTGGTTTTCATCACGGCCGTTGATAACCAGCGGCGCCCATTCGGCAATTTTGGCGCGGTCGGTAGAAAACTCCATTTTTTCAAAGAGTTTTTGGTTTTTGAACACGTCGAAACGTTTTTGCAGATAACTGCAATGGTCGGCGTTCATCACCAGCGACATATGGGGGACGGAATTGATGAAAGTGCGGTCGGTCAGTTTGCCTTCTTCGACCAAAGTCGCCCAAAATTGGCGGCTGATATGGAATTGTTCGGCAATATTGAGGGCGCGGGTCGGATCAATCGTGCCATCGGCAGTCAGGGGCGCATAGTTCAATTCACACAGCGCAGAGTGTCCCGTACCGGCATTGTTCCATGCATTTGATGATTCCAACGCTACATCTTCCAAGCGTTCGATCAGGGTGATTTCCCAAGATGGTTCGAGTTCTTTGAGCAATACGCCCAAAGTGGCGCTCATAATGCCGCCGCCTACTAATACGACATCGGTTGCTTCAGCCATGGTTTTACTCCTACTAAAGTCAGGCATGGTTTGCCTTGTGGTTATCTATCATTATAAACAACTGATTTCAGAGGAATTATTTTGTATTTTTGTTGTGCATGAAACTTTTGTTGCCTGCTGAGTTTCCGAGCGTAAATGGCGGAAGGCAGTTTCGGTTTGGGTTCCAGATTTCAGGTCTTTATAATATGTTATTGAGAATTTAGTAGATTTTACGGAGAAATGCAAAGATTTTCTGTTCGGTTCATATAAAAATAAGAGACTAGGCCATCTGAAAACGTTTTCTTAACCTTTATCCGCCAACGTTTGCCAAGAAAAAAGAATTTTTCATTTCTTTTTTAATTGACCGTTTTTGTCAGCAATTTCAGCGCTAACAAACGTGAATCAACCGCCAATCTGCTATCATTTCGACTTATCCCACAACAAGGCAAACCGCCATGTATCTGACACAAGAAAAACCCTACCGCCCCCTATTGGTCGCACTGATGTTCCTCACCCTGCCGTTGGCGATGATATTGCACAATATCGTGCAAATCGCCTTTTCAGACGGCCAAGGACTGCTGGTCACGGTCAAAGACGGCGCATGGGCATGGCAAAGCGGCTGGCAGGATTCCGTCGCATGGTTCGTCTGCGGCATGTTTGCCTTCCTCAACCTGCCGATTGCCGGCGGACTGACTAAGCTGGCGTATAAAAAAATGATGCGCCGGCATTCGCGTTACGCCATCTTCCTTGCCGGGGTCGCAGCGTGTGCCTCGGCGGCGGCAGGATTGATTTTTGAAGCCATCTTAGGCAATGCCGCATTGGCAGGCTTGCGTGGGCAAGGCGTGTTCTACTACACCCTCTCCGTATGGATCATCGCCATGCTGGCCCTGCCCAAACAGCTCACGCGCGCGCCGGAGCAGCCCATCGTCTTTCACAAGATGAAACGTTGATTCAACAGGCACAAACATTTTCAGACGGCATGCTTTCCGTTACCATTACATCCAACGCGTTTTAACCAATAAGGAATAACAAATGAATCAGGCGCAACAGCTCCGCGACGGCATACAGGCACTGGGTTTGGACATCGACGAAGCCAAACAGGCCAAACTTCTAGACTATGCCGCCCTGCTGCAAAAGTGGAACAAAACCTACAACCTGACCGCCCTGCGCGATCCCGCCCAAACCGTCAGCCATCACCTGCTCGACAGCCTGACCCTCCTGCCCTACATCGAACACGCGCAAACCATGCTCGACGTCGGCTCCGGCGGCGGACAGCCCGGCATACCCACCGCCATCTGCCGTCCCGACCTCGACATCACCCTCCTCGATGCCAACACCAAAAAAACCGCCTTTCTGCAACAAGCCGTCATCGAACTCGGCCTAAAAAACGTCCGCGTCATCAGCGGCCGCGTAGAAGCCGCCGCCGACTGCCGCGCCGACGTTATCACCAGCCGCGCCTTTGCCGAACTCGCCGACTTTGTCAACTGGACAGAGCACCTCCTCAAAGACGGCGGCTACTGGGCGGCCATGAAAGGCGTATACCCGCAAGAAGAAATCGACAAACTGCCCGAAAGTGTCGCCGTCGAAAAAGTCGAAGCATTGCACGTCCCCCAACTCAATGCCGAACGCCATATCGTCATCATCCGCAAAAAGGCCGTCTGAAAACAACCCAAGCATACCGAATAACGGTACAATCCAGCCATCCACACTTAACACGACAGCAAAGCACATGAGCGCACAAATCCTCGCCGTCGCCAACCAAAAAGGCGGAGTCGGCAAAACCACCACCACCGTCAACCTAGCCGCCTCCCTGGCCTCCAAAGGCCGCCGCGTCCTCGTCGTCGACCTCGACCCCCAAGGCAACGCCACCACAGGAAGCGGCATCAACAAAGCCACCATCGAAAACGGCGTTTACCAAGTTGTCCTCGGCGAAACCGACATCCCCAACGCCGTCGTCCGCAGCAAGGAAGGCGGCTACGACGTATTGGGCGCCAACCGCACACTGGCCGGCGCAGAAGTCGAACTCGTCCAAGAAATCGCACGCGAAATCCGCCTCAAAAACGCCCTGCAGCTCGTTGCCGACGACTACGACTACGTCCTCATCGACTGCCCCCCGTCCCTGACCCTGCTCACCCTCAACGGCCTGGTCGCCGCCAACGGCGTCATCGTCCCCATGCTTTGCGAATACTACGCCCTCGAAGGCATTTCCGACTTAGTGGCCACCGTCCGCAAAATCCGCCAAGCCATCAACCCCAACCTTGACGTAACCGGCATCGTCCGCACCATGTACGACAGCCGCAGCCGCCTCGTCGTCGAAGTCAGCGAACAGCTCAAACAACACTTCGGCAACCTACTCTTCGACACCGTCATCCCCCGCAACATCCGCCTCGCCGAAGCCCCCAGCCACGGCCTCCCCGCCCTCGCCTACGACGCCCACGCCAAAGGCACCCAAGCTTATCTGGACTTAGCTGATGAACTGATTGCACGGTTGGAAAAATAAACAGAAATATGAATATAAAAAGGCCGTCTGAAAGTTGGGAAATACTTTCAGACGGCCTTTGGTTTGATTGGAAAGAACATTTTTAAAAGACCGCGTGCGTGCGTACCGCACACACCCTACAGACGGGTTTTGTGGGATTGCAAGTAGGGTGTGTGCCCAAAGGCACGCACGCGGTTGCAGGCTACGGCTTGCTGCGCCGCCCAACCCGGCACCAAACGCCCTGACGCATTGACCACGCGGTGGCAGGGGTAATCGCCGTAGTCCGCCGCATGGTGCAGTACGCTGCCGACCAAGCGGGCGTTTTTTTATAATGATGTATTTTCAAATTTAGTGCGGGAAATCCCCCAAAAATCTAGCAATAGAAATAACATACTTTTTACATCTATATTTGATGAATGATGAACAAATATCTTACTCATGGCTAATTGCTCAAAAGTTCTTGCTAAATGAAATAAATTTTTACTAACATCTATTCTAGAAAAATAATCAGATAATATTCCAAACTTGTCATCATTGAAACCTGTTTCAAGATGCTCTCTAATTTGATTAGCAATCCCTGCTCCATTTGGAATGCTATCCACCAATTTAATAGACGTTTGAATTATCTTATTTATTCCAGCACTTCCATATGATCCATATCTAAACCCCTCATCTAAATATTTCAATTTTTCAGATCTTTCAGAAAAGGAAACATCTAACATTTTATAATCTATGCCAATTGAGATAAATGAACAAATTAAATATAAACATCTAAGAGAAATCTCTGCATATTGAATATTTGTAATCGATTGTTCCGCAAAAAATCTAGCGGTTTCTAACCAATGATTAATATGATCAAAACTCATACCAAGAGGTATTAATTTTTTTGCAGTACGAATTTTTCCCTTCCAATCCCCATCTAACCTTTGTAATGAATAACTATTGATTAAATTATAAAATTCTTCATCTGTTAATCTATTATTCTTATATTCTGATTCGTATTTATCAATCCTTCTTAAAAAATCTTTATTCAGCACGACAACATTTTGCTCTTTCCCATACTTAACAATCGAAAGACGATTTTCTGTTGTTGCAACAATAGCTTTATCAACACCTAATGCCTGTTGTAAACCTTTTGTCCAAAAAATTCTCTCCAATGCTTGTGGTGTTTTCTTATTTTTTATATCTACAATAATTTTTTCTCTAGAGAAAGCAGAAGTTCGCCCGTATAAAAACAGATCAATATCTGTAATATCAAATCCATCATATTGATATGGAACACCTCTAACAACAAAATATCCTGACTTTAAGAAATAATATCTTAGCAATTCTTCTGCTTTCATGCCCTTAGTAGCCATTACAAGTTTCCTGTTCTCAAACTTAGCAAAATATCGTTAGTAGCTTTGGGAGTATTCTCAATTTGTTTCTTTCTCATTAATACACGATTTGTTTCAGGTGCATCAAATCGTTTAATAGTATTTTGAGTAATAGCCTCGTCTTTTTGAGATAATTTTAGAGAATATTCATTAGCAGACCCCGTAGTCAGAACTTCTAACGCCAGCTCCCCTACCTCCCTTTTTAACAGTCGCATTTTATAAACTTCTTGATTATAATTATTCTTTGTAGGTATTACTTTAATAACTCCTTTAAATTCTAATAATCTATAGTCATTGCCTATCGCCTTAACTGGACCAACTTCTTTCCCTTCAATTAACTTTCTTAATAACGCATCCACTTGAGTAATTTTTCCTCTAGAATAATTACTTTCTCTCATTCCATAAGTCAATGCACTAATAAATGTCTTTGCTAAATCAAATACATCATCAATCATAGGACTAACAAATTTATTAAACGCTGATGGTTTTGTTACAAAGCCAATACGTCCTTTTTCATTTGAAATAAAACTAACATCAATCAAGCCTACAGAAACAATTTTCTCGCATAAATAATCTCCTAAAATTTGCTTCATATCATTAAAAGATATACAGCCAAATTGATCTAATTTCTCATTTAGTTCTTTGAATTTTGTTGCTTCTTCTGAGGTTAAACTTTGTAGTACGGCGGATATTTTTGAAATCTCATTTCTTCTGAATAAATTACCGTTAAAAAATAATGTGTTATCGCCAATTATTTCGGTATCAACAAAACCTATTTGCTTGGAATCAATTAATAAACATTCAACATCATTGGTACTAATCTTATATTCATCAGATAATTTTTCAAAAACATCATTTTCTGTCTTTGGTGAGATAGAAGCTTCCTCTGCAAGTTCCAGGGCAGCTATTTGAATGCTAGAAGGTTGGTTATTATGAAAAATTTCTGAAGTGTGCTGTAAGATACTATGGCTTGATAAGCCTAGAATTCTAAGTTCAGTATTACTGCTATCAATAAGCTGTTGCTTTTTTAAAATCTCAATAATTGGTTCAAACTCTAATTTAGAAATCGAAGCAAGATTAGCTAAAAGTCTTGCGTTTTTAATAGAAATAGTTTGCTCCTCTGTCGCTGAAATAGCAGATAATAACATCCCAGCCTTTCCAGCAGTTTTTATATCTTCATATTCTGGTAGTTCGTTGGAAATTGCATTTAGCTTATGTGTATGATGAATTAGCCATGCACCAGTTTGTTTTTCATCCATATTTTTAATTACTCCTTTAATATTTTTCAAAATATTTTGATAAACGTTTAGTTGATACCGGATACGGTGTTTTCAACTCCTGAGCGAACAATGATACGCGCAGTTCTTCAATCTGCCAACGAAACGCAGCAAGGTCGTCTGAAACGGTTAATCTTTGTTTTACCAGCGCATTCACTTTCTCTGCCCACATATTTTCCAGCTCTTGAATATCGGCTTCGCGGGCTGCGTCGCGGGCGGGGTTGCCGCTGTATTTTTCGAGGCGCAGGGTCATGGCTTTGAGATAGATGGGGAGGCGCGGCCATTGTGCCCACGGGGTGCGGGTGGCGAAGCCGGCGGCGAGCAGGGTTTGCAGGTGTTGTTGCAGGAGGTGGGTGAGCGGGTGTTTGCCGAGTTTGCTGTTGAGTTCGGCGTAGGCGGCGGCGGTTTCCTGCAAGTAGCGGCTGAGGGCTTCTTTGACGGCGGGCAGGCGGCTGCGGGCGCGTTTGATTTGTTCTTTGAAAGCTTTTTCGTTGCGCGGCAGCTCGTCTTCGCCGATAAAGGCGCGGTCACAGACGGCTTGGATGAGGTCGTCGCGCAGGGTGTCGGCGTTGATGTGTTTGAGCAGCATGGCGGCTTGGGTGAAGCCTTGGATGCCTTTATTCAGGTCTTTAACTTGTTCTTTTAGTTGTAGTTTCATGAGTTCGATCACGCCTAATCGGTGGGCTTGTTCGGCAGCGGCAGACGTGTCGAACAGGCGCAGGGCGATGCGGCCGTCTTTTTCTTTTTGCAGGCCGAGGTAGCCGGTAAGCTGTTGTTTGCCACGGGCGAATTTGATGGATTCGGGCAGGGTGCCGATGTCCCATGTGGTAACGTTGTCGCGCTCGAATTCTTGGGTGTTGTCGCGAAAGGTAACGGCGGCGGCTTGGCCGAGCTGTTGTTGCAATTCGTGCAGTTTGCGGCCGCCGGCAAGCTCTTGTCCGCCATCGTCGATAATGCGCAGATTCAGATAGCAGTGTTCGGGCAATTCTTGCGCCGCCCATGCGTCTTGGTCGATTTGCTCGAAAATCCGCATATCGCCGGCGCTTTTGGCGATAAAGTGCGCCAACTGGGGAATGATGGCCGCTTGGCGGTCGGGATTGCTTTCGAGGAATTTGGTGATGAAATCGGGTACGGGCACGCAAATGCGGCGGATTTGCTTCGGCAGGGCTTTAATCAGCAGCTGGATTTTTTCGCGCAACATACCGGGCACCAGCCATTCGAGCGACGGCGCGTGCAGGCGGTTGAGGACGGTCAGCGGCACAGTCATGGTCACGCCGTCGAGCGGATGGTGCGGCTCGAAGCGGTAGGAAAGTTTGAACTTGCCGTCTGCGGTTTGCCAGAATTTGGGGAACTGCTCTTCGGTAATGTGCGCGGCGGCGTGTTGCATCAGATCGTCGCGGCTGAGGAACAGCAGGCGCGGATTGTCGCGCTCGGCGGTTTTGAGCCAGGCTTCAAAGGTACGGATATCGGCAAGAGGCAAAGGTTTCAGACGGCCTTTTTGAGATGCTGGCTGCTTTTTAGGTTTAGGGTCGTCTGAAACATTTTGTCGGGTATGTGAACTCGGTTCACGCTCGCGGTTGTTCTCATCTTTGGAATCTGCGTGCGCGGCTTGCGCCACGCGTCCTGCGTTGCGCCGGTTTGCTTGTCCGTTTTGATCGGCTGTCTTGTCCGACTGGGTTTGTCCGCCCTCTTCGCTTCCCCAAATGCCGCCTTTCGCGTCTTTCCACACCAACTCGGGCAGGCGTTCGTTATAAAACGCAAACAGGGCTTCGTCATCGACCAATACGTCTTGCTTGCGCGATTTGTGTTCGAGTTCGGTAATTTCTTTAATCAGCTTTTTATTGTGGGCAAAAAAGGCCGTCTGAAGATTGCTTTCCTGCGCCACCAATGCGCCGCGGATAAAGATTTCGCGCGCTTCTTCGGGCGCAACTTTGCCGTAAGACACGAGGCGGCGCGGCAATGCGGTCAGGCCGTAAAGCGTAACGCGTTCGCTGGCGACGACTTCGCCGCGTTTTTGCTCCCAGTGCGGCTCGAAATAATGGTAGCGGACGAGGTGCGGCGCTTCCTGCTCTATCCATTCGGGCTGGATAACGGCGACGTCACGCGCGTAAAGGCGCGTGGTTTCAACCAATTCTGCCGCCATCACCCATTTGGGCTTGGCTTTGAACAGGGCTGATGCCGGGAAAAGGTGGAAGCGGCTGCCGCGCGCGCCGGTGTAGTCGTTGCCATCGGGCGATTTCATGCCGACGTTGGCGATAAGGCCGGTCAGCAGGGCGCGGTGGATTTGTTCGTAGCCGGCTTCTTTGGCGGCACGGATTTGGGCGCGGTGTTGTTTCTTGTCCAGTTGTTTTTGTTTGAGCTTTGCCGCCAAATCTTGGTCGCCTTGGCTTTCAGACGGCCTTAATTGCTCTTGGGAAGGAGGTTGTCGAAACGCGGCTTCTTTGGTGGTCAAACCCATTTCAATCGCGGTTTGGGCAAGCTGGTGGTGTAGCTCGCGCCATTCGCGCATACGCAGGTGCGACAGGAAATATTGACGACACCACTGCACCAGCTGCTTGTTGGACAAACCTTTGTCGCGCTCGCGCTGGAAGCTGTCCCAAATATTCAGATAGGCAAGAAAGTCGGATTGCTTGTCGGTAAAGCGTTCATGCGCCTTAGCCGCGGCATCGCGCGCCTCCAGCGGCCGCTCGCGCGGGTCTTGAATCGACAGCGCGGACGCAATCACCAGTATTTCCGCCATGCAGTCGTGTTTCTTCGCCGCCAACAAAATGCGCGCGATTTTCGGGTCGATGGGCAGGCGTGCCATTTGTTCGCCGAGCTTGGTCAGGCGGTAGCGCGTGTTGGCACCGATATGGCCCGAACTGTTTTGCAGGCCGTCTGAAACATTGGCTGGGTTGGATCGGGCATCCATGCCTGATCCGCGTACTTGGTTTTTCATATTTTGCATAGTCTTGTCGGTCGGGCATCTTCCCCGACATCATCTAAATTTGTCTTTATTGGTTTTCACGCCGCTTATTGCGGATAAACATACTCCGCCTTGCCGTCGCGAATGTTCAAGCTGCCTGCATCGCCTGTAATCAGGTTGCCCGTTACCGAGCCTTCACTACAACCTGAAACCGGCATATCGTAGCCCAGCGTGTGAATCAGGAACGTTGAAAGCTGCTGATGGAAGGCAATCTCGCAAGGTGCAAAAGCCTGGTTGGCAGCCTGTTGCACGGCCTTATCCGGGCTGTACAACACCAGCGGCACGAGATAGCTGTCGGGCTGCACCGTGCCTTGATTGTAGGTATCTTGGCGCACATACTGGCCATGATCGGAGGTATAGGCAAACAGCCAGTTGCCGTCAGGCTGCTTTTGCAGCTGCTCGAATACGGTTTGAATCATTTGGTCGGTTTTGTGGATGGTGTTGTCGTACTTATCCACAATATTGGCTTCGCCGAAAACTTTATCTTGAGGCTGCAACAATGCGCCGTATGGGACGTGCGAACCGCGTTGGTGCAACACAATAAAATGCTTGCCCTGCTGCAAATTGATTTTGTCAAACAGCGGCAGCAGTTTCTCATCGGGCATATTGTCGCCGTTGCCGTAGCCAAGCTGCGTCGGCTGAATCAGATGGTCTATCCATTTCTTACCGATTAAGTTCAAAATTGCCATCTCGTTTTCCGCCTGCGCGCTATAAAAATACGTTTCATAGCCCTGCTCTTTAGCGAGGCGGAACATATTGGTATCGCCGCTGCTGATTTGCTCATAGCCGTTGGCATGCGGTATCGCATTGAAAAAGCTGGGCAGGGACATAGCCGTCATCAAAGCGGCGGAATAGCTTTGTTTCACAATCGGCTTAAAGTCGGCTTGCGAAAGTTGGGTTAAAAACGGCGAAGTTTCGCGGCCGTAGCCAAACAATTTCAAATGCGCCGCGCTTTCACTCTCGCCCATAATCAGGATGATATTTTGAATACTGCCTTGTCCGGTTTTGCTTGGCGCTGGCTGTTTGAACACAGGGATTTTGCTTAAATCAAACAACTGATACGGCAATACGCGCCCGACAAAATAGCCGAAGCTGAAATAATTGGCTTTGATGCGGCTGTATGTTGGTTTGGGCGAAATACCGTGTTCCTGCGTCGTACTGAATGAACGTCCAAAAATCAATAACATCGCCGCAATAAACAATATATCGGCGGCAAAATGCGTCTTACGGCGGAACTTGGCAAGGCTGCAAAACAACACGACCTCCAACACGCCCCACAACGCAGGCAGCCACAACTTATCCAACATCGACGCGCCCGCGCTGCCGACTTCGGTAACCTCTTTCAGCATCAACCAATAATTAATGCCTGTCATCCAACTTTGATAAACCGCATAATGCACATTGTTGGCAATGATGCTGAGCGCAAAAAACAACGCAATCAGCAATCGTGAAGCCTTATAACGCGCAAACAGATACAGCGCAGCAATTACAAATGTCAGTGCAAACGTTTCTGCAATTTTCGCAGCCGGCAGGGTTTCAATCCCGAATACAAAACGATAGGCAATTTCGCTGGCAGTCAGTAAAGACGAATACAGAACAAGCGTGAAGAAAGATTTTTGCATCATTAATATTTCACAATAAAAAATTTACCGATTGAGTTTTAAAACCCAATATTCCCTTTTCGATAGTTTTTAGTTTCTCAATGATTTAGGCCGTCTGAAAATGAAACATGGCCTGCCATTTGATTAAGAAAGATTTTATTTTCAGACGGACTCCACCGCACCCAACTCCAGCAACACCTGAAAACCGTCATTGATATACCGCGAATCGGGCATTTCTAAAAATGGGAATGCCGCTACGTCGCCCAGGTTCAGTGATGCCATGCGCAGGATGACGGCGGCGAGGTTGCTGCGGACGATTTCTGGGTCGGTGAATTCGGGGCGGCTGTTGAAATCTTCTTCTGAAAACAGTCGGATACACACGCCTGCGGAGACGCGGCCGCAGCGGCCGGAGCGTTGGCGCGCGGCGGCTTGGGAGATTTTTTCGACATGAAGCTGCTCCACTTTCGCCCGTGCGGAATAGCGTTTGACGCGCGCGAGGCCGGTGTCGATGACGTATTTGATGCCCGGCACGGTGAGCGAGGTTTCGGCGACGTTGGTTGCTAACACGATGCGGCGTTTCGCGCCTGTGGGGTGGAAGATTTTGTGCTGTTCGGCGTGCGATAGGCGCGCGAACAGGGGTAGGATTTCGTCGTTGCGGCGCAGTGTGGATTTGCGCAGGGCTTCGGCGGCTTCGCGGATTTCGCGTTCGCCCGGTAGGAACACCAAAATATCGCCTTCGCCGTGTCGCGCTAATTCGTCCGCCGCATCGACAATTGCGTCGGTCAGCTCGACTTCTGCGTCGTCTTCGTCTTTGCTGGTCAGCGGTCGGTAGAGGATTTCGACGGGATACGTCCGTCCGCTCACTTCTAAAACAGGGGCACCGTTGAAGTGTTGGGAGAAGCGTTCTGCATCTATCGTTGCCGAGGTGATGATGACTTTCAAATCAGGGCGGCGCGGCAGCAGCTGTTTCAAATAGCCCAAGAGGAAGTCGATGTTCAGGCTGCGTTCGTGCGCTTCGTCGATGATAATCGTGTCGTATGCGGCGAGATAATGGTCGGTCTGGGTTTCTGCCAGCAGGATGCCGTCGGTCATCAACTTGACGCAGGCATCGCGCGAGGTGTGGTCGGTAAAGCGCACCTTATAGCCCACCGCGCTGCCGATTTCCGATTTCAGCTCTTCGGCAATCCGCTCTGCCACCGAGCGCGCGGCCAAACGGCGCGGCTGGGTATGCCCGATCAGCCCCGCCGCCCCGCGCCCGAGTTCCAAACAAATCTTGGGCAGCTGCGTGGTTTTGCCCGAACCGGTTTCGCCACAAATAATCGTTACCTGATTCTCGGCAATGGCTTTTTTGATTTCGTCAAGTTTTTCGTGAACGGGCAGCGTGTTGTCGAATTCGGGCTTGGGCAGTTTGGACAGGCGTTGCAGATAGAGGTCGTGCGATTTTTTGTATTTTTCTTCAACCTTGGCCAAGCCGCCGTATTTTTTTGGGTTTTTAAAGGCGGATTGCAGGAAATGGCGGTCTTTGGAGAGGGTTTGGGCGAAATCGGGATGCGGCATGATGGTGCAATGAATTAAATAATGTGAAAAGAATGGAATTATAGCAAAAGGCCGTCTGAAACTTGCTTGCTTTCAAGTTTCAGACGGCCTTTGTATGGATAAACCGTTTTAGTCGGCAGCGTGCCAAGGTTTTTGCATACCGGCGTGGAAACTCGGTTTTTCTCCGCCCCACAAGGTGTCGATGTCGTAGAAGTCGCGCACGGCAGGGAGCATGACGTGGACAACGAGGTCGCCTGCGTCGACGAGCGTCCATTCGCCGCTGTCGCCTTCGGTGCTGAGGATTTCGAAACCAGCTTCTTTCAAATCGACGGCAACGTTGTTGGCCAGTGCTTTAACTTGGCGTGTGCTGTCGCCGCTGGCAATAATCATGCGGGCGAACAGGGAGGTTTTGTCTTGGGTTTCCAAAACAGAGATGTCTTTGGCTTTGATGTCTTCGAGGGCGTTTACGGCCACTTCGACCATTTTTTGCAGGTCTTGCAATTCTTGTTCGTTCATTATTTTCCTAATTGAAATGTTTTCAGACGGCATTATAGCTTATCTGCCTGAATAAACGCTATTTTTCATAGAGTTTGTGTTGGCGGATGTATTGGGCGACCGGTTGCGGCAGGCCGTCTGAATGGTGCGTTTTGGCAAGATTGGCACGGATTTGGGTGGAGCTGGTGTTGTGCAGCGGCGCGTTGAGGATGCGGACGCTGCCGTTTTGCAGTGCTTCGCCGAGCCATGCGTGCAATTCGCGCGGGGTTTTGTTGAGGTTGTCGCCTTGTCGCATGGCGATGGCGATATGGGTCTGGCGCACGAGGGTTTGCCATTTTTTCCATGTGTGCAGCTGCATCAGGCTGTCGCTGCCCATCAGCCACCACAGTTGCGCGCTGGGAAACTGCTGGCGGAAGATTTGGACGGTGTCAAACGTATAAGTTGCGCCGTCGCGGACGATATCACAGTCGCTGGCGGCGAATTTCGGCTCGTCGGCGATGGCGAGTTCAACCATATTGAGGCGCTCTTGTGCCGGCGTGCGCGTGCTGTCTTTGTGGTACGGGTCGCCTGCCGGCAGGAAGACGACGAGATCCAAACCGATTTCGTCGGCGAAGGCGCGGGCGATGTGGAGGTGGCCGTTGTGAATGGGGTCAAACGTGCCGCCGAATAATCCGATGTTTTTCATTTCGTGGTGATGTCTGCGTTAGATGTTTTGGCCGTCTGAAGCAGGCAGACTGCCGTCAACAATCAGGTTGAGCTTGCCTGTGGTCGGGTGAATGACTAGGCCATGGATGGCGATGTTGTCGGGCATCAGCGGATGTTTGCGAATCAGCTCGACGGTATGGCGCACGCTGTCTTCGACATCGTCAAAACCGGTCAGCCAGCCGTCCAAATCGATACCGGCATTGCGCAGGGTTTCGATGCGGTCGTCGGGGATATTGCTGTCGTGTACGCGTTGGAGGAACTCTTCGGCGTGCAATCCGCGCATACCGCAATCGTGGTGGGCAATGACCATGATTTCTTTGACTTTAAGTTCAAATACGGCCACCAACAAACTGCGCATCACCGAACCCCAAGGGTGGGTCACCAGCGCGCCGGCGTTTTTGATGAGCTTGGCATCGCCGTTTTTCAAACCCAACGCGTTGGGCAGCAATTCGATAATGCGCGCGTCCATGCAGGAGAGGATGGCCAGCTCGCGGCCGGGGTATTTGTTGGTAAAGTATTTTTCGTATTCGCCCGTTTCGACGAAATGTTGGTTATAGGCGAGGATTTCGCTCAATTCGCTCATGATGTGCTCGTTTCGGATGGTTTACTCTATTATAGCGGTTTTCGGGTAGTGCGGTTGTTTTGCAAATTCGCCATAAACGGCTAAAATCGACGTATCTTTAGTTCTTTTGGAGGATGCGCCATGTCTCAGTCTTTCCGTTTTGAACAGGTATTCGCGTCCGATGTCCACGACGCATTGTGGGATTGGGCGCAAACCAGCTATGGCGCATCCGACGATTGGTGCATTCTGTATCTCAACGGCCTGCCTTTAGGCCGTCTGAACCCATTATGGCGCGAACGCCTCGGGCAAGATTGGACAGGCAGGCAGTCAACCCTTTCAGACGGCCTGAATTTGGAAACAGACAGCTGGGCTCAGATGGGCGACAGTTTACAAACGCTGGCGCAACAATGGCGCGAGTGCGGTTGGCTCAAAGGTTGGCGCGGTGAAAAGTTCGACATCTGCGACCAGTCGGGCAAGCCTTTATGCGCACTCGAACGCGCAGCCTTCCGTCCGTTCGGCCTGATGAGTCAGGCAGTGCATTTGAACGGATTGGTCGAAACAGAAGACGGTTTGCGCTTTTGGATAGGCCGCCGCAGTCCGCACAAAGCCGTCGATCCAAACAAACTCGACAATCTGACCGGCGGCGGCATCAGCAGCGGCGAGAGGCCGTCTGAAGCCGTCTGCCGCGAGGGCGAAGAAGAAGCAGGCATTCCCGCTTCATTAACACCTCATATCCGACCGACTGCCCAAATATATAGTTTGCGCCCCGTTAACCGCGGTGTCCACAACGAAATCCTGTATATCTTCGACATCGTCCTGCCCGAAGGCTTCCAACCCGCCAACCAAGACGGCGAAGTCGCCGGTTTTGAACTGATGGACATCCCCACCCTGCTTGATGCCATGTTGGGCGGACACATGATGCACGATGCCCAGTTGGTCACAATCGAAGCCTGCCGTCGATACGGCCTGATCGACCCCAAACATCTGCTGTCCGCATGGCTCGACAGCATCCGTTGCCGACCCCATTTTTAAAGGCCGTCTGAAACCATGTTACAACTCAAAAACATCAACAAACGCTTCGGCAGCAAAACCGTTGCCCAAGACATTAATCTAAACGTCGAAGCAGGCGAAATCCTCGCCGTACTCGGCCGCTCCGGCTGCGGCAAATCCACCCTGCTCAAAACCATCGTCGGCCTGGTGCGTCCCGACAGCGGCGAAGTCTGGCTCAACGGCGACAACATCACCGACATGCCGTCTGAAAAGCGCAATATCTCGCTGATGTTTCAAGACTACGCCCTTTTGCCGCATTTAACCGCCCTCGACAACGTCGGTTTCGGCCTCAAAATGCGCCGCCTGCCCAAAGCCGAAATCGAAGAACAATCCATGCAGGCCTTGCGCGACATCGGTTTGGAACACGAAGCGCAACGCAAACCCGAAAGCCTCTCCGGCGGCGAACAGCAACGCCTCGCCCTCGCACGCGCCCTCATCACGCGCCCGTCGCTGTTGCTCTTGGACGAAGCCTTCTCCAGCCTCGACACCCACCTGCGCCGCCACCTGCGCACCCTGACCGCCGAACGCATCCGCAGTCAAAACATCCCCGCCATCCTCGTGACCCACTCCGCCGAGGAAGCCTGCACCATGGCCGACACCATCGCCATCATGCACGAAGGCCGCATCCTCCAACACGGCACGCCGGAAACCCTTATCCACCGCCCCGTCAACGCCCAAGCCGCCCTACTGCTCGGTTTGGCCAACACCGGCGACACACGCTACATTCCCCAACACGCCATTCGATTCGACCCAGACGGCACGGCCGTCCGCATCAGCGAAGCCGTTCCCCTCGCCGAAGGCACACGCCTCACCCTCGCCCATCCGCAATACGGCGATTTGATTTGGTATCCCCACGCTGACCACGATACGGACAAACCGCAAACCGGACAGGAAATCCGCATCAGCGTGGATGAAAGTCAGATCGTTTGGTTTGATTGAATTTGATGGATTAAGAAAAAGAAAAAGGCCGTCTGAAAATTAAGTTTCAGACAGCCTTTGTTATCTAGCCATCAATCAAACAAACCTATCTGACCTATGGTCGCTTTTTACTTCACTTTCGTACATACCTCACGGGCAGTCCCGTCTTCAAACACCAATTTGCCTGTTTTATCCAGTTGATAAACCTCGTCTTCACCGGGCTTGTCCATCTGCGCGACCAATCCGGTGTATATCATACTTTCCAAGAATTGGCCGTCTTCTGATTCTTCCAACCATGCCAATGTTTCAGGGCTGTGGAGTCGTGAAACTTCACTGTACTTGATTTGGCTTTGAGTTAAGGCATTGTTCGCAAAACGCCATTTACCCCCACCAACAACATGGTATGCCAAAACATTGCCGTCATCGTCCACTTTGAGCTTAGCGTCGCCACGGAAACTGTCGTCCTGAAGATATTCGACTTTTGTATCACTCTGAATGTTTTCATCAGAGCCAACGCAATGCCATGTACCGACAATTGGAGAAGCCAGAGCAGTTGTTGCGGATAAAAGCACCGGCAGAATAAAGAGTTTCATCTATTTCCTTTTTTTAAAGAGGCCGTCTGAAAAAACATTTTTCAGACGGCCTTGTCTATTCAATCAAAATCAGTCTTTCAACTTCGCCAACTGAGTTTGAACTTTCGCCATTTTGTCTTCCAACTCCGCCAAATCGGCTTTGTCTTTTTCCACCAGATGCACGGGGGCTTTTTCGGTGTAGCCGGGTTTGGAGAGTTTGGCATTGAGTTTGTCCAAGGCTTTTTGCAGCTTCTCGGCTTCTTTGCTCAAACGGGCGGTTTCGGCGGCTTTATCGATTTCGACTTTCAGCATCAGGCGCGCGCAATTGCAGACGGCGCTAGGTGCGTCTTCGCTTTCGGGCAGCCTGTCCACTGTTTTGGCTTCGGTCAGGCGCGTGAGGGCGGGCAGGTATTTCAGCAGCGCTTCAGGCACACTGCCTTCCACAAACAGCGGCGCTTTCACGTTCGGGGCAATGCCCATTTCGCCACGCAGGTTGCGCACGGCGCCAATCAGGTCTTGCAGTTGCGCCATTTGGTCAAAAGCAGCCTGCACGATTTTTTCCGGGTCGGCTTTGGGATAAGCGGCCAACATAATGCTGTCGGCGGTTTTGGCATTCGCCAGAGGCGCAACGACCTGCCACAGCTCTTCGGTAATGAACGGCATGATTGGGTGCAGCAGGCGCAGGATGGTTTCGAGTACGCGCACGAGGGTGCGGCGTGTGGTGCGCTGGGTTGTCGGGCAGCCGGTTTGGATTTGCACTTTTGCCAGCTCGATGTACCAGTCGCAATATTCGTTCCACACAAATTCGTACAGCGTTTGCGCGGCAAGGTCGAAGCGGTAGGTTTCAAAGGCTTCGGCAACGGCGGCTTCGGCTTGTTGCAGTTTGCCGATAATCCATTGGTCGGCAAAGGTAAACGCCAACGGCTGCATTTCGTCTTGGCCGCAGTCTTTGTCTTCGGTGTTCATCAACACGAAGTTGGTGGCGTTCCACAATTTATTGCAGAAGTTGCGGTAGCCTTCGGCACGTTTGAAGTCGAAGTTGACGCTGCGGCCGAGGCTGGCGTAGCTCGCCATGGTGAAGCGCAATGCGTCCGCACCCATGCTCGGAATGCCTTCGGGGAAGAGTTTTTTGGTTGCTTCTTCCACTTTCGGCGCGGTTTCGGGTTTGCGCAGGCCGGTGGTACGTTTCACCAGCAGTTTTTCCAAGTCGATGCCGTCAATCAAATCCACAGGGTCGATGACGTTGCCTTCGGATTTGGACATTTTTTTGCCTTCATGGTCGCGCACGATGCCGTGGATGTACACGTCTTTAAACGGTACTTTACCGGTGAAGTGGGTGGTCATCATAATCATGCGCGCCACCCAGAAGAAGATGATTTCGTAGCCGGTGACCAAGACGTTGGACGGCAGGAAGGCTTTGAGTTCGTCGGTTTCAGACGGCCAGCCCAATGTGGAGAACGGCACGAGCGCGGAGGAGAACCATGTATCCAATACGTCTTCTTCGCGGATCAAACCGGTTTTGCCGGCTTGTTTTTCGGCTTCTTCCTGATTGCGGGCAACGTACACATTGCCTTCGTTGTCATACCACGCAGGGATTTGATGGCCCCACCACAGTTGGCGCGAGATACACCAGTCTTGGATGTTGTTCATCCATTGGTTGTAGGTGTTGACCCAGTTTTCAGGGATAAAGCGCACTGCGCCGCTGTCGACGGCTTTTTTGGCTTTGTCGGCAAGGCTTAAGCCTTTGAATTCGCTGTCAGGCTCGCCGCCGTTTGGCGTGGCGGACATGGCGACAAACCATTGGCTGGTCAGCATCGGCTCAATCACTGAACCGGTACGGTCGCCTTTCGGCGTCATCAGCGTGTGCGGTTTGATTTCGACCAAGAAGCCTTGTTCTTGCAAATCGGCAACCATTTGTTTGCGCGCGGCAAAGCGGTCCAAGCCTGCGTATTTTTCAGGCAGGGCAAAGCCTTGTTGCGCTTCGCCTTTGAAGTTGAACACTTCGGCGTTTGCCAGCACTTTGGCTTCCAAGTCGAACACATTAATCAGGCGCGTGTCGTGGCGTTTGCCGACTTCATAGTCGTTGAAGTCGTGCGCAGGCGTGATTTTCACGCAGCCGGTGCCAAAATCTTTTTCAACGTATTCGTCAGCAATCACGGGGATGGTGCGGCCGGTCAGTGGCAGGATTAATTCCTTGCCGATTAAGTGGGTATAACGTTCGTCTTCAGGGTTGACGGCAACGGCCACGTCGCCCAGCAACGTTTCGGGACGGGTAGTCGCCACGATAACGGCTTCGGCAGGATTGTCGGCCAGCGGATAGCGGATGTGCCACATAGAGCCTTGTTCTTCCACGCTTTCCACTTCCAAATCCGACACTGCGGTACCCAATACTGGATCCCAGTTCACCAAGCGTTTGCCGCGGTAAATCAAGCCTTGTTCAAAAAGGCGCACGAACACTTCGGTCACGGTTTCGGCGCGCACGTCGTCCATCGTGAAATACTCGCGCGTCCAGTCGGCAGAGCAACCCACGCGGCGCATCTGCTGCGTAATCGTGCCGCCGGAAACTTCTTTCCATTCCCACACTTTTTCCAAGAATTTTTCGCGGCCCAAGTCATGACGGGATACGTTTTGTGCGGCAAGCTGACGCTCGACCACGATTTGCGTGGCGATGCCCGCGTGGTCGGTGCCCGGAATCCAGGCGGTGTTGCAGCCTTTCATGCGGTAATAGCGGGTCAGGCCGTCCATAATGGTTTGGTTGAAGGCATGGCCCATGTGCAGCGTGCCGGTTACATTGGGCGGCGGCAGTTGGATGGAGAAAGACGGTTTGGTCAAATCCATATCAGGCTGGAAATAGCCCTGCTTTTCCCAGTTTTGATAATGTTTGGATTCGATTTCGGCTGGATTGTATTTGTCTAACATGATGGAACTTTGTGAAATTAAGGTTATTTTTGATGTGCGGATTATAACGCAAAAAGGCCGTCTGAATCATTTCAGACGGCCTTTGGCATACGGGTTTTAAAAATGGAACAATACCAGGCTGACGGCAATCACTGCCATGCCCGTTGTCAGGCCGTAAACGGTTTCATGGCCGTCTGAATAGCGTTTGGCGGCCGGCAACAACTCGTCCAACGCCAAAAACACCATCACACCGGCTATCACGCCGAACACCGAACCAAACACGGCAGGCGATAAAAACGGCTGCAAAACCAAATAGCCCAAAGCCGCCCCCAAAGGCTCGGCCAAGCCGGATAGCAGACACGCCCATACCGTTTTCTTACGGCTGCGGGTGGCAAAATAAACCGGCGCGGCGATGGAAATGCCCTCCGGAATATTATGGATGGCAATCGCCAAGGCCAAAGGCATCCCGACCGCCGGATTTTCCAAGGTGGCAAAAAACGTCGCCAAACCTTCGGGGAAATTGTGCGCCGTAATCGCAAACGCCGCCATCATACCGACTCGTGCGATATGGCGGCGTTTACTTTCTTGAAACGACGGGTCTTGCGCATCTAAGGTTTCATGCGGGTTCGGCACCAGGCGGTCGATCAGCGCAATGCCGCCCATCCCAGCCAAAAATGCCATGGTCGCCGCCGCAAACGCGTGGTCTTTATCATAAATTTCAGCGAATGCCTCGCTGGATTTACTGAAAATTTCCGTCAGGGAAACATATACCATCGCACCGCCGGCAAATGCCAAACCAAACGACAACACGCGCGGATTGGGCGTTTTGGAAAACATCACCAAGCCGCTGCCTAATACGGTAAACAAACCAGCGGCCAGCGTGATGGAAAAGGCAACGGCCAAATTGGACATCGAAAAATCGGGCATGAGAAAACCTGCGCTAAAAGCTGGGACAGGTTCAGACTAACACTTTTTAATGCATATGATAATAGTTATTATTTATTTTATTGATTAGGTACACAGATTTTGAAACAAAAGGCCGTCTGAAAAATAATTTTCAGACGGCCTTTAAGTTTGAAATGTCACTAAACCTTATCGCTTTCCAGCTTAAGCCTGATAGCGCGACAGGCTCAAATCATCGCTGCGGATTTCGGTGTCTTTACCGCTCACGATATCGGCGGTTAATTTTGCCGAACCCAGCGACATGGTCCAGCCCAAAGTGCCGTGGCCTGTATTTAGGAACAGGTTGTCAAAGCGGGTGCGCCCGATTAACGGCGTGCTGTCGGGCGTCATTGGTCTGAGACCGCTCCAGAACAATGCCTGATTCAAGTCGCCGCCTTCGGGGAACAAATCGTTGACGACCAAAGCCAGGGTTTCGCGGCGTTTTTCGGGCAGTTTGATTTCGTAGCCCGATAATTCCGCCATGCCGCCGACGCGGATTCTGTTGTCAAAGCGCGTGATGGCGACTTTGTAGCTTTCATCCAAAACGGTGGACACTGGCGCGCCGTCTGAGTTTGTGACAGGCAGGGTCAAGGAATAGCCTTTGACGGGGTAAATGAGCAGATCGAGGTCCAACTGCGCCAAAACCGTCCTGCTGAAGCAGCCGAGCGCACAGACGAAGGCATCTGCTTCAAACCGTTCTGTTTCGGTTTCCACTGCGCTGATGCGCTGGCCGCCCTGTTCGATGCGGCGGATGGTTCGGTTGAAATGAAACTGTACTCCCTTTTCCTGACACAATTTGTATAGGTTTTCAGTGAAGAGGTGGCAGTCGCCGGTCGCGTCTGCGGGCAGGTGCAGGCCACCGGCAATTTTGGCGGTAACGCGTGCCAGCGCAGGCTCAAACTCTGCGCATTCTTCGGGTTTCAGACGGCGGTACGGCACGCCGTAGCGTTCCAAAACGGCAATGTCTTGTTCTGCCGCTTCAACTTCTTTGGCTTGGCGGAAAATCTGCAACGTCCCTTTTTTGCGCCCTTCAAAATTCATGCCGGTTTGCGCTTCAAAACGGCGGAACATTTCTCGGCTGTATTCAGAAATCCTGACCATGCGCTCTTTATTGATTTGATAGCGCGCTGACGTGCAGTTTTGCAGCATTTGCCACAGCCATTCGATTTGATACAGGCTGCCGTCAGGGCGAAACAGCAAAGGCGGATGGCTTTTAAACAGCCATTTCAGTGCTTTGGTCGGGATACCGGGTGCAGCCCAAGGCGTGGTATAGCCGTAAGAAAGCTGGCCTGCATTGGCAAAACTGGTTTCCATCGCCACGCCCTCGGCGCGGTCGATGACCGTTACTTCATGCCCTGCCTCTGCCAGATACCACGCGGAAGATACGCCGGCAACACCAGCACCTAAAACAAGCACTTTCATTTTTCTCCTCCTCTGACTTTTTTCAAAACAAACTTAATATCCATCGGGCCGTCTGAATGTTCAGGTTCAGACGGCCTTGGACATTAATGCGGCAATTCGCCGTTTTTGATTTTTTGTTTGAAGTCACGCGTTTCATTGACGATGACTTTCGCCATCAACAAAAGCGCAATCAGGTTGGGCAATGCCATCAAGCCGTTGAATGTATCCGAAGCCAGCCACACCAAATCAAGGCTCAACACGGTTCCCAGCATAACTGAAGAAACATAACCAACGCGGTACAAACCGGCAAACTTCTCGCCGAAGACGTAAACCGCGCATTTCTCGCCGTAATAACACCAGCCGAGAATGGTTGAGTAGGCAAAGAAAATCAGGCCGATGGTGACAATCCAGCCGCCGATACCGGGCAGCATTTTTTGGAAAGTGACGGTTGTCAGCGCCGCGCCGCTCAATTCAGGTTTGACAAACTCGCCACCTGCGCCGAGCAGACCCATGACCAACACGATACCGGTAATCGAGCAGACAACGATGGTATCCAAAAAAGTACCGGTCATGGAAACCAAAGCCTGGCGGACGGGGTGGTCGGTTTTCGCGGCGGCGGCGGCAATCGGCGCAGAACCCATACCTGCCTCGTTGGAGAACACGCCGCGCGCCACGCCGTAGCGGATGACCGTACCGATGGCGCCGCCTGCCACGGCTTGCGCGCTAAACGCATCGGAGAAAATCAGTTTGACGGCGGGCATCAATACATCGGAATTAATCACGATAATGGCAATACCGCCTACTACATAAAACACTGCCATGGCAGGCACGATAAAGGACGCGGCTTTGGCGATGCCCTTAATGCCGCCCAAAAGTACAATGGCCGTTAATACGGTCAATATCACGCCTGTGTAGGCAGGTTCGACACCGAAGCTGGTTTGCACTGCCTGCGCAACCGAGTTGGACTGCACCGAGCTGCCGATACCGAAGGAAGCAAATGTGCCGAACAGCGCAAATGCGACGGCCATCCATTTCCAGTTTTTGCCCAAGCCTTTTTCGATGTAATACATCGGGCCGCCGGACATTTCGCCTTTGGAATTGGTGACGCGGTATTTCACCGCCAACACGCCCTCGCCGTATTTGGTGGCCATACCGAAAATGGCGGTCATCCACATCCAAAATACCGCGCCCGGGCCGCCGGTTACCACCGCAGTCGCCACACCGGCAATGTTACCCGTACCGATGGTGGCAGACAGCGCGGTCATCAACGCCGCAAAATGGGAAATATCGCCTTCGTGGTCTTCGCCGTTTTCATGCTTCTTTGACGGCACAAACGCCTGTTTCAGAGCATAACCCAACATGGTGAACTGCAAGCCTTTCAGCAAAACGGTCAGCAAAATGCCCGTACCAACCAGCAGCATCAACATAATAGGTCCCCAGACCCAGCCGCTGATGGTTTCGAAAAAGGCTTTAAGATTGTCTAAAAACAATTGCATGGCTTTCTCCTTTGTCTGTTTTATTTTTTTATGCACTACTTTTTGTAGTGTCATGTAATTTCAGCACAGAATATTCAATAAGACAATATCTTTCTTTTTAAAAAGATTTTTGAGGTTTTACCCTAAAAAGATATCTATTTAGACCGGCCAGATTGTTTACAATCCGCTAAAAATAAAGGCTGCGGCCGAGAGAAAATGCCAAATGAAAGTTAATCAACCATCAATTAAGACTGCAACAATTAAAATGACACAATCGACAAATGGCACATTATTGAAAAATACAAACACGCAAATCTTGTTTTAAAAAGCTTCAGGCCGTCCGAAAGATGGTTTTCAGACGGCCTGAGGCTTGCTATTTATATTGATAAAGTCAGGTTGATGAATGTTACCCAAGCAACTGCGCCAACAATCGGGCAAAGCGTTCCGTTGCGCCTTCGCTGGTGTGCAAATACAGGGCGGGCTCGATGAGTTCCAATTCATTGAGCAGGAAGGTGTCGCCGACCAATGTACCGTCCACCCGAGCGTAAACCGGAATTTGCGGCAAAGCGGCCAGTACGTCTTGCGCGGCACGGACGGCAAACTCGGGCGGCTCAATACCGAACACCGACACGCCATAGGCCGAGTTGGCGCGCCATTCGCCTTGCGGCGGCTGACGGCGCACGGCATGGCTGAGTATGCCGTTGAAAAACACCAGCGAGGTTTCACCCGCTGTTTCGATTTCGCGGATATACGGTTGAACAATCATACCTTGCGGATAATCCGCCATGTTCACGTCCAATGCGTCCGCACAAACTTTAACCACGCCTTTGCCGCTCTGCCCAAATGCCGGCTTGATGACTGCTTCCATCCAACCTTGTCGGTTCAGGATGTCGGCCAATTCGGCTTTTTGCGGCGGAACGAACACGCTGGGAATCACTTGCGCACCGCGTTCTGCCAAATCGCACAAATAAGTCTTTTCCATATTCCAAGCCATCAGCTCGGGCGGATTGATAAAACGCTGCCCCGCCTGCTCGGCATGCTCCAGCCATTGGCGGAAGACTTCGGGTTCGGCGGCATAATCCCATGCGCACAAAGGCAGTAAAAACGGTGCGGACGGATGGTTTTGCCACGCATCAAATACGGTTTTCACGCCCATGCTTTCCAAGCATGCCGCCAATGTTTTCAGGTTGTCCGATGGTTCGGGATAGGTTTGGCAGGTAATGAGTGCCAAAACGGTTTGCTCGGTCATGGTTGCCACCTCGTCGCTAAAACCAAAATTATATAGCGAAATCAAACCAAAAGATTTTTCAGACAGCCTGATACATGAGGCCGATTCTGATAAAATGGTTTCCCCTTTTTCGTCGGAACATGCTCATGAAATCTGCCCACGTCCTTGTCTGGTTCCGCCGCAACCTCCGCCTGCACGACAATGCCGCGCTTAATGCCGCCGTTGCAAGCGGTTTGCCCATCACCTGCGTCTGGGTCAGCCAAAGGCCGTCTGAAAACCACAATCCGCGTCAAAGCCTGTTCCACTATCAAGCCGCGCAAGAGCTGCATACCCGTCTGGCGGCACACCATATTCCTTTATATGTCGTTGCCTCCGACGAAGACCTCCTCCCCTTGGCTGCTGCGCTCAATGCCCATACCGTCATCACAGACGAAGCCTACACCGAAGCCGAAATCCGTCAAGACAACCACCTCTGGCACAATTTCGACCGAGCAGGCATTGCCCTGCAACACGCCAACGACCGCGGCATTTTGGCCAAATCCCCCCTCATGGATGCCAACGGCCTGCCCTACACCGATTTTGCCGCCTATAAACAAGCATGGTTGCAGGCTTATTCAGGACAAAGGCCGTCTGAAACCGAATTGCCTGTTCAAACCGGACAAAACGTTCCACTGTTTCCAGCCCATACCGGCGCAGTATTGCCTGCCTATCAACAGGGTGGCGAAACCGCGGCCTTAACGCAATGGCACGCGTTCAAACAGAATTTGGTTCACTACCCGATTACCCAAAATTTTCCGGCACGAAAAAACACCAGCCTCCTCAATGCCTACCTGTCCGCAGGCTGCATTTCACCGCGCCTGCTGGCCGCCGAAGGCTTGGCAAACCGACATTTCGAGTGGCTGGACAAGCTTATTTTCCGCGACTACTGCTACCAGCTCGCCTACCACCGCCGCCTGCCCGAAACAACCGATGCCGCTCCGATATGCGAATACTGGCGACACGGCCAAACCGGCGTGCCCATCATCGACGCCTCCATCCGCGGCCTCGAAGCCACCGGCCACTTACACCCCGTTCTCCAGCAGCTGTGCGCCCACTATTTCTGCCATGCCCTCAACTTTGACCCTAACCAAGGCATCGCGTGGACAACCTCCGTCCAAACCGGCACCGACCCCGCGCTCAACCAAGCTAACTGGCACCTTGCCGCACAAGACACGGCCACCGTCCGCTATGCCCACCGTTCACATCAAATCGACCCCGACGGCAGCTACATCCGCAGTTACCTCCCCGAATTGGCGCACCTGCCCTCCACCCTCATCCACACGCCGTGGGCCGCCGCCGACGACATCGACACACACGGCTACCCCTTTCCCAAGGCCGTCTGAAACCTACGTTCACACCAAAAAACCACACTAAATACAGCTGAAAAACGTTCAAACAAAATATTTTGGTTTCAGACGGCCAAACAGATTGAATAGCCAAGATTTACACGGTAAACTTACGTCATTAAAAAATTTTATTATTTCATTACAATGAAACCCGCATTCGACATAAAAACGTCACGTTTGGACGTCTTATCCATCCATCTGCACACCGCAGATCTAACCGAATTGGAAGAATTCCTGCGCCAACTGGCAGGCCAATCCCAAGACGAATTCGTTCCCTTCATTTTAGACGTACAAGATTTCGACCATCCCGAATCCATCGATTTGGGCGGCATGATTTCCCTGTTTGCCCGTTACGGCATGCAAATTTTAGGGCTGCACCACACCAGCGACACATGGGCAGCGGCGGCGGCGCGTTACCACTTGGTATTCAAACAAGGCAACGCCACCCAGGCAGCCGACACACAGGCAGCGCCCACCCCGCGCCAAGCACCGCAGCCGCAAGACGTACAGGCCACCGTCATCAACAATCCGACCGTATTGGTCAGCACGCCCGTGCGTACCGGCCAGCAGGTGTACGCTGAAAACGGCGACCTCATCGTTACCGGCATCGTCAGCCAAGGTGCAGAACTTATCGCCGACGGCAACATCCATATTTACGCCCCCATGCGCGGCAGGGCGTTGGCCGGTGCGAAAGGCAACACCAACGCGCGCATCTTCATCCATTCCATGCAGGCCGAGTTAGTCTCCGTTGCCGGCATCTACCGCAACTTCGAGCAAGACCTGCCCGAGCATCTGCACAAAAAACCCGTACAAGTATCATTGCAAGACAACCGACTGGTTATCAGCGCAATCGACGCCGAATAAACATCAGTACTTAAAAAGGAAATATCGTGTCCAAAATCATCGTAGTAACTTCAGGTAAAGGCGGCGTAGGCAAGACCACTACCAGCGCCAGCATCGCAACCGGCCTGGCCCTGCGCGGCCACAAAACCGCCGTAATCGACTTCGACGTCGGTTTGCGCAACCTCGACCTGATTATGGGTTGCGAACGCCGCGTCGTGTATGACCTCATCAACGTCATCCAAGGCGAAGCCACACTCAACCAAGCCCTGATTAAAGACAAAAACTGCGAAAACCTCTACATCCTGCCCGCCTCGCAAACCCGCGACAAAGACGCGTTGACCCGCGACGGCGTCGACAAAGTGATGAAAGAGCTGTCCAGCAAAAAAATGGGCTTCGAGTTCATTATCTGCGACTCCCCTGCTGGTATCGAACAAGGCGCACTGATGGCGCTCTACTTTGCCGACGAAGCCATCATCACCACCAATCCGGAAGTATCCAGCGTCCGCGACTCCGACCGCATCTTGGGCATTTTGCAAAGCAAATCCCGCAAAGCCGAACAAGGCGGCACAGTTAAAGAGCACCTGCTGATTACCCGCTACTCCCCTGAGCGCGTGGCCAAGGGCGAAATGCTGTCTGTTCAAGATATCTGCGACATCTTGCGTATTCCGTTGATCGGTGTGATTCCTGAATCACAAAACGTACTGCAGGCCTCCAACGCCGGCGAACCTGTCATCCACCAAGACAATGCCGCCGCAGCCGAAGCCTACAAAGACGTTATTGCCCGCCTCTTGGGTGAAAACCGCGAAATGCGTTTCCTTGAAGCCGAGAAAAAAGGTTTCTTAAAACGACTGTTCGGAGGTTAATACATGTCACTGCTCGATATGCTGTTCGGCAGAAAGCCGAAAACCGCCACCGTCGCGCGCGACCGCCTGCAAATCATCATCGCGCAAGAACGCGCACAAGAAGGCCAAGCTCCAGATTATCTGCCGACCTTGCGCAAAGAGCTGCTGGAAGTCCTGTCCAAATACGTCAACGTATCATTGGACGACATCCGCATCTCCCAAGAGAAACAAGACGGCTTGGACGTTCTTGAGCTGAACATCACCCTGCCGGAACAAAAAAAGGCTTAACACATGACCTTGACCGAATTGCGTTACATCGTAGCCGTCGCACAAGAACGTCACTTCGGACGTGCCGCACGACGCTGCTTTGTCAGCCAGCCCACCCTCTCCATCGCCATCAAAAAGCTGGAGGAAGAGCTGTCGGTATCCCTGTTCGACCGTAGCAGCAACGACATCATCACGACCGAAGCGGGCGAGCGCATTGTCGCCCAAGCCCGCCGGGTTCTGGAAGAAGCCGAACTCATCAAGCACCTTGCCAATGAAGAGCAAAACGAATTGGAAGGCGCGTTCAAACTCGGCCTGATTTTTACCGTTGCCCCCTACCTTCTGCCCAAGCTCATTACCGCGCTGCGTGAAACCGCGCCGAAAATGCCGCTGATGCTGGAAGAGAACTATACCCACATCCTGACCGAGTCGCTCAAACGCGGCGATGTCGATGCAATCGTCGTTGCCGAACCGTTCCAAGAGCCGGGCATCGTAACCGAGCCCCTGTATGACGAACCTTTCTTCGTCATCGTTCCCAAAGGCCATCACTTTGAAGAACTCGATGCCGTTACGCCTCAGCTTTTGAGCGAAGAACAAGTGTTACTGCTATCCGAAGGCAACTGTATGCGCGACCAAGTGTTGGCAAGCTGTTCCGAATTGGCTTCCAAGCAAAAAATCCAGGGCTTGACCAATACCCTGCAAGGCAGCTCCATCAACACCATCCGCCACATGGTTGCCAGCGGCCTGGCCATCAGCGTCATGCCGGCTACCGCCTTGACCGAAAACGACCACATGCTTTTCAGCATTATCCCGTTTGAAGGCACTGCACCGCACCGCCGTGTCGTTTTGGCTTATCGCCGCAACTTTGTCCGTCCGAAAGCACTGACTGCCTTGCGCACTGCTATTTTGCAATCGCAACTGACCGGTGTAACGTTCGTCAACGAATAAACCGTAAAACAAAAGGCCGTCTGAACATTCAGACGGCCTTTTTATTTTTAACCAAATAAAGGATTAGTAGCGGGTATGAACTTGACTGCCGATAACACCACCCAAAGCCGCGCCACCCAAGGTAGAGCCGGTATCGCCACCAATCAAATTACCTGCCACGCCGCCCAATACCGCACCAGCAGCAGTGTTGCGTTGGGTTTGAGTCATATTGGCACATGCACCCAAAGAAGCGGCCAACATGATCAAGGTCACAGTTTTTGCAAAAGTTTTCTTCATGGTTTGATTCTCCATCAGGGGTTAAGCTGTATATGAAACAGTATGGCACAACCTTTCATTAATATATTTTCTGATAAGTAAAGACAGATTAAACTAAGATAACGCTCTTGATGAGCGGTTAAATACAAAAACAAACGGCAATTCCAAAAGAATATTTATAAATTTTAATATACTTGGCATAAAATTGCGCATACATCAACCGCATTCGGTAGTGATACAATGACGACTTGTCTGAATTACCGGAAACACCCGTCATGAGTATCTACGCACTGGCACACATCATCCACGTTTATTGCGCGATTGCCTTTGTCGGCGGCGTATTTTTCGAAATGCTGGTCCTCTCCGTTTTACACACCGGCCGCGTTTCGCGCGAATCGCGCCGTGAAGTCGAACGTGCCATGTCCTATCGTGCCGTCCGCGTGATGCCGCCTGTCGTCATTACCCTGTTCATCAGCGGCATCGTGATGGTGTACAACCGCTACCTGCCGATACTGCACCACCCATTCGACAGCTCCTTCGGCATCATGCTGAGCATCAAAATCCTGTTGGCAGTAAGCGTTTTGGTACATTTTGCCATCGCCGTCGTCAAAATGGCACGGCACACCCTTACCGTCGGCTGGTCGAAATACATACACGCCGTCGTATTCAGCCATATGCTGTTTATCGTCTTTTTTGCCAAAGCAATGTTCTACCTGTCTTGGTAAACCTTACCCATACCCCACACACAAGGATTGTTTATGACCCAATACCCGTCCGTCGGCTCGCCGATGTTTTACGGCATCTTCTTTATTGCCGTCTTAATTATGATCGCCATCGATATGGTGTCGCTGAAAAAAAACGGTGCCCACAAAGTCAGCATTAAAGAAGCCCTCGCTTGGAGCGGCATTTGGGTGGCCGTATCCTGCGCGTTTGCCGGCTGGCTCTATTTCGAACTGGCGGGCAACCCGGCTTACGGGGTCGTTGTCGCCAAAGAAAAAGTCCTCGAATTCTTCACCGGCTATGTGCTCGAAAAATCCCTTGCCGTCGACAACATCTTCGTTTTCCTGATGATTTTCGGCTATTTCAAAGTCGAACCCAAATTCCAACACCGCGTCTTACTCTATGGCGTATTCGGCGCCATCGTCCTACGCGCCATCATGATCTTCATCGGCGCAGCCTTGGTACAACAATTTGAATGGATTCTCTACCTCTTCGGCGCCTTCCTCTTATACACCGGCATTCACATGATGAAGCCCGAAGCCGAAGCTGAAGAAGACCTTTCCCAAAATAAGATCCTGACCCTGCTCAAAAAAGTCATCCCGACCAGCCTACAGTTTGACGGTGAAAAATTCTTTACCATTGAAAACGGCAAACGCATCGCTACGCCGCTTTTACTGGTATTGATTATGATCGAATTGAGCGACGTCATCTTTGCCGTGGACAGCATTCCTGCTATTTTTGCCGTCACCACCGACCCGTTCATCGTCCTTACCTCCAACATTTTTGCCATCTTAGGCCTGCGTGCCATGTACTTTTTGCTGGCGGATTTTGCCGAACGCTTTATCTTCCTCAAATACGGCTTGGCCTTCGTATTGAGCTTTATCGGTATCAAGATGCTGATTATGCACTGGGTACATATTCCGATTTCCATTTCCCTGTCCGTCGTCTTCGGCGCACTGGGCGCATCCATCCTGACTTCTTTGGTGTACACGCGTCAGCAAGAAAAAAAATAATCCGCCGATACAAAAAGGCCGTCTGAAAAACATTTTTTCAGACGGCCTTTTCAAATATCGGACACCGGCTTATTTAGCAGCATCTTTCAATTTGTCGGCAGCTTCTTGAGTTGCATCGGCAGCTTTACCCAAAGCATCTTTAGCCGCATCTTTGGCAGCGTCTTTAGCTTCGCCCACAGCAGCTTTTGCATCGTCCAAAGCTTTGTCGCTGGCTTCTTTAGCACCATCGATGGCTTTACCGGTAGTTTCTTTAGCATCGGAAATTGCTTTCTCCGCAGTTTCCTTCGCATCGGCACCGGCTTCTTTAGCGTCAGAAACAGCTTGTTCAGCAGCGCCTTTAGCTTCGGAAGCAGCAGCATCAGCAGCAGAAGCCGCGTGTTCAGCAGCAGCGTTCACATCAGAAGCAACGGCAGAAGCCGCTTCTTGAGTTTCCTGTTTCGCCTCTTGAGAACAAGCAGCCAAACCAGCCACCATCATCGCAGCAATCAATAATTTTTTCATGTTGTATATCCTTTGGTCTAAAAAATATCCATCAGAACTGACAGATTAGAAAATCATAACATAATTAATACTCGGAAACGGGAGAATTAACGCCAAATAACAATCGATTTACGTTTTTTGAAAAAAATTTCAAAAAAACAGTTGACGGAAAGAAACAAGCCACCTATAATGCACAGCCTATCGGGTCGTTAGCTCAGTCGGTAGAGCAGCGGACTTTTAATCCGTTGGTCGAGCGTTCGAATCGCTCACGACCCACCAAATATAAAAACCTGCTTTGAAAAAAGCAGGTTTTTTTACATCCCTATCAAACCCTTCTCCATACGATACCTCCCCTATCTTCAAAATCAAGCCATATACAGGCTTTGTCCCAATGCCGCGCATGAACGTTACCCAACGCATCACACCAGCACCAACCTACCTTTAATCAACCAAGTCCGACTCCCCCTTCCATCAACTTTTTCTAAAAACTTCCAAATACCTACCGTCAACCCACTCTAAATACTCTTGTATGCCAGACAATTTAGGCATAGACTAAAACTACATTCAACTACAACAATAGGAGAAAGTTTGATGAAACAACTGTCTATGTATATCAACGGCCGTTTTGAAACCGATTTTAACGGCACATGGCGCGATGTATTGAATCCGGCAACCGAAGAAGTCATCGCGCGTGAGCCTAAAGGCGGAAAAGCCGATGTTGACCGTGCCGTTGCCGCCGCCAGAGAGGCGCAAGCCGCATGGGAGCGTTTGCCTGCCGTTGAACGCGGCGCATACTTGCGCAAAATCGCCCAAGGCATCCGTGAACGCGCCGACGAGCTGACCGACACCATTGTCGCCGAAGGTGGCAAAACCAAAGACTTGGCACGCATAGAAGTCATGTTCACTGCCGACTATCTCGATTATCAAGCCGAATGGGCGCGCCGTTATGAAGGCGAAATCATCCAAAGCGACCGCCCGCGCGAAAACATTTTATTGTTCAAACGTCCTTTGGGCGTAATCGCCGGCATTTTGCCGTGGAATTTCCCCTTCTTCCTGATTGCCCGCAAAATGGGCCCGGCTTTGGTAACAGGCAATACCATCGTCGTCAAACCCAGCAGCGTCACCCCGATCAACTGCCACATCTTTGCTGAAATCGTTCACGCTTCAGGCTTACCGGCCGGCGTATTCAACGTCGTCAACGGCCCGGGTGCAGAAATCGGCAATGCCTTGGCATCACATCCGCAAGTCGACATGGTCAGCCTGACCGGTTCTGTAGAAGCAGGCCGCCAAGTAATGGAAGCCGCCGCCACTAACATTACCAAAGTCTCATTGGAACTCGGCGGCAAAGCCCCTGCCATCGTTTTGAAAGACGCGGATTTGGACTTGGCAGTGAAATCCATCTTGGCTTCGCGCGTCGGCAACACCGGCCAAATCTGCAACTGCGCCGAGCGCGTGTATGTCCACAGCAGCCTGAAAGACGCATTTATCGAAAAAATGACCGCCGCCATGAAAGGCGTGCGCTACGGCAACCCGGCCGAAGCCGAACCCGGCGCACTGGAAATGGGCCCGTTGATTGAAGAGCGCGCCGTCAAAGCCGTTGCCGAAAAAGTGGAACGCGCCGTCAAACAAGGTGCGACGCTGGTCTGCGGTGGCAAACGTGCCGACGGCAAAGGCTACTTCTTCGAACCTACCCTGCTGACCGATACCGACAACAGCATGGACATCATGAAAGAAGAAACCTTCGGCCCAGTCCTGCCGGTTGCCACTTTTGACACGCTCGACCAAGTCATCGCTTTGGCAAACGACAGTGAGTTCGGCCTGACCAGCTCCGTCTATACCACCAATCTGAATGAAGCGTTTTATGTAACCCGTCGCCTGCGTTTCGGCGAAACCTACATCAACCGCGAAAACTTCGAAGCCATGCAGGGCTTCCATGCCGGTTGGAAAAAATCAGGTATCGGCGGCGCCGACGGTAAACACGGTTTGGAAGAATATCTGCAAACCCAAGTTGTTTATTTGGAAACCGATATCTAACCGCCGATACCGCCCTTCATGAAGCAAAAGGCCGTCTGAAACTGATTTTTCAAGTTTCAGACGGCCTTTTTGCCTTTATAGAAAAAAATACCGACATCGCGTAAAATAGAGCCAATTTTTCACTTTATGCAGGCCGTCTGAACACTTGGACAGCCTGACTTATTTTCCCGGAAAACACCATGAGCGAACAAAACAATCCTCAAATCGAGCCGCAGTTGGACGAAAACCAAATCATCGCCCTGCGCCGCGAAAAACTGCACAACATCCGCAAAGAACGCAACGCTTACCCTAACGATTTCAAACGCGACAGCTTTGCCGCCGACCTGCATACCCAATACGGCGAAATCAGCAAAGAAGAACTCGACCCGCAAGGCATTCCCGTCAAAGTGGCCGGCCGCATGATGCTCAAACGTCAAATGGGCAAAGCCAGCTTCGCCACCATTCAAGACGTAACCGGTCAAATCCAACTTTATCTGAACAACAAAGGCGTGAGCCAAGAAGTCTTGGACGACTTCAACCACTGGGACTTGGGCGACATCGTCGGCGCGGAAGGTACTTTGTTCAAAACCAACCACGGTGAATTGACCGTGCGCGTGTCCAACATCCGCCTGCTGTCCAAATCCCTGCGTCCTCTACCGGACAAACATAAAGGTTTGAGCGATCAGGAAACCAAATACCGTCAACGCTACGTCGATTTGATTGCTAATGAAGAGTCGCGCAATACCTTCATCAAACGCAGCCAAATCATCCAATCCGTGCGCAATTTTATGGTGAACGAGCATTATCTCGAAGTCGAAACCCCGATGATGCACCCGATTCCGGGCGGTGCGACGGCAAAACCGTTCGTTACCCACCACAATGCCTTGGACATTCCGCTCTATCTGCGCATCGCTCCCGAGCTGTATCTGAAACGCTTGGTTGTCGGCGGCTTGGAACGCGTGTTTGAAATCAACCGCAGCTTCCGTAACGAGGGCATGTCCGTACGCCACAACCCTGAATTCACCATGATCGAATTCTACGAAGCCTTCTCCGACTACGAACGCATGATGCAAATGGCGGAAGACATCATCCGCAACGCTTCCCGCGCGGTAAACGGCACGGCAAAAATCAGCTACAACGGCAAAGAAGTCGATTTGGAAAGCCCGTTTGAACGCCTGACCATTCTCGAAGCCATCAAGAAATACAATCCGCACTACACCGACGAGCAGTTGAACGATGAAGAATGGCTGAAAAAAGAAATCGTCAAACACGGCGAAAGCCTGCCTCCGTCTCCGGGCATCGGCAGCCTGCAACTTGCCCTGTTTGAAGGTTGTGCAGAAAGCAAACTGTGGAACCCGACTTTCATCATCGACTACCCTGTCGAAGTATCGCCATTGGCACGCGCATCCGACAGCAAACCGGGTTTGACCGAACGCTTCGAGCTTTTCGTTGTCGGCCGCGAACTGGCAAACGGCTACTCCGAGTTGAACGATCCGGAAGATCAAGCCGAACGCTTCAAGGCACAAGTGGCGCAAAAAGACGCTGGCGACGACGAAGCCATGCACTACGATGCCGACTACATCCGTGCCATGGAATTCGGCCTGCCGCCGACCGGCGGCTGCGGCATCGGCATCGACCGCTTGGTAATGTTGCTGACCGATTCGCAAACCATCCGCGACGTGATTCTGTTCCCGCAAATGCGTCCCGAATAACACATTGAAATAAAATCAAGGCCGTCTGAAAACAAGATTCTGTTTTCAGACGGCCTTTTTGTTCAAATATGTAAAACGGAAAAATTAAAATCGACAATTCCTTTACATTATAATAATAAAATTCCATGATAATCAAAAGCATAATATAAAAAAGAATATGTAAACGTTTTTCAGTTTGTTGACAGTCTGCTAGAATACATCCAATTACAGGACAGCCCACACACACAGGCTGTCTGAAAATGCAAAAACTCTGAAAGGTTTGTATGGATCAATTTTTCGAACAGCTTCACGGCTGGGTAAACGCCATCAACGACCCAATGTGGTCGGGGTTGGTATATATGCTTTTAGGCGCAGGCCTCTTTTTCACCGTTACCACCGGTTTTGTACAATTCCGCCTCTTCGGCCGCAGTATCAAAGAAATGCTGGGCGGCCGCAAACAAGGTGATGATCCGCACGGAATCACACCGTTCCAAGCATTCGTTACCGGCTTGGCCAGCCGCGTAGGCGTGGGCAACATCGCCGGCGTGGCGATTGCCATCAAACTCGGCGGGCCGGGCGCGGTATTCTGGATGTGGGTAACCGCCTTAATCGGCATGAGTTCGGCGTTTGTCGAATCTTCACTGGCCCAACTCTTTAAAGTCCGGGACTACGACAACCACCACTTCCGCGGCGGTCCTGCCTACTACATAACTCAAGGCCTGGGACAAAAATGGCTGGGCGTTTTGTTCGCCCTGAGCCTGATTTTCTGTTTCGGCTTTGTATTTGAAGCCGTACAGACCAATACCATCGCCGATACCACCAAAGCGGCATGGGGCTGGGATCAACACTATGTCGGTGTCGCCCTGGTCATTCTGACTGCCCCTATTATCTTCGGCGGTATCCGTCGCGTATCTAAAGCCGCGGAAATTATCGTTCCGCTGATGGCGGTTTTATATCTCGTCATAGCACTCTTCATCATTGCTACCAATATTTCCCTGATTCCTGATGTGTTCGATCAGATTTTCTCCAACGCGTTCAACTTCGATTCGGCTGCAGGCGGTTTCCTCGGCGGTCTGATTTCGACCACCATGATGCAGGGTATCAAACGCGGCCTGTATTCCAATGAGGCGGGTATGGGTTCTGCGCCGAACGCCGCAGCCGCAGCCGAAGTGAAACACCCCGTCTCCCAAGGCATGATTCAAATGCTGGGCGTTTTCGTCGATACCATCATCGTCTGCTCATGCACTGCCTTTATCGTCTTGACCTATCAACAGCCTTACGGCGACCTGAGTGGTGCGGCGCTGACCCAAGCGGCAATCGTCAGCCAGGTAGGCGAATGGGGCGCGGGCTTCCTTGCCGCCATCCTGTTTATGTTTGCCTTTTCAACCGTTATCGGCAACTATGCCTATGCTGAGTCCAACGTCCAATTCATCAAGAGCCATTGGCTGGTTACCGCCGTTTTCCGTATGCTGGTTTTGGCATGGGTCTACTTCGGCGCAGTTGCCAACGTACCCTTGGTATGGGATATGGCAGACATGGCCATGGGCATCATGGCATGGATTAACCTCGTTGCCATCCTGCTCCTGTCACCACTTGCCTTCCTGCTGTTGAAAGACTACACAGCCAAGCTGAAAATGGGTAAAGACCCAGAGTTCAAACTCTCTGAACACCCAGGCTTGAAACGCAAAATCAAATCCGATATCTGGTAATACCAAAGGCCGTCTGAAATTTCAGACGGCCTTTTTAATCCCTGCCATCTAGATAAAACGATGCCCCTTAAAGCAGAAGCCTTAAGGGGCAGAGCGTTGCGGCACATCTTTTCAGACGGCCTTATTGTAGCAACGTTTCTCATTTCGCAGTGCAACAATATGGACGGATTCTAATTCCAAATCGGCACCCAGTCAAGCATTTCATTTGCATAGTAATACTTACCTAGGATATATTTATACTTACCAAACATCACATTACGGAGAAACTGATGGCTGCATTCAAACCCAATCCAATCAACTACATCCTCGGTCTCGATATCGGCATTGCATCCGTCGGCTGGGCGATGGTAGAAATTAACGAAGAAGAAAACCCCATCCGCCTGATTGATTTGGGCGTGCGCGTATTTGAGCGTGCAGAAGTACCGAAAACAGGCGACTCTCTCGCAGCGGCAAGACGCTTGGCACGCAGTGTTCGCCGCCTGACCCGCCGTCGCGCCCACCGTCTGCTTCGGGCCCGCCGTCTATTGAAACGCGAAGGCGTATTACAAGCCGCCGATTTTGATGAAAACGGCTTGATTAAATCCTTACCGAATACACCATGGCAACTTCGCGCAGCCGCATTAGATCGCAAACTGACGCCTTTGGAGTGGTCGGCAGTCTTGTTGCATTTAATCAAACATCGCGGCTATTTGTCGCAAAGAAAAAACGAGGGCGAAACTGCCGATAAGGAGCTTGGCGCTTTGCTTAAAGGCGTAGCCGACAATGCCCATGCCTTACAAACAGGCAATTTCCGCACACCAGCCGAATTAGCTTTAAATAAATTTGAGAAAGAAAGCGGCCATATCCGCAACCAACGCGGCGATTATTCGCATACGTTCAACCGCAAAGATTTACAAGCAGAGCTGAATTTACTGTTTGAAAAACAAAAAGAATTCGGCAATCCGCATGTTTCAGACGGCCTTAAAGAAGGTATTGAAACCCTGCTGATGGCGCAACGCCCTGCCCTGTCTGGCGATGCTGTTCAAAAAATGTTGGGGTATTGCACCTTTGAGCCGACAGAGCCGAAAGCCGCTAAAAACACCTACACCGCCGGACGTTTCATCTGGCTGACCAAGCTGAACAACCTGCGTATTTTAGAGCAAGGCAGCGAGCGGCCATTGACCACTACCGAACGCGCCACGCTTATGGACGAGCCATACAGAAAATCCAAACTGACTTACGCACAAGCCCGTAAGCTGCTGGGTTTAGAAGATACCGCCTTTTTCAAAGGCTTGCGCTATGGTAAAGACAATGCCGAAGCCTCAACATTGATGGAAATGAAGGCCTACCATGCCATCAGCCGTGCGCTGGAAAAAGAAGGATTGAAAGACAAAAAATCCCCATTAAACCTTTCTCCCGAATTACAAGACGAAATCGGCACGGCATTCTCCCTGTTCAAAACCGATGAAGACATTACAGGCCGTCTGAAAGACCGTGTTCAGCCCGAAATTTTAGAAGCGCTGTTAAAACACATCAGCTTCGACAAGTTCGTCCAAATTTCCTTGAAAGCATTGCGCCGAATTGTGCCTCTAATGGAGCAAGGCAAACGTTACGATGAAGCCTGCGCCGAAATCTACGGAGACCATTACGGCAAGAAAAATGCGGAAGAAAAGATTTATCTGCCGCCGATTCCCGCCGACGAAATCCGCAACCCCGTCGTCTTGCGCGCCTTATCTCAAGCCAGAAAAGTCATAAATGCCGTTGTACGCCGGTACGGCTCCCCTGCACGTATCCATATTGAAACGGCAAGGGAAGTAGGCAAATCGTTTAAAGACCGCAAAGAAATCGAAAAACGCCAAGAAGAAAACCGTAAAGACCGGGAAAAAGCCGCCGCTAAGTTCCGAGAGTATTTCCCCAATTTTGTCGGCGAACCCAAATCCAAAGATATTCTGAAACTGCGCCTGTACGAGCAACAACACGGCAAATGCCTGTATTCGGGCAAAGAAATCAACCTAGGCCGTCTGAACGAAAAAGGCTATATCGAAATCGACCATGCCCTGCCGTTCTCGCGCACATGGGACGACAGTTTCAACAATAAAGTGCTGGTATTGGGCAGCGAAAACCAAAACAAAGGTAATCAAACCCCTTACGAATACTTCAACGGCAAAGACAACAGCCGCGAATGGCAGGAATTTAAAGCGCGTGTTGAAACCAGCCGTTTTCCTCGCAGTAAAAAACAACGGATTCTGCTGCAAAAATTCGACGAAGACGGCATATATCGAATCGGTGTCAAAACCGCCCTTTCATTCCCAAAATACCAAATCGACGAACTCGGCAAAGAAATCAGACCATGCCGTCTGAAAAAACGCCCACCTGTCCGTTAAATTAATCTATCCCTGTTTCAGACGGCCTGAAGCAGGGATTTTTTATAAAAAATAAGGGGAAAAACATGACTTGGCGCAGCCTGCTCATTCAAAACGGCGGTAAATTATCCTTACAACGCCGGCAACTGCTGATTCAACAAAACGGCGAGTCCCATACCGTACCATTAGAAGACATCGCCGTTATCATCATCGAAAACCGCGAAACCCTAATTACCGCCCCGCTCTTATCAGCCTTAGCCGATCATAGTGCAACCCTGCTGACATGTGATGAGCAATTCCTACCCTACGGACAATGGCTGCCTTATGCCCAATATCACCGCCAACTTAAAATCCTCAAGCTGCAACTGAATATAAGCGAACCCTTAAAAAAGCAACTCTGGCAACATATCGTCCGCCAAAAAATCCTAAATCAAGCATTTGTCGCAGACGAAACAGGCAATGATCTTGCAACCAAACGGCTGCGCACTTTGGCAGTCGAAGTCCGTTCAGGCGATACAGGAAACCGTGAAGCCCAAGCTGCCGCCCTCTACTTCCAAGCCCTCTTTGGGGAAAAGTTTACCCGTACGTCAATGCCGCATTGAACTACACCTACGCCGTACTCCGTGCAGCAGTAGCACGCGCCCTGACCTTATATGGTTGGTTGCCTGCATTAGGCTTGTTTCATAGGAGCGAACTAAATCCATTCAACCTCGCCGATGACTTTCTCGAACCCTTACGCCCATTGGCCGACCTGGTCGTTATACATTTGCATAAACAAGGCCGTCTGAAAACTGAACTGACACCCAACCTCAAACAAAACCTTATCAAGATCCTTCACTATCAAATCTGCATCGAACGGCAACATTTCAGCACCTTGGCTGCCATCGACAAAATGATTTCTTCATTTCAAGCCAGCGTAACTAACAAAAACGCTAAACAGCTGAAACTGCCCGAAATCTTGCCATTGAAAGAATACCAATATGAGTGAGGCTAAATTTATGAGGATTATCGTCTTCTTCGACCTACCTGTTACCACGGCGGCCAAGCGCAAAGCCGCCAATCAATTCCGCCAGTTCCTTTAAAAGATGGATACCAAATGCTCCAACTTTCCGTATACAGCCGTATTGTCAAAGGTCGAGATTCGTTGCAAAAACACCACAATAGGCTATGTGCAAACCTACCGCAAGAAGGCTCAATCCGCTGTTTGGAAGTAACAGAAAAGCAATATACCACCATGAAACTGCTGTTGGGAGAGCTGAAAATCCAAGAAAAAAGGGTAAATTCCGACCAACTATTATTATTTTAAGGCTGCTTTTTTAGACAAAATAAAACGGGAAACCCTTATAGAATAAGGGTTTCCCGTTGAAGTATTGTAGCACTGCGAAATGAGAAAGGGTCTATCCAAATAAAAAAGCACCACCTAAACAGGTAGTGCTTTCATATTAATTTGCTTATTCAGCAGAATCAGCTGCTTTATCAACCAATTCAACCAATGCCAAAGGAGCATTGTCGCCTTTACGGAAACCGTATTTCAGTACACGAATATAGCCGCCGTTACGAGCAGCAAAGCGTGGACCCAATTCGTCAAACAATTTAACTACAACATCACGATCGCGAGTGCGGTCAAAAGCCAAACGACGGTTTGCCAAAGAAGGTTTTTTACCCAAGGTAATCAAGGGCTCAACTACGCGGCGCAATTCTTTTGCTTTAGGCAAAGTTGTCACGATGGTTTCGTGAGTCAACAAGGAATTCGCCATATTGCGCAGCATCGCAGCACGGTGGCTGCTAGTACGGTTTAATTTGCGGTTGCCATTACGATGACGCATGTCATTATCCTTTAATCTTCAAACTTACGGCTTTTCTAAGCCTACAGGCGGCCAAGCTTCTAATTTGGAACCTAATGTCAGACCTTTAGAGGCCAACACTTCTTTGATCTCATTCAAAGATTTACGACCCAAATTAGGGGTCTTGAGAAGCTCGGTTTCAGTACGTTGAATCAAATCGCCAATATAGTAAATATCTTCAGCTTTCAGACAATTAGCTGAACGTACGGTTAATTCCAAATCATCTACAGGACGCAGCAAGATAGGATCGATAGGAGGTGCTTTTTCTTCAACCTCTTCAACCGGAGTACCTTGCAGATCTGCAAAAATAGACATTTGGTCAATTAAGATACGTGCGGCACTACGTACAGCTTCTTCTGGATCAATAGAACCATTGGTTTCAATATCCAAAACCAATTTATCCAAATCCGTGCGTTGCTCTACGCGTGCAGGTTCAACTTCAAAGCTAACACGACTGATGGGCGAAAAGCTCGCATCCAACTGAATCGCACCAATCTGTTTGTTCTCATCACGCAATACGCGACGGCCTGAAACAGACTGATAACCACGACCTTGCTCTACTTTAATTTCCATGTCGATTTGGCCATTGTCAGCCAAGTGGCAAATAACATGTTCAGGATTGATGATTTCCACATCGTGTGGCAAATCAATATCACCGGCTACAACTGCACCGGCACCTGTTTTCTTCAAAGTCAACTGAACTTGGTTACGACCGTGAAGCTTGAATACGATACCTTTAATGTTCAAGAGAACGTCAACAACATCCTCCTGAACACCATCAATAGTAGAGTATTCGTGCAATACGCCAGAAATAACTACTTCAGTTGGGGCAAAGCCATTCATGGATGACAGTAAGATACGACGCAAAGCATTACCTAAAGTATGACCAAAACCACGCTCAAATGGCTGCATAGACACCTTAGCTCGAGTAGAAGACAAGGTATCTACATCGATTTGACGAGGTTTCAAAAATTCGGTTGTGCTATTTTGCATTTAACTGTCCCTCATTGAGCTAGCATTATTTAGAGTAGAACTCTACCACCAGCTGTTCATTAATATCGCCAGACAATTCTGAGCGATCCGGCATATTTTTGAATACACCTTCCAATTTGTCGGCATCAACAGATACCCAGCTTGGCAAGCCAATTTGAGTAGCCAAGCTCAATGCCTCTTGGATACGTACTTGTTTCTTAGCTTTTTCACGAACAGCTACAACATCGCCTGCTTTAACTTGGAAAGAAGGGATATTAACAACCTGACCGTTTACAACGATAGCTTTATGAGAAACCAATTGACGTGCTTCAGCGCGGGTAGAGCCAAAACCCATACGATAAACGACATTATCCAAACGGGACTCCAGCAATTGCAACAGCAATTCACCGGTAGAACCTTTACGACGATCAGCTTCCGCAAAGTAACGACGGAATTGGCGTTCTAACACACCATAAATACGACGGATTTTTTGTTTTTCACGCAATTGCAAACCGTAGTCTGACAAACGTGGTTTTTTCGCACCGTGCTGACCAGGTGCAGAATCCATTTTACATTTTGAATCCAAAGAGCGACGTGCACTCTTCAAAAACAGATCCGTACCTTCGCGACGTGCTAATTTACATTTAGGGCCAATATAACGTGCCATGTTTTAAATCACTCCAATATTAAATACGACGTTTTTTAGGCGGACGGCAACCGTTATGAGGCAACGGGGTAACGTCAGTAATGCTGGTAATCTTGAAACCAAGAGCGTTTAAAGCACGTACAGAAGATTCGCGACCAGGGCCAGGGCCTTTAATGCGGACTTCTAAATTTTTAACGCCATACTCTTGGGCAACTTTACCAGCTGCTTCTGCTGCAACTTGTGCTGCAAATGGTGTACTTTTACGAGAACCTTTAAAACCAGCGCCGCCAGAGGTAGCCCAAGACAATGCATTGCCTTGACGGTCAGTGATTGTAATGATGGTATTGTTGAAAGATGCATGAACGTGCACAATACCTTCGCTTACGGTTTTACGTACTTTTTTACGTACACGCGAAGCTGTGTTTGCTTTAGCCATTAATCAAATTCCTTAAAATTTATTTCTTACCGGCAATCGCTTTGCGCGGACCTTTACGGGTACGAGCATTTGTGCGAGTGCGTTGACCACGACAAGGCAAGCCACGACGATGACGGAAGCCGCGATAGCAACCCATATCCATCAGTCGTTTAATGCTCATCGTTACTTCACGACGCAAATCGCCTTCAACTTCATATTTAGCAACTTGCTCACGCAAAGCGTCTAATTGAGCCTCGTCCAAATCTTTTGCTTTAGTAGTAGGAGCAATATTTGCTGCCTCACAAATCAATTTAGCACGAGTCGCACCAATACCATAAATAGCCTGAAGGCCAATTACGATATGGGCATTATTAGGGATATTTACCCCTGCAATACGAGCCATATTTTTTCCTTTTTAGGGCAAAGTATGTCACTATACCACAAAATCAATAGTTAAGAAAACTAGCTTCTTAACCTTGACGTTGTTTGTGACGTGGGTCAGTACAAATTACGCGAACTACACGATTACGACGAATAATCTTGCAATTGCGACAAATTTTCTTTACAGAAGGTTGTACACGCATTTTATTTCCTTTTATCGTTTATCTTGCTCGGAAAACAATCCGAGCACGGGTTAAATCATAAGGAGTTAATTCAACTGTTACCTTATCACCTGGAGAAATACGGATATAGTGCATTCGCATTTTTCCAGAGATATGACCAAGTACTACATGATCATTTTCCAGTTTTACTTTAAACGTTGCATTGGGCAAAGTCTCAAGGATTTCACCCTGCATCTGTATGGTATCTTCTTTAGCCATAAGCCTACTTACGTGATAAAGATTTCATATCTGGACGACTCATCAAATCTTCATACTGACTGCTCATTACGTAGGAATTGATTTGCGTCCTAAAATCCATTGTAACGACAACCAAGATAAGCAAAGATGTTCCGCCTAAATAGAAAGGTACATTCAATGCTGTCGTTAAAAATTCAGGTATCAGACAGATTGTAGTGATATACAAAGCACCAAATAATGTTAGTCTCAGTACAACTTTTTCCAAATATCTAGAAGTTTGCTCACCTGGGCGAATACCAGGTACAAATGCACCACTTTTCTTCAAATTCTCAGCCATTTCTTTAGGGCTAAATACTAAAGCAGTATAGAAATAGCAGAAGAAGATAATAGTTGTTGCAAACAATCCAATATACAAAGGCTGTCCGTGTTGCAGCATTGCAGCAACCTTATGAAGAACAGAATTCGTACTATTTGAACCAAACCAACCTAAAAGTGTAGATGGAAATAAAATAATACTGGAAGCAAAAATAGGAGGAATAACACCTGCCATATTTAGCTTGAACGGCATATGAATGCTTTGTCCCGGCATTATTCCAGAGCCAAACTGTCTTTTAGCATAATGCACAGGAACTTTACGCTGAGCACTCTCAAAATAAACTACAGCATAGATCAACAGCAAAATACCAATCACAATTGATACCGCCATCAACATACTCATAGAGCCTTGTTCAGTCAAAGTTAATAACCGAACAATACCGGATGGGATACCCGATACAATGCCTGCTGTAATAATTAAAGAAATACCATTACCAATACCACGCTCGGTAATTTGCTCCCCTAACCACATCAGAAACATAGTACCTGTAACCAAACAGACCACTGTAGAAATATGAAACTCAAGCGAACTCGTTACAACAACACCTTGTTGATAAACAAATGTTGCAACACCAAAGCTTTGCAATACAGCCAATAATACCGTCCCATACCTAGTATATTTCGTAATTATTTTCCTACCAGCCTCACCTTCCTTCTTTAAAGCTTTTAAAGAAGGAACAATTTCAGAAGCAAGCTGAACAATAATCGACGATGAAATATAAGGCATGATACCAATTGCAAATATACTAAAGCGCTCCAACGAACCACCCGAGAACATATTTAACATTCCGAATATGCCGTTTGCAGCGCCTTCGTATAACTTAGCTAATGCAACAGCATCTACGCCCGGTACCGGTATATGAGCACCAATACGGAAAACGACTAAAGCACCTAAAAGGAACACCAGACGTTTTTTCAGATCACCAAATTTGGATAATCCTGATAAAGATTGTTGATTAGCCACTGTAGTGCAAGCCTTATTCTTCTACTTTACCACCGGCAGCTTCAATAGCAGCTTTAGCACCTTTAGTAGCTTTTACACCTTTCAAGGTAACTGCTTTTGAGATTTCACCAGAAGCAATAACTTTTACATTAGAAGCAGTTGCAGGAATCAGACCAGCTTGTTTAAGAACCAAGACATCAATCTCGTTCACAGCAATCAGATTCAATTCACTCAAACGAACTTCAGCATTAGCGGCCGCAGTCAAAGATTTGAAACCACGTTTCGGCAGACGACGTTGCAAAGGCATTTGACCGCCTTCAAAACCTACCTTGTGGAAGCCACCAGAACGGCTTTTTTGACCTTTATGACCACGACCACCTGTCTTACCCAAGCCGCTACCAATACCACGGCCTACACGACGACTAGCGTGAGTAGCACCCTCAGCAGGTTGAATAGTATTCAAAAACATATTAAGACTCCACTTTCAACAAGTAGCTGATTTTATTGATCATGCCACGGTTTTCAGGGGTATCCAAAACCTCTACAGTATGTTCACGACGGCGCAAACCTAAACCGCGAGCACATGCACGATGAGATTCAATTGTACCGATCAGGCTCTTAACCAATGTAACTTTAATCTTTTTTTGCTCAGTCATGGTTAGCTCCCAAAATATCTTCTACTGTCAAGCCACGTTTAGCAGCAATATCAGCAGGGGTATACAATTTAGACAAACCGTCTAATGTAGCGCGTACAATATTGTAAGGATTAGTAGAACCATGTACTTTAGCTGAAATGTTATGAATACCCATAGCATCAAATACTAAACGCATTGGACCACCAGCTTTCACACCGCTACCTTCTTTAGCAGGTTGCATAAATACCTTAGTAGCACCATGACGACCAATAACTTCATGATGAATAGTACCGTTTTTCAAAGGTACTTTAATCATAGAGCGTCGAGCTTGATCCATTGCTTTTTGAACAGCAACTGGTACTTCTTTTGATTTACCTTTGCCCATACCGATGCGACCATCACCATCACCAACAACAGTCAGTGCAGAGAAAGCCATGATACGGCCACCTTTAACTACTTTAGTCACGCGATTAACTGCGACCATCTTTTCAATCAGGCCGTCACCGCGTTCTTCAATTTCATGTTTTGCCATCTGAAAGTCTCCAAATATTAGAAGCTTAAACCATTTTCACGTGCAGCTTCAGCCAAAGCTTTCACACGACCGTGATATTGGAAACCTGAACGGTCAAAAGCAACTTTTTCAACACCCACTGCTTTAGCTTTTTCAGCAATACGCTTACCAACTACAGCTGCTGCTTCAACGTTACTACCTGATTTCAGGCTACTACGTACTTCAGCTTCCAATGTAGAGGCTTGAGCCAATACTTTATCACCTTCAGCACTAATTACTTGAGCATAAATATGATTATTGCTGCGGAACACACATAATCTTACCATTTTCAAGTCCGCAATACGCGCACGGGTTTTGCGTGCACGACGGAGTCGGGTTGTATGTTTATCCATTAGTGAACCTCAATTATTTTTTCTTGGCTTCTTTCATCACTACTACTTCACCCACATAACGAACACCTTTACCTTTATAAGGCTCAGGAGAACGGAATGCACGAATTTCAGCAGCGACTTGGCCAACCACTTGTTTATCTGCACCAGTCAAAACGATTTCTGTTTGGCTAGGAGTTTGAACAGAAACACCTTCAGGCATTTCGTATACGATTGGATGAGAGAAACCCAAAGACAAGTTCAAAACTTTGCCCTGAGCTTGGGCACGATAACCCACACCAATCAATTGAAGTTTTTTCTCAAAACCTTCAGAAACACCCTTAACCATGTTATTAACCAATGCACGAGCAGTACCAGACATAGCATTAGCCTGTTTACTGTCATTTTTTGCAGCAAAAGTCAATTTACCATCGTTCAGTTCAATAGCAACATCGGAATGCAAAGGAAAAGACAATTCGCCGTTTTTACCTTTGATAACCAATGCATCTGTTCCGAATTTTACTTCTACACCAGCAGGAACAGTCACTGGGTTTTTTGCGACGCGTGACATTTACTTTTCTCCACTAGGCTACGATGCACAACAACTCACCACCAACACCCTCAGAACGGGCTTTGCGATCAGTCATTACACCTTTAGAAGTACTAACAATAGCGACACCCAGGCCATTCATTACGCTAGGGATCTCACTTGATGCTTTGTAAATACGCAAACCTGGACGTGAAACACGTTTAATTTGCTCAATCACAGGACGACCTGCATAGTATTTCAATTGAATTTCCAATACCGGTTTTGCATCAGCAGAAACCGCAAAATCCTCGATATAACCTTCTTCTTTCAGAACTTTTGCAATTGCACATTTCAGTTTAGAAGAAGGCATGGCAACTGCTGCTTTATTAGCACGTTGCGCATTGCGAATACGAGTCAACATATCGGAAATAGGATCATGCATACTCATTATTTATACTCCTATTACCAGCTAGCTTTAACAACACCAGGGATCTCGCCACGCATAGCGATTTCACGGATTTTAATACGGCCCAAACCAAATTTACGGAAAGTGCCACGAGGACGACCTGTTAAAGCACAACGACGACGTTGACGTACAGGTGCTGCATTACGAGGAATGGATTGAAATTTCAAACGTGCCTCAAAACGTTCTTCTTCAGTCGCATTAGCATCATTAATAACAGCGAAAATTGCCTCACGTTTAGCTGCAAACTTTTTCGCCAATGCTTGACGTTTCAGCTCACGATTAATAAGTGCTTTCTTAGCCATGATTATCCTTTAAACGGAAACTTGAACAGTGACAACAAAGCTTTCGCTTCTTCATCAGTTTTTGCAGTAGTTGTAATAGTAATATTCAAACCACGCAAAGCATCGATTTTATCGTATTCAATTTCCGGGAAAATAATTTGCTCACGAACGCCCATATTGTAATTGCCACGACCATCAAATGATTTACCGCTTACACCGCGGAAGTCACGTACGCGAGGCAATGCAATAGTAATCAAACGATCTAAGAATTCAAACATTTGATCACGACGCAATGTTACTTTGCAACCAACTGGATAGTTATCACGGATTTTAAAACCTGCGATAGATTTACGAGCAACAGTAACAACTGGTTTTTGACCAGCAATTTTCTCTAAATCAGAAACAGCATGCTCCATTACTTTTTTATCAGCAACAGCTTCACCTACACCCATATTTAAGGTGATTTTTTCAATACGTGGAACTTCCATTACTGATTTGTAACCAAATTGTTTAACCAATTCAGGAACAACTGTATCTTTATAAAACTCTCTCAAACGAGCCATGTTATCTCCTTATGCTCCAATGATAGAGCCATTTGATTTGAAGAAACGAACGCGTTTAACTTTGCCTTCATTTTCAATCAGCTTAATACCAACACGGTCTGCTTTATTAGTTTCCGGATTCAGGATTGCAATATTAGAAATATCTAAAGGCATTTCTTTAGCAATAATGCCACCCTCAATACCACGCATTGGATTAGGTTTTTGATGGCGTTTTACAACATTAACACCCTCAACAACAACTTTATCACCCAATACTCGAACTACTTGACCTTGCTTACCTTTATCTTTACCGGTAATCACTACAACCTGATCGCCTTTAATGATTTTATTCATCGCGCTATTCCTTATAATACTTCAGGCGCCAATGAAACGATTTTCATAAATCGCTCAGTACGCAATTCACGGGTTACCGGACCAAAAATACGGGTACCCAGAGGTTCAAGTTTATTATTCAACAACACAGCAGCATTGTTATCGAATTTAATTAACGCACCATCAGGACGACGCACACCTTTAGCAGTACGAACAACTACCGCATTGTATACATCACCTTTTTTGACACGACCACGCGGGGCTGCATCTTTAACTGCAACTTTAATAATGTCGCCAACAGAAGCGTAGCGACGCTTAGATCCGCCTAATACTTTGATGCACATTACGCGACGCGCACCAGAGTTATCAGCCACATCTAAGATGGTCTGCATTTGAATCATATTAGTACCTTTAAATTAACCAACTTAATTTACCACTTTCATATAACTCGCACCTTACTTTAAGCTGCTTATTAAATGAAACCATCACGGTTCTAGTAAACCAGTCTTGGATCCCGAAGGGAGAGAAACTTCCATAAGAAGCTGGAAGATAAGAAACGAAGTTTACACGCAAATTAACTTTGCTGCAAGACTTCGTTTCTTATTAAGCTGCATTACTGTGTTTTAAATCAAACAGTACGGGCTTTCTCAACCAATTCCTTTACAACCCAAGACTTGGTTTTTGACAAAGGACGAGATTCCTCGATTACCACTACATCACCAATGCCATATTGATTGTTTTCATCATGGGCATGGATTTTAGTTGATAAACGAATAATTTTACCGTACAGAGGGTGTTTAACCTTACGTTCAACCAATACTGTAACAGTTTTGTCCATTTTGTCGCTTACCACTTTGCCTTGCAAAGTACGAACATTTTTAGCTTCGCTCATTACTTAGCACCTTTTTCAGTTAAAATGGTTTTAATACGAGCAATATCGCGACGTACACGTTTCAACTCGCTAGATTTACCCAACTGACCGGTTGCATTTTGCATGCGTAAGCCAAACTGAGCTTTCAACAAGTCCAACAAATCAGAGTTTAATTGCTCAATAGATTTGTCTTTCAATTCATTTGCTTTCATTATTGACCCACCTGTCTTACTACAAAGGTTGTAGGAATAGGCAATTTGGCAGCGGCCAATTCAAATGCTTCACGAGCCAAAGACTCAGGAACACCGTCCATTTCGTACAATACTTTGCCTGGTTTAACTTCAGCAATGTAATATTCCACATTACCTTTACCGCCACCCATACGAACTTGGATAGGTTTTTCAGTAATTGGTTTATCAGGGAATACACGAATCCAAATACGACCGCCACGTTTAATATGACGAGTCATAGTACGACGAGCAGCTTCGATTTGGCGGGCAGTCAAACGACCACGACCTACGGCTTTCAAACCGAACTCACCGAAACTTACTTTGTTACCGCGAGTAGCAATACCGGTATTACGACCTTTTTGTTGCTTGCGATATTTCAGTCTAGTTGGCTGCAGCATTACGTCCACCTGCCTTTCTTTGTTTCTTCTCATGCTCAGGTTTAGAAGATTTAATATTACCTTCTGTATAAACCCAAACTTTCAGACCCAGTACACCATAAGTAGTGTGCGCTTCGCTAGTTGCATAATCTACGTTCGCACGCAAAGTATGCAAAGGCACACGACCTTCACGGTACCATTCGCTACGAGCGATATCAGCACCATTCAGACGACCTGAAGTCATGATCTTGATGCCTTTAGCACCAGAACGCATTGCATTTTGCATTGCACGTTTCATAGCGCGACGGAATTGAACACGTTTTTCAAGCTGCTGGGCAATACCATCAGCAATGATTTGTGCATCCAATTCAGGACGACGAATCTCTTCAATATTTACATGAACAGGCACACCCATCAGAGTTTGCAAGTCACGCTTCAAGATTTCAATATCCTCACCTTTTTTACCAATAACCACACCTGGACGAGCAGAGTGAATAGTAATACGTGCAGATTTAGCAGGACGCTCGATCACTACGCGACCAACTGAAGCATTAGCCAGTTTTTTACGCAAGTAGTTACGAACATCAATATCTTGTTTCAAAACAGTAGAAAAGTCGGTGCTTTTAGCAAACCATTTTGAAGACCAGTCTTTAGTTACCGCCAGGCGAAAGCCTGTAGGGTTAATCTTTTGTCCCATAGCTTTTCCTTAGTTGCCCACTGTCACGTTAATATGACAAGTTTGTTTCTCGATGCGGTTACCGCGACCTTTGGCACGAGCTTGAAAACGTTTCAAGCTTGGACCTTTGTCAACAAAGATAGTTACCACTTTCAGTTCGTCAATGTCTGCACCATTGTTGTGTTCGGCATTGGCGATTGCTGATTCCAATACTTTTTTAATCAGCTCAGCACCTTTTTTAGGGCTGAATGCCAAGATATTCAAAGCTTGGGCAACGTCTTTACCACGAATCAAATCAGCTACCAAACGAGCTTTTTGAGCTGAAATACGGGCGTTTTTATGTTGTGCACTTACTCTCATGATTCACCTTATTTCTTTTTAGCCTTTTTATCGGCCAAGTGGCCTTTAAAGGTACGGGTCAATGAGAACTCACCTAATTTATGACCAACCATGTTGTCACTGATAAACACAGGCACGTGAGTGCGACCGTTGTGTACAGCGATAGTCAGACCAATGAAATCAGGCAAAATGGTAGAACGACGTGACCAAGTTTTAATTGGGCGTTTGTCGTTGCTTGCACGAGCAGCATCTACTTTTTTCAGCAAATGCAGGTCTACATATGGGCCTTTTTTTAATGAACGAGCCATACTAATTAACCTTTATTTGAGTAACGACGACGAACAATCATGTTATCCGTGCGTTTGTTATTACGAGTGCGGTAGCCCTTAGCAGGAGTACCCCATGGGCTAACCGGTTCGCGAGCTTCACCAGTACGGCCTTCACCACCACCATGCGGGTGATCAACAGGGTTCATTACAACACCACGAACGGTCGGACGAATACCACGCCAGCGGTTAGCACCAGCTTTACCGATTTTTTTGAGGCTTTGTTCTTCGTTACCAACTTCACCGATAGTTGCACGGCAATTTACGCTAATTTTGCGTACTTCACCAGAACGCAAACGAACTTGAGCGTAAGCACCTTCTTTTGCAAGCAATACCGCAGAAGCACCAGCAGAACGCGCAATTTGCGCACCTTTACCTGGTTTCATTTCGATACAGTGAATAGTTGTACCAACAGGAATATTGCGGATCGGCAAAGTGTTACCTACTTTGATAGCAGCCTCAGCACCGGAAACCAATACTGCACCGGCTTGAATACCACGAGGAGCAATGATGTAGCGACGCTCACCATCTGCATAGCACAACAGTGCGATAAATGCAGTACGGTTAGGGTCATATTCGATACGCTCTACTTTTGCAGGGATACCGTCTTTGTTACGTTTAAAATCTACAACGCGGTAATGATGTTTATGGCCACCACCTTTATGACGGGTAGTGATATGACCATTGTTGTTACGACCGGCAGTAGAATTTTTCTTTTCTAGCAGAGGTGCATAAGGTGCACCTTTGTGCAAACCTTCTGTTACCACGCGAACCATGCCGCGACGGCCTGCAGAGGTCGGCTTCATTTTAACGATTGCCATTTTGTTTATTCCTTATCTGCAGCTGCAGCAGCGGCTTCCAAATCCAACTCTTGACCGGCAGCCAAGCTTACATAAGCCTTTTTAACATCGCTGCGACGACCTAAAGTGCGACCAAAACGTTTAACTTTACCTTTAATGGTAACAGTAGTAACGTCTGCAACTTGAACGCCGAACAGCAGCTCAACAGCCGCTTTAATTTCAGGTTTTGTTGCATTTGCCAAAACTTTAAACGTCATTTGGTTACGTTTTTCAGCCAATACGTTGCTTTTTTCAGAAACGATAGGTGCCAAGATTACTTGAGTCAAACGTTGTTGATTCATACCCATTGCTCCTCTAATTGTGCAACTGCATCTTTAGTGATAACGACTTTTTTGTAACGCAGCAAGCTGTAAGGATCAACTTGTTGAGCTTCCAAAACCAATACGTTAGGCAAGTTGCGTGAAGCCAAGTAAACATTCTCGTCGAGCTGTTTAGTTACAAACAGAACTTGCTCCAAACCCAAATTTTTCACTTGTTCAGCAAAAACTTTGGTTTTAGGAGTTTCAGCAGTCAATGCTTCGATTGCAAACAAACGTTCATCACGAGCCAATTGGGACAAAATAGTCGCCATACCGGCACGGTACATTTTACGGTTCACTTTTTGAGTGAAGTTTTCGTCAGGTTTGTTTGGGAATGCACGACCACCTTTACGCCACAGCGGAGAAGAAGTCATACCGGAACGAGCACGATCGGTACCTTTTTGGCGCCATGGTTTTTTAGTAGAGTGGTTTACTTCGGCACGAGTTTTTTGAGCACGATTACCAGAACGGGCATTTGCCAAGTAAGCAGTAACCAGTTGGTGAACCAGAGCTTCATTGTATTCACGAGCAAACAAAGCATCAGAAACAGCCAAGCTGCCAGATACTTGTCCTTTAGCGTCAATTACTTTCAATTCCATTACGCACCTACTTTCACGCTAGGACGAACCACGACGTCGCTGTTAACCGAACCCGGAACAGCACCTTTAACCAACAAGAGTTGGCGTTCAGCATCAACACGTACAACTTCCAATTTTTGAACAGTTGCTTTAGTGTTACCGTATTGACCTGCCATACGCTTACCAGGGAACACGCGACCAGGGTCTTGTGCCATACCGATAGAACCAGGAACACGGTGAGAACGGGAGTTACCGTGGGAAGTACGTTGAGCACCGAAGTTATGACGTTTAATCGTACCAGAGAAACCTTTACCTTTAGAGGTACCGGTTACATCTACCAATTGACCAACTTCAAACATAGAAACGGTAATTTCATCACCGGCTTTCAATTCAGCCAGTTTTTCTTCAGTCAAAGCAAACTCAACCAAACCGCGACCAACTTCAACACCTGCTTTAGCAAAGTGACCGGCTTCAGTTTTGTTGACACGATTAGCTTTTTTCTGACCAAAGGTAACTTGTACAGCAGTGTAGCCGTCAGTATCTTTGGATTTCACTTGTGTAACGCGGTTGGCAGACATATCCAAAACGGTTACCGGAACAGAAACACCCTGTTCATCGAACACGCGAGTCATACCAACTTTGCGTCCAACCAGACCTAAAGTCATGATTATTTTCCTTTTAAGTAAAGGGGCGGGCTACGATTGGCCTGCCTTTCAGACAAAGTTAAACTTGATACGGATGTACCAAGTCCGCCATTATAATTGACAAATCAAAGAAATATCAACAAAAATTTCAATTTTACTTCTTAAACCCATCATTTTTTTCGGATGAAGTGTTGCCAAATATCTGAAAATTTTCAGACGGCCTAAGAATTCTATAAAAAACCGAACAGCCAAGCTGTTCGGTTTTTTAGTTCTTATTGAACTTTAATTTCTACATCCACACCTGCTGGAAGATCCAGTTTCATCAGTGCATCAGTAGTTTTGTCAGTCCAATCCACGATGTCCATCAGACGCAAGTGGGTACGGATTTCCAATTGTTCACGAGAAGTTTTGTTCACGTGAGGAGAACGCAAGATGTTGAAACGTTCGATTTTAGTTGGCAAAGGAATCGGACCTTTAACAACAGCGCCAGTACGTTTGGCAGTTTCAACAATTTCTTGCGCAGAACGGTCAATCAGACTGTAATCATAAGCTTTCAGGCGGATACGGATTTTTTGGTTTGCCATTTATCAATATCCCTCAATTAAGCAATTACAGAAGAAACCACACCCGCACCTACGGTACGACCACCTTCGCGAATCGCAAAGCGCAGACCTTCTT
>NZ_KV814782.1:0-4813 GCF_001814095.1 Neisseria sp. HMSC068C12 | reverse complement strand
GCCAAGCCCCGATTTTCGGGGCTTTTGTTTTAATAGGGTTTTGAGAAAAATACGCAAAGGCCGTCTGAAATGGCAAATCAAGAATGGACGCTGAAACGGAAAGATACCGGCGTGGCCGTACATCTGCCGCAGGATATGCGCTGGGACGATGAATTTGAATGGAACAAGGTGGCGCAGGCCGCTCCGCAGCGCACCTTGTCGGGCGGATTGGTCATTCAACAAGGCATTAAGACAAACGGTCGCCCGATTACGCTGTCGGGCGATTGGGTGTGGCTTGATTTGAGTATCTTGCGTACGTTGCGTGACTGGACCGACGTCCCCGAATTGGAGATGACGCTGACGCACTACGACGGCCGCGAATTTAATGTTATTTGGCGTACGCACAACGCGGCTTTGAACAATGTCGAGCCGGTGCATTACTCAACGCCGGAAACGGATAGCGAGCGATACACCGCCCAGCTCTGCCTGATGACGTTTTAAGTTCGTCTGAAAGTAGGTTTAAACAGGATTTAAAAAGGTTTCAAAATGGAAAAAACAACGCGCCTGACGCAGCAGGATTTGCAGATTTACCCCAGCCAGCGCATGACCGATACGCCTGACGGCGGCGGTTTGATGGTCGGCCAGCCGCTGACGGGCGAGGATAACGAGATTTTTCCGCCCGTCTCGGACGTTGACCGCACGATGGGCAGCCTGGACGCGCGTCTGCTGTACCCTGCCGTTTTGCGTAACGACTCCGAGCCGCTTTACGGCGGTCATTTCGTCATTACCGAGCCGCCGACCTCTGAAAACGTGTCTTTTTTAGCGTTTAAGGCGCGCAACTACGGAGAGAGCCGCGCGGATATTATGCCGCGCATTGAGGCGTATTCTGTGCCGACAGTGGAGAGCCGCATGACGTTATTGGGTCGCCATTTGGCAGGCGTGCGCCTTGTGCAGGCGTATCAGCGCGTAGAGGCTCCTTTGCCGAAGGTTGGCGAGCGTTATTGTCTGCAATATGAGGATAAAACTGAAAATATGACGCGCCGTATCACAGAGTATTTCCGCATTATCAACATCGAAGACGAGGTGCGCATTTTTGAGATTCCAAAATCAAACGGTGAGGTCGAGGAAGTGCCGCGCCGTGTAGTCAAAATGGAAATCAGCAATCCGTTAACCCGAGATTTTGACGGTGTCGATTATCCGGTCAAAGGTTATGCCGCGCCTAAAGTTAAGATTTTAGAAACCCAAGTTGCAGATTCCGCGACTTATTATGGTGTCAAACCCGTGTCAGATGGCCTTTCGGCAGGAGATGCCGCGCTGACGGTGTCAAGCATTTACGAAAAGCTTGTACCGACCTCGACAGTCGAGACACCTTATGCGGACGAATACCCGGTTCCCGGTGAAGCATGGGTCGCCGCTGCGCCGGAAAAGCAGCTTTTTGCGGGGCGTGTCGATAGTGGAACCTTAACTTTGCCTTCGGCTGTTTTACCCGGCAGTATCAAGATTGGGAACTACACAGACAATGGCTTCGGTCAACTTAAAAGCGGGGACAATATCGTCAATGCCGATTACGCTCATGGGCGTCTGAGTGGTTTGCCGACAGGTTATTACACGGTAACTGCGGTTCCGGGTGCTAAATCGTCATCAGCGCGATATGCTTTTGCGGTAGAAATTAAAGAAACCAACCACGGTACATCATTTGCCCCTCTGCTTAGACCTAATCCTGCTTTGGGTAGTTTAAAAGTGTCTTTTATGGCTTTGGGCGTTTGGTATGTTTTGACCGATACAGGCGACGGCGTGTTACGGGATGAAGCCGGTAAAAGTGTAGGTACGGTATCGTCTGCAACAGGCAGTGTATTGCTTAATCTACCGTCTCTTCCGGATGTTGGCAGCCGTTTGGTGTTTCAATGGGGAGATTCCTCTGGTTTTACGTCTTTTGATGGTGGGAAGACGGGGGGGAATAATCTGCCCAAGGCGGCAAATGGGGAGTGCACTTATTCCCTAGGCCATCCAATTAAGCCGGGAACGCTGGTGCTTACTTGGCAAAATAACGGTAAAAAAAGCGCACGAGATGATGGAGCAGGAAAATTAACGGGCGATGCAACTGGCAGCGTGGATTATTTGAACGGCACGATTAAATTGCCGGCTTATATTGACTCTACTTCAGTTGATTATGTTTGTGATGAGCCTGATCGCATTCAAGTTGGCCTTGCTGATGGTCTTGGCTTGACCGCAGAGGAAAAAGGAGAGGTTTGGAATATCACACTGGGGACAGCGATACCTGATTGGCGCACTGTTTCTTTAACGGCTTTGGGAAGCTTTGAAGAATATACAAGTACAACTGTTTCAAACAGTTATTCTGGTTATGCGGCAGCATTGAGATAGGATAAATAATGGGAATAAAAACTGGTTCAGGCGGTTTTAAAATTGTATTGTCCGCCAACCCTGCGAAAAATGGCGAGTTCACAATCGGCGGTCGAAAAGCCGAGGGTGTAAGTGCTGTAGGCTCGACAATAATTGTACCTAAAACGGTGTTGCAGGTTGCTGGTCAGGAAAGACGGATAGTCGAAGGAAATATTTTGGGTACAAAATATAAGTACCTAGAATTGCTTGAAACCAAAACAATAAACCGTTATGGGAAAATAGTCAGTTGGTATGCAGATTACCTCACTAGTGATCCAGCCTCAATAAAAAAACGTCGTGGCAGCTTGAACGGTGGCTTGTTATTTAATGTTTTGAGCGACTTTGATCAAGGAAGCGTCTGTGTTTTTGATACCTGGTCATTTCATGACGGCGAGACAGAGATTGTTGAACGAGGCGGTACGCTTTATAAGAATTGGAATGCAGTACAAGGTTCTGGCGATGTAGTCGGTACGTTGACTGCTGACGGTAAAGTCATTATCAATGACCGTAATATTGCCTTCCTGAATCTTAAAATTACAGGCGGTATCGTACGCCAGCCACAGATCAAGGGTTATGGTTATGCAGGCCGCACACCTGCTGCGCCGGTTAAGCCTGAAAGTTTTACCGTTTACGCGGGCAATGGCGAAATTGTCGGCAGAAGCAACGCCGCAGGCGAAATTACCGGCGGCATCACAGGCAAAATCGACTACGAGACAGGCTTTTATGAAATCAAGCGCGATGAGGGTTTTTACCCTGAAGATTTACGCTACAACGCCGTGACCCAAGACAACCTGCCTTTGGATTCGTCGATTATCGGCATTGATGCCGTACGCCTGCCTGCCGATGGACGCGTCCCTGTGTTCCGCAAGGGCGATATGATCGTGATTTCCAACCGTCTCAAGCAGGATTTGGGCAGCGCGTTTACTGCCGCTCAAAAAATCACGCTCAACCGTCAAAATATCGACCGCCTCTGCTTGGTCGACAGCAAGGGCAAACACGTCCTCGCTGAGAAATACACGGCAGACCTCAAAGCGGGCAGCATTACTTTTGCCGAGCCGTTGGACTTGTCGCAATATACCCTGCCGCTGACTGCCGTTTGCGCGTGGGAAGAAGAAAACCGTGTGACCGGCGTCGATATTTCAGGCCGTCTGAAACTCCAGTTTGCGATTGGGCGCAACTATCCGAAGGAGCATACATTTGTGTCCTCCGCCCTGATCGGCGGCGATTTGCTGGTGCGCGCTACCGAGCCGTTTTCGCAACAGGCATGGGACAATGTGTGGAGTGACGCGCAACGCGGGGAGCCTATTTTGGCGCGTACCAATGTCAAAGACTACCCGATTAAATTGGCCAGTAATGGCGCGATTACCGAGCGTTGGCTGATTAAATTTATTACTGCAACCCAATTTGAGCTTTACGGCGAGCGGCTGGGCTTGGTCGCAAAAAGCGATACCTTGACCGATCTTGCGCCGACCAATCCTGCGACCGGCAAGCCGTATTTCACGCTCAAGGCGGCCGCATTCGGCGGCGGCTGGTCGGTCCAGAACTGTATCCGCTTCAACACCTACGGCACGCTGTTGCCCGTTTGGATTTTGCGCAGTGTCCAGCCTTCGCCGGACAAGCAAAACGGCCGCGATGGTTTTACCGCGTGTTTGCGCGGTAATACAGTGGCCGAATAAAAGACAAGGCCGTCTGAATAGCACTTTCAGACGGCCTTTATACCGTTTGTTTCTTTTTTATGCCGTTTGTTTTAGAATACATTATTTAAAATAAATATGGAGAATGAAATGGAAAACTATTACAAACTTCTTGGGATTATGTCATCTGCAACGGAAGAAGAGATTAAACGGGCTATATTGCGTGCTGCGGAGCGACAGGAACTTGAGTTGGATGAGATAAGATGGTGTCGCGAGTATTTGCTGAATCCGGCGGCAAAGGCGGAATACGATAAAATCCTCCATGCCGACAATCCCGATCTTGCCAAAGAAGAAAGCGAAAAAGCGAAAGAAAGAGAAAAGCTCAGACAGAAAAATAAAAAAAGCGGAGGGTCTGATTTCTTGAAATTGATCGGCACCGGGATTCTGGTTTCCATCCCGATGCTTTGGTTTACATTCAAAAACGGCGGTACGTCATCCAAGCCGAGCGTATATCAGGCGCAATCAGCTTGCGAAAGCGCGGTAACGGGTATTTTAAAATCGCCTTCTTCGGCTGATTTCGGAGGGTGGCAACGACGTGAAAATGCCGATGGGACGTTTGAAATAAGCGGATATGTCGATTCACAAAACAGTTTCGGGGCTATGTTGCGTGCGCAATTTAGCTGCTCCGTCGATGCAAGCGGAAATCAGGCGAAAATTACTTATTTCCGCTAAAAAACAAAATAGAAACAAGCAAGTGAGTGCAACTATGCCAAGCCCCGATTTTCGGGGCTTTTGTTTTA
>NZ_KV814781.1:0-260 GCF_001814095.1 Neisseria sp. HMSC068C12 | reverse complement strand
AACCGATATTTGTCGAAGACCCGTTATGTGGTCGAACAAAGCTTCGGTACGTTACACTGTAAATTCCGCTATGCGCGGGCAGCCTATTTTGGTCTGCTCAAAGTGAGTGCACAAAGCCATCTGACGGCGATGTGTTTGAACCTTTTGAAAGCCGCCAACAGGCTAAGTGCGCCTGTTGCTGCCTAAAAGGCGGTTGGATGCCTGATTAATCAGGTATCCAAGAAGGATTAAGGGGGTATTTGAGTAGAATCAGTGGATAT
>NZ_KV814780.1:0-3374 GCF_001814095.1 Neisseria sp. HMSC068C12 | reverse complement strand
TGGGGTAAGCGGATTAAATGGTTGATCTTACCTTTGCATGAGAGTGAGACAGACTAGCATCTCATCGGATTATCTGGTTGATGCTTCACCTACTGCTGGTGCATGTTTCCTTCGCTAATTCCAGCAAGAACCCCACACGCCTCAACTTCCCGGTCATCGTTGCAACTCGCTCTCAGTGAAACGAGTTGTTTCTCAAGCGCTTGCAGAGCGGTTATCTGCGACCGCACATGAGAGATGTGATCATCGAGCAAGGCGTTGACGGCGGTACAAGGCTGATGAGGGTCGTCCTGATAGCTCTGTAGTTCGTGAATCTCAGCCAGTGACAGGCCCAGGATTCTGCAGCGACGGATGAAGGCCAGCCCCTCACCATGCTTCTCGGTATAGACACGGTAACCGTTGTCCTGCCGATCAGGCGGCGGCAATAAGCCCTGCTGTTCATAGAAGCGGATCGTCTGTGTTTCGACCCCTACCAACTGCGCCAACTGACCAATGCGCATCAGCCTCCTCCCCAACGGATTCTTTACTCTATTGACCTTATAGTAGCTTTATAGTTTAAAATGGTACCACAACATTGTTCAAGTGGAGTCATATTATGAGCAAATCCTGTGGTGGCGCCTGTGGCGGTGATGCAACGTCCGCAGCGGATACCGATATACAGGCCTCCTCCGAGGCGACAGGGAGATGGGTCAGTGTTTATGCAGTGCCGAAGATGGACTGTCCATCAGAAGAACGAATGATTCGCCTAGCCCTGAACGGCTTTGAGGAGATTCGGGCGCTGTCCTTCGACTTGTCGAACCGCCGGTTGAAGGTCGTGCATGACGGCGAGATCGAGCCCGTCACCTCGAAACTGAAGACCTTGGGGCTAGGCGCCTCGCTTCAGGAAACCGTCGCTGCAAATCCAGAGACCATCAAGGCCGCCGAGTTTTCGGCAGCTTCTGCTAAGCAAGAATCCTGGACCCTGCGCTGGTTGCTCGGCATCAATGCACTTCTGTTCGTAGTGGAAATGACTGCCGGTCTGATCGCCCAGTCCACCGGCCTGATTGGAGAATCCCTGGACAATTTTTCCGATGCGGCGGTGTACGGGCTTGCCCTTTATGCGGTTGGACATAGCGTGAAAATGCAGGTACGTGCCGCGCATCTTGCTGGTGTACTGCAACTGATCTTGGCTGTGGGCGTGCTCGTAGAGGTGGTGAGACGCTTTGTATTCGGTAGTGAGCCTGAATCTCTGGTGATGATGGCTATCGCATTCGTCGCATTGATTGCCAATACCAGTTGTCTGCTGCTCATATCCAAACATCGGGAAGGCGGGGCGCACATGAAGGCAAGCTTGATATTCTCGGCCAACGACGTGGTGATCAACCTGGGGGGCATCACCGCCGGCGCCCTGGTCGCGTGGACCGGTTCCAATTATCCAGATCTGATTATCGGCACCATCACGGGGGTGATTGTACTTAACGGTGCCAGACGCATTTTGGCGTTGAAGGGTTAAATAATGCTCATTATTGGCAAAAAGCTCTCGCCGTATGCCCTATTGTCCATATCGGGCCTGCTGGCAGCGTCTGATCAGGCTGTAAAGTGGCTGGTGCAGCAATCAATGGCCTATGGCGAGTATGTTTCGGTGACCCCGTTCTTTAACTGGGTGCACCTATGGAACACCGGTGCCGCATTCAGTCTTTTTGCGAATGGTGGAGGCTGGCAGCGCTACTTTTTTATCGGAATCGCGGTAGTGGTCTCGATTTTTCTGATCAAGCTGATCCTTGAAAATCGTCATAAAGGAGAAGCCATCGCTTACAGTCTTATCCTCGGTGGCGCCATGGGCAACCTGATTGACCGGGTCTTTCGCGGCTATGTTGTGGATTCCTTTGATTTCTATTGGCGAGACTGGCATTGGCCGGCCTTCAACCTGGCTGATATTGCAATTGTCCTCGGTGCCTTACTTTTCGTTTCCAGCAGCTTGTTGGGTAAAAAAGCAAACACCAATGCCGAGTCGGATGGATCTGACTGACACCTACGCCTATACAACACCATGACCGAACTTCCCGACAACATCCTTCACCTGCCGCAATACCAAGTACTGGGCTGCAAATCAACCGACGACGAAATGCACTTCCAGGTGGACGTGCCCGATCCCATCGCCTGCGAGGAATGCGGCGTGCAGGGTGAGTTCGTACGGTTCGGCAAGCGTGACGTTCCCTATCGTGATCTGCCCATCCACGGCAAGCGGGTCACTCTCTGGGTGGTCCGCCGCCGATACACCTGCCGGGCCTGCAAGACAACATTCAGGCCCCAGCTACCGGAGATGGTGGACGGATTCCGTATGACACTGCGGCTGCATGAGTACGTGGAGAAGGAATCCTTCAACCACCCCTACACCTTTGTGGCGGCACAGACCGGCCTGGACGAGAAGACGGTGCGCGACATCTTCAACGCCCGCGCCGAGTTCTTGGGGCGCTGGCACCGCTTCGAGACGCCCCGCATCCTGGGCATTGACGAGCTATACCTGAACAAGCGCTACCGCTGCATTCTGACCAACATTGAGGAGCGAACCCTGCTCGACCTGCTGGCCACCCGCCGCCAGGACGTGGTGACCAACTACCTGATGAAGCTGAAAGACCGGCAGAAGGTCGAGATCGTCAGCATGGACATGTGGAACCCCTACCGGGCAGCGGTCAAGGCTGTACTGCCCCAGGCCCGTATCGTGGTCGATAAGTTCCATGTGGTGCGCATGGCCAACGATGCCCTAGAGAGAGTGCGCAAGGGCCTCAGAAAGGAGCTGAAACCGTCCCAGAGCCGGACTCTCAAGGGAGACCGGAAAATCCTGCTGAAACGCGCTCACGAAGTCTCAGACCGGGAGCGCCTCATCATGGAGACCTGGACAGGCGCGTTCCCGCAACTGCTGGCCGCCTACGAGCACAAGGAGCGCTTCTACGGCATCTGGGACGCCACCACACGGCTCCAGGCAGAAGCCGCCCTGGACGAGTGGATAGCCACCATCCCGAAGGGCCAAAAGGAAGTCTGGAGCGATCTGGTCAGGGCAGTGGGAAACTGGCGTGAAGAGACCATGACCTACTTCGAGATGGACATGCCCGTCACCAACGCTTACACGGAGTCCATCAACCGACTGGCCAAGGACAAGAACCGTGAAGGGCGCGGTTACTCCTTCGAGGTGATGCGGGCACGAATGCTCTACACCACGAAGCACAAGAAGAAGGCACCGACTGCGAAGGTCTCTCCTTTCTACAAGAAAACCATCGGTTACGGACTGCCGGACTTCGCAGAGGAACTCAACTACGGAGTCGATCTATCAACCATCTGAGGGTGGTATCAGATTGATGGGGTGAAGGTGCCCCATCAACCATTAAATCCGTATACCC
>NZ_KV814779.1:0-23020 GCF_001814095.1 Neisseria sp. HMSC068C12 | reverse complement strand
GAAGCGGGGAGTCAAATGCAAAGTCAGTCTCTGTTTCATCAAATAATACTTTGATACCGAGTACGGCATTGACAGGATTACCGATAGCTGCTGCAACCTTACAGGGAATACAGTGACCATGACCAGAAGTAACTACCCCACCATCAGAACCTGCTCCGCTGCCCCCGCCAAAACCACTGACCATCTTTCGTGAAGGCAGTCTAACACTAGGCAAACCTGGGACCATTGAAGCGAGCGAAACCACATCAGATACAGCATCAGCCACATTAGCTGCAGCAGAGTCAGGAGCAACCAAAGAAAGGGCACTAGAGGCAACATCGGCCACCATCTCTATCACATCTACCGGCCCGGCTGCATTAGTCAGCGGCTCAGGCGGATTGGCAGAACCTTGAGACACCATGGCAGGTGCAGAAGGCTGAGGAACAAGAATACCTATGGTGTTACCGGAAGAGGACATGCGATTACTCCGTCGAAATCCTAATTAATCTACAAGTAGAAACCTCAAAACAAGGAACCTCAATCACTTTCTGAGGACTTTGAACACATTATTTTGCAAAAATTATAACAAACAATAAGCTATAAATAAAACTGTATTTGATAAACTTTATTATCTATAATATCATATAGTAAGCGCATATTTTTAAAGATTATTTACATTTCTTTAGTTATTATTTCAAGTGGTTTAAATTTATATTTATCAACACATCAAATTATGCTAGAGTACGAGTCTTAGCAGTTGTATCTAATTAGCAACTTGGGAATCTAAAAACTCTTCTCTTGTGATGACTACTTATGTTTAAGCAAAATGAAGTCTATTTTTTTGGCAAACTGAATCAATCCCGTGATTTTATTTTCTCCGAGAATCTTCAAACTCATGATAGATTCTTTTGGGATAACTGGTTTAACCGATGCTCCGGCCAAAACAAATTAATTTCATTCACTCGAAAAACATATTCCCCTTTGCAAATTTGGCTATTTTGCATCAAATTACCCGATGATCTTATTTATACTGGTATGGCTGCTGGTAGTTCTGATAAAATTGGCAGAAAATACCCATTTGTGTTATTTTATAAACCTAGCTCTATTCCCGAATCACTTGATTCTCTTTTTTTTCTTTTAAAGAAAAAAAATTCCTTTCGCAAGATATTAAAAGAAGGGGAATATTGTATCGAAGATTTTTACAGTAGTGATACAACAGAGAGCTCTATCCTCTCTGAATCCTTTCACAACTTTTTATCTGATTCAGACGGCATTGGTAGTTTTTGGCAAGAGATTGAAAGCGGTTACCACATAAAACATGAAGGCCTCCCCTCATGCTCACTGTTTAATAAGTTATTTGGATTATAAGTAGATGAACACATTTCCTCGATGGGACGAGCCTATCTCTATCGACAGTCCCGAAGGTGTAAATATCGAATACGATAGCCGCTTTTTAGAACTACAAAGCGTAGCTGAAGGCAAACCAGAACAACAATATGGTGACACGATTATTCCGGCAGAAGAGGCCGACTGGGCAACAGTAGAAAAGTTGTGCAATCAATTGCTAGCCGAGTCTAAAGATTTACATGTCTTGGCTTATTATGCACAAGCTCTTACTGCCAAACATGGACTCGTAGGGTTCTACGCTGGCTGCGAAGCAATTAGAGCTAATATAGACTTATATTGGGAATCCATTTACCCCAAACTTGAAGATGAAGACGGTGAATTTGATCCCTTTTACAGGATCAATGCCCTTAGCTCCTTTACTACACTTGATGGCATCATCAAAGAGATTCTTGCATCTAAATTATTGATAAATGGGTTAACTCAACAACCAATTACTGTCAAAGAAGCTGTTTCCATACTACAAGGAAATGATTCACAAAATTATCCAGGAGGTAAAGAGCGGCTAATGCTCGATATTAGAGTAAATGCCGATACAGGGAAACCTGAATTAACTGCATTAATTCAAGCATTGGACTGTCTGAAAGACATCCAACGCATTTTCTCGTCTAATTTACAGGATGAACACTCACTTGATTTTGATGTTATTCAGAAACCCCTTACCCTAATTCACAAAGCCATCAACTATAATGATGGGAGCACTCCCTCAGTACAACAGACAGAACAGCCTGAGTTACCCTCTGAAACTAACAGCTTGGCTATTACGCAAGAACAATCTATTCAAGAGGCTGATGCATGGCGCCGTCTGAATATTAAAAATCGCGCTGATGTTGATCTGGCTTTAGAGAAAATCTGCATTTATTTTGAAACTCTTGAGCCCAGCCACCCTGCACCACTGTTTATCCGCAGAGTGCAACGACAAATGAATATGAACTTTTATGACATCATGAAAGATATTAGCCCAGAAAGTATTGTCAATTTAGAAGTTTTAATTGGCAAACCAGATGAAGATACAGCAAATTCCTAAAATTAGTAAACCTCATCCACAATTTCGTAAATATCTTTTAGATATACAACATTATTAATTATCCTAAGGTTATAACCATGTCACGAAATAAATCATCAGGTCAAAAGTTTATTGCCCGCAATCGAGCTCCTCGCGTGCAAATTGAATATGACGTAGAGTTGTATGGCTCAGAGAAAAAGATTGAACTGCCTTTCGTTATGGGTGTTATGGCAGATTTGGTTGGTAAACCTGTCGAGCCACTGCCTGACTTGGCCGAACGAAAATTCTTAGAAATTGATGTAGACAATTTCGACGAACGCATGAAAGCCCTTAAACCTCGTGTCGCCTTCAACGTAAAAAATACATTGACAGGTGAAGGGAATTTGAATGTAGAACTCGAATTGGAAAGCATGGATGACTTCTCACCGGCTGCGATAGCTAAAAAAGTAGCACCTCTAAATGAGCTTTTACAGGCACGTACAGAACTGTCTAATTTACTCTCATATATGGATGGTAAAAGTGGGGCTGAAGAACTAATTGGAAAAGTCTTAGGAGACAGCGAATTACTAAAAAGTCTTGCAGCCGCGCCCAAATCAACATCCAAAAATGAACAATAGTCTCTAATAAAACTAGAAGTGAAAGTAAATCATGGCTGAAAAACAATTAGATACCCTAGAAAATGGCAGTTCGCAACATGTGTTTGCAACCAATGAATTTGAACAGCTGCTTCAAAAAGAATTCAAACCTAAAACGGAAGAAGCTAAAAGCGCTGTAACTAATGCAGTCGCAACATTGGCTCAGCAAGCCTTACAAAATGTCGTCACCATTTCAGATGATACCTATCAAACCATTGAAGCAATTATTGCCGAAATTGACAGAAAGCTTTCTGAACAAATCAACTTGATCTTGCATCATGAGGACTTTCAAAAGCTTGAAGGTGAATGGCGCGGCCTGCATCATTTAGTGACCAATACCGAAACAGATACTTTACTGAAAATCAAAGTATTACCTATTTCCAAAAAGGAAGTTGCTCGTAATTTAAAACGCTTTAAAGGTACGGCTTGGGATCAAAGCCCACTCTTTAAACGTATTTATGAGGAAGAATACGGCCAATTTGGCGGTGAACCCTTTGGTTGCTTAGTAGGTGACTATTATTTTGATCACTCTGCCCCTGATGTAGAAATGCTCAATAGTCTTGAGAAGATTGCAGCGGCTGCACACTGTCCATTTATTGCTGGTGCATCTCCCAAATTAATGCAAATGGAGTCTTGGCAAGAATTAGCTAATCCGCGCGACTTAAGTAAAATTTTCCAAAATGCCGAATATGCTCCATGGCGAAGCCTGCGTGAATCCGAAGATTCACGTTATATCGGTTTAGCCCTGCCTCGTTTCCTGTCTCGCCTGCCTTATGGTGCCACAACAAATCCTGTAGACGAATTTGACTTCGAAGAGGAAACAGAAGGTGCAGATCACAATAAATATACTTGGGCCAATGCTGCTTATGCAATGGCAGTAAATATTAATCGCTCATTTAAATACTATGGTTGGTGTACCGCTATTCGCGGTGTGGAATCAGGCGGTATCGTTGAAAATCTTCCCTGCCACACATTCCCAACCGATGATGGTGGTGTAGACATGAAATGCCCAACAGAAATCGCCATTAGCGACCGCCGAGAGGCAGAATTGGCTGCATTGGGCTTTATGCCATTAATTCATCGCAAGAACACGGATTTAGCTGCATTTATCGGTGCGCAATCTTTGCATAAACCATCTGAATATTATGATCCAGATGCTACCGCCAATGCACGTTTATCTGCTCGCTTGCCTTATTTATTCGCATGCTGCCGTTTCGCACACTACTTAAAATGTATTGTTCGTGACAAAGTTGGCTCATTCCGCGAACGTGATGACATGGAACGCTGGTTGAACGAATGGATTATGAATTATGTAGATGGAGACCCTGCCAACTCTACGCAAGAAACGAAAGCACGCAAACCATTAGCTGCTGCAGAGGTAGTTGTAGAAGAAGTAGAAGATAATCCAGGATACTACACTTCTAAGTTCTTCCTGCGTCCTCATTATCAACTTGAGGGGCTTACCGTTTCTCTACGCTTGGTTTCCAAATTGCCTTCGACTAAACAAGAATAGTCAGGCTTAGTTTATTTAGTTGGGTATATTTAGTGCCCTGTTGTTAAATCGCTTGTATTTTTTAACTAGGAGAGTAAAAAATGGCTATTGATATGTTCATGAAAGTTGAAGGTGTAAATGGCGAATCAAAAGATTCTAACCACAAAGACTGGACTAACATCGAAAGTTTTGACTGGGGTGCAGAGCAACCTGGTTCAATGACTAGCGGTGGTGGCGGTGGTGCCGGTAAAGTCAATTTCAATGACTTGACCGTAGTTGCTGCTATCGATAAAGCAGCTCCAACCATTTTGAAAAACTGCGCTACTGGCCAACACTTGAGCAAAGTAGAAATTTCTGTATGTAAAGCTGGTGGTGAACAAATTGAATACTCACGCACTACATTAGAAGATGTCTTAGTGACCGGTGTGAAATTCATTGGCGTACAAGACAATGATGCTCTGAAAATGCGTTATTCATTCCAAGCTGCAAAAGTGAAAAACCAATATTGGGAACAAACCGATAAAGGTTCTAAAGGTGCTGAAGTTCAAATGGCCTTCAATATCAAAGAAAACAAATCTGCATAATTGATATGTAGATTTAATTAAAAAAGCCTGACTTAAAAGGCGTTTTTAAGTCAGGCTTTATATATAAATGTTTTCACTTTTCAGACGGCACTACTTAACTGAAAAATTAATCTTGTTTTTAACTTCTATTATTCATCTTTATAAATTAAATAAGGGATCATTGAAATGGATTTGAAGACTAAATTATCAGAGATGATTGAGCTTGTACGTTCAAATCCTGACAATCAAGAACATCGTTTAGCACTGATTCAATATCAGTGTCTGTGCGCAAAATGGGAACAGGCTTTAAAACAGATTGGACAATATCAAAAACTGTTTCCTCATACCCAAAAACCTTTAATGCTTTATCTTATTGAAAATATTTCTGCTGAAATGCGGCGTCAGGCAGTTTTGGAAGCCCAACAAAAACCAAAAACACTAGAACAACACGCAAGCAAACTTGATATTCTTCAAAAGCAACTCTCTTTAGTTGCCCATGTTTCAGAACAGAAAAATAAAGCCCTTGTCGATGATTATACTGTGCTATCTGAGAATATAGAAGGCTCGCCCGTACATATTACTTACCTTTTAGCAGATAAATCAGTTTCCGAGATTGATAGTGACTGGATTATGGATGGAGACGTACGTACCGCCTTCGTTTATGAATATTTCTATCAAGGTCACTACTACTGGCAAACATGGAATTCTATTGAAAATATTTCTTTCAAGACACCAAGTTCCTTACTGGACATCATTTGGAGGCCGTCTGAAATCAAATTTACTAATGGTGAATGTATTCAATGTACCAGCCCTGCTCGTTATGCTGTTATGCCTGGTGAAGAAACAGCATGGTCAGATCTACTAATGAAATGTTCACAAACTGACTGGATAGAAATAGCAGAGCAACTCTTTACAGGGGTTGGTCAAAAAACTTTGTATACCGACAACCATGATTTTGGCCTTTTAGATATTTGTAATATTAGATTTGAACAAAATCATTAAAATCTATCCATCTTTCAAACCCAACAATTAAACATGTCGCAATTCAAAAATCAACTGTTACCCTCTTTATTTGACAGACTAACAGATGAAGAGCCACGCAGAAAAAAAGAGGCACGCTCCGATCAGGTCATTAATCTTGATCAATATCGGCAAGCAGTACTGCGTGATATTCTTTATCTACTGAATACATGCAACATGCAAGCAGAAACTATGGGGATTGACCTAACTGAAAATGTACGCTCTTCTACATTAAATTATGGTATCCCTCCCCTTTCTGGTATTAATTTTTCCGATATTGAATGGCAAGATGTGGAACAGAATATCAAACAAGCCATCATCGATTTTGAACCGCGTCTTGAAAATAAGACTCTACAAGTGATCGTAAATACCTCAGACGATGATGACGATGCTTTACACAATAAACTCATTATTGAAATCAAAGGTTACCTGAAACTCAATCCTTATCCTAAAGAATTCTTGCTCCGAACCAGCATGGATGTTGAAACAGGATTGTTTGACTTATTAGATGGGGGAAATGGGGCTTGAATAATAAATTACTGTCTTACTACAACAAAGAGCTAACTTTTCTAAAGGAAATGGGTAAAGAGTTTGCAGCCCAATATCCTAAGATAGCCTCAAGATTAGCTTTAGATACAACTGATATTCCTGACCCCTATGTTGAAAGACTCTTGGAAGGGGTAAGTTTTCTTACTGCACGCACCCAACTTAAACTGGATGCGGAGTATCCTCGTTTTGTCCAAAGAATCTTAGAAGTTGTTTATCCTGACTTCATCAATCAAAAACCGGCTGCAGCTATTGTCAATCTAGAGCCTACTAATCAATATAACGCTGATGTGATCAATCTACTGGAACGAGGAAAAATATTAAGGTCTCTGCCTATTGATGAATTTAGAGTAAGTTGTCCATTTTCTGTAACTAAAACTACTGAAATTCTGCCACTTCGTATTGAAAAAGCCAAATATACTGACTCAATAGGTTATTTACCAAACGCACTCCCTGCACTCAAACAATCCTCTGGTAAGAAAGTACAATCTGCCTTGCGTTTGGATTTTTCATTGAGCGTACCAGGTACATGTTCAGAGATGTTGCCAGATGAATTATCTATATTTTTGGGTACAGAGCTTTCCAAATCATCTTCATTGCTGTTTCTATTGGCTTCTGAATGCGTGGGTGTTGTTTGCCACAGTTACGAAAATCCAAAACAATGGTATTACCCATTACCTACTACACCAGAACATCGTGGTTTTCGAGAAGATGAAGCCTTATCATTTAATTTAGATAAATCGGTGAGTGCATTCCGAATTATGCAGGAGTATTCACGCCTACCGGAAAAGTTTCTATTTATTTCTCAAAAAAATATTAAACAAGCCGTCCAACAAGCCGAAAAAAAAGGACACTTACCTAAAGTACCTGAACATTTAGAGGAAATCGTAAACGATAAGGGAGTCAATAAAAAAATTATTACTTATCGTAAACGCTATTTTAGTCTTTCATTTTTATTCAGTAATAAAATACCTGAATTAACTGAGCTGATCGGTGTAGATGATTTCTCTGTAAATGCCGTACCAGTCGTCAACTTATTCAGAAAAAAAAGCTCACGCTTTCCGGTAAATATTCAAGATCAGGAGTACCATGTCGTTATCGACCGTACCCAGCCCCTGAATTATGAAGTCTACGCTATCGAGCAAGTAAAAGGCTTTGATACCAACAACCTTCAAACCGTAGTATTTTCACCAATGTACAAAGCACCGGATATAGGACTCTTTCCTGAGTCCCAAACTCAACATGCTTATTTTTCTGCTCGTCGTGCTGATAGAGTACCATCCGAAAACTCAGCTAAAAATGGTTTTCGCTCTTCCTATTTAGGTAGTGAGGTATTTTTATCTCTTGCTAATAATCAGAATTACGCCTTTAATTCAAACATACAACACCTTTCTGTCGATACTTGGTGTACAAGCAGAGATTTGCCTCTAATCATGCCTCGAGACGGAGAATCTGACTTTCTTATTGAGGGATTTTTGCCAGTCAAATCAATTAAACTGATTTCTAAATTAACAAGGCCTCAAGAAGCAGTAAGTGAAGATAGGACACTTTGGTCATTTTTAAATCAATTGAGCTTAAATTACCTATCGCTCTTGAATACTGATAAAGAAGATGCGCCTGTTGCTTTGAAAGAGCTTTTAACAGTATTTGTTTCTTCTGAAAGCGATTTACTGAAAAAACAGATTGAATCAATTACACGAGTTGAAACCTCAATTATTAACAAAGTAGTCCGTCATTATGGAGTTGCAGCCCCTATCAGAGGAATCAACATTACCATTACACTAGACGAAGCTCAATTAGGCGGCGTCCATCCTTTCCTATTTGGATCAGTTTTAAACCATTATTTCCGACGTTTGGTGTCTATTAACTCATTTGTACAACTGAGAATTGACACGCTCCAGCAAGGTCATATTGCTACTTGGCCGTCTGAAATTGGAGAGAGAATGATTATATGAGTCCAGTCAACCCTAAAACAGATTTTGGTGACTCATTAGACAATGCTTGGGATGAAAAACTTACAGTCTTTTTAAATAAAGTTTCCTCTCAGCCGTATAAGTATGATTATTTTTCACTCTTGCGCCAGCTTGAGTCCGTTAAATTTATTACTGGTGGGCAAATATTAGGCAAAGCTATTAGCCCCAAAATGGAGAAAATAAGGATCCACCAAAATCCTTCGCTTACTTTTGCCCCACGCAATCTCCAATCGGTAACCTTATCACCACATTATGTAGAAATTTCCATTAATGGATTTGGTCTGTTTGGCCCATCTGGCCCACTACCTCTACATTTAACCGAGTATGCTTATGAACGCCAACATCAACACGGTGACCGGGCATGGGCAGGTTTTGCAAATATGTTGCAACACCGTCTGGCTATCTTATTCTATCGAGCATGGGCTAATGCCCAAAGCATTACATCTTTAGATAAAAATGCTGAAGACCGCTTCGGAAAATATATTGCCAGTTTTAACGGCCTTAACATTCCGACCACACATAACAAAGGCTTAATTCACGAATTTGCCAAACGTTATTTTTCCGGTCTATTGATAAAACAAAGCCGATCTGCAGTCAACCTGCAACAACTGCTCACTCGCTATTTCCAAGTTCCCGTTAACATTCAAACTAACGTGGGGTACTGGGTTAAGGTTGAAGAAGAGAAAACGCAAATTGGGATTATGGGTAACTACACACTTGGTGATGGTTTACTACTAGGTGACAAACTCTATGATGTGCAAAGTAAATTTCGGATTATTATTGGCCCACTTACCTTACCAGCCTACCAATCATTCTTTAAAGACGGTATTAATACAGCCCGTTTACGAGAATGGGTTCGTTTATTTGCCGCAGAAGAATATGAATGGGACATTCAACCTATTCTGATGCAAAAAGAAGTTCCACTGATGGATTTAGGAGGGAACACTCAACTCGGCTTATCAACTTGGCTGGGAAATGTTTCCCGAGACGCAGAAGACTTGATTGTCAGCAATCATTAATCGGCTTTTCAGACGGCCATCGTCGATAAAAGCTTTAGAAAACTATTTTTGGACATATTTGAAATAATTTAACTAAGGACGTCTTATGTCAAACATCAGCCGCAGCGTATTATTTGGTAAGTTAAATACTACTTTGTATAAAACTTTGGAAAATGCCTATACCTTCTGTCGTCTTCGAGAAAACAGCTATGTTGAATTAGTACACTGGCTACACTCTCTACTTCAAACTGAAAAAACAGATATCTTCTGCCTGATAAATCAGTTTAACTTAGATGAAGTCAAAGCACGAAAAGATGTATTGGCTGCAGTAGAAAAATTACCTGTTGGTGCTACTGCCGTTATTGACTTCTCCGAACATATCCAAACCCTTGTCGAACAAACTTGGACATACAGTTCACTAAAATTTGGTACAGACAAAATCCGTACAGCTCATATTTTCTATACCATGCTGCAAAATAAGACTTTACAGGGTATTCTGGCCAATATTTCATCTGAGTTCCTGAAAATCAAACCGGAGACATTGGCAAACAATATTATTGCTATTACTGCTAACTCTGAAGAGAATCTTGATGTTACCCAGAATGCCTTATCTTCCGAGCCTAATGCTACCCACAAAGAAAGTGCCTTAGCTAAATACGGCAGCAATCTTACCGAAAAGGCTAAAAATGGCGAAATAGATCCAATCACAGGCCGTGACACTGAAATCAGACAAATGATTGACATCCTAATGCGTCGCCGTCAAAACAACCCGATTCTTACAGGTGAAGCCGGTGTTGGTAAGACTGCTGTGGTTGAAGCTTTGGCATTACGTTTAGCTGCCGGAGATGTTCCGCCTGGGTTGAAAGACGTTCAATTAATTCTATTGGATATCGGTTTGCTCAAAGCTGGTGCCAGTGTTAGCGGAGAATTTGAATCACGCCTCAGAGCAGTTATGGATGAAGTAGAATCCAGCCCAACCCCAATCGTGCTATTCATCGACGAAATCCATACTTTAATTGGTGCCGGTGGAGCTGTCGGTACTGGTGATGCTGCCAACTTACTCAAACCTGCATTAGCTCGTGGCAAACTTCGTACTATTGGTGCAACCACATGGGCAGAATACAAAAAATATTTTGAAAAAGATCCTGCCCTAACTCGTCGCTTCCAAGTTGTACAAGTAGATGAACCCGATGAAGAAAAAGCCATCAACATGCTTAGGGCATTGAATGCTTCTCTAGAAAAACACCATAAAGTGATTATTCTTGATGAAGCAATCCAGGCTGCTGTAAAACTTTCTCACCGCTATATTCCAGCACGTCAGCTCCCCGATAAAGCTGTAGGCCTGATTGATACTGCCTGCGCACGTGTTGCAGTCAGCCAACATGCTGTACCTGGAAGCATTGAATATCTACGCAAGAAGTCAGAAGCATTAAAACTTGAGCAAGCAAATTTAGAACGTGAGAAAAAACTCAGTTTTGATTCTGAAGCTAGAATCACAAATATTGGTAAAGAATTAACTGAGGTTGAAGGCCGTCTGAAAAAATTAGAAGACAGATGGAAATCTGAAGCAGACTTAGTTGCCGAGCTATTGGCTGTACGTGAACAAATCATGCAGGTTGAACAAGAAACAACCGATGAAGAAAATAAACAGTTGCGTACCCGCCAAAAAGAACTGGTTACTAAATTGAAAAAACTGCAAGGCGTCCAACCTTTGGTTATGCCGTTAGTAGACAGTCGTACGGTTGCTGACGTTGTAGCAGACTGGACTGGAATTCCTGTCGGAAAAATGATGAAAGACGAGGTTGAGGCTGTATTACAGCTTGCTGATACCTTAAATAAGCGCATCATCGGCCAACGCCACGGTTTGGATGCGATTGCCCGCCGTATTCAAACTTCACGCGCCAATCTAGACAATCCCAACAAGCCTATTGGTGTTTTCATGCTTGCTGGCCCTTCCGGCGTGGGTAAAACCGAAACTGCACTGGCTCTAGCCGATACATTATATGGTGGTGAACAAAACGTGATTACCATCAACATGAGTGAATATCAAGAAGCTCATACTGTATCCACTTTGAAAGGAGCTCCTCCAGGTTATGTCGGCTATGGTGAAGGTGGCGTATTGACTGAAGCTGTACGTCGTAAACCTTACAGTGTTGTCTTACTCGATGAAGTAGAAAAAGCACATCCAGATGTTCATGAAATCTTTTTCCAAGTATTCGACAAAGGCTGGATGGAAGATGGCGAGGGCCGCTATATCGACTTTAAAAACACCATTATCATTCTTACCACCAACGTTGGTACAGATTTAATTATGGATATGTGTGATGATCCCGAAATGTTGCCTACTCCAGAAGGCCTAACTAAAGCCCTGCGTACTCCCCTGCTGAAAACTTTCCCAGCTGCTTTATTAGGCCGGATGCAAGTTATTCCTTACTATCCGCTATCCGATGATATGCTCTCAAAAATTGTTGAATTGCAATTAGACCGTATCGTAAAACGCATTAAAGATAATCATGGCATCGACCTACACTATACCCCTGAAGTGTTAAAACTAATCACTTCACGTTGTACAGAAGTTGAATCAGGTGGCCGCATGATCGATGCGATTCTTACCAATACGGTTCTACCACAAATCAGCCAAGAACTACTTACCTGCGCAACACAGGGGAAACAAGTTTTGAGCGTAAATATCGACGCAAGCAATCATGACTTCAATTACCAATATAAATATAAACTTAGAAAGAAAAATACTTTATAATTCTAAGTAAAATAAGAAATCTTAGTATTTCGATCGACAGTCATAGACCAACTAGTTCCTAAAATCTAGGCTGTCGATTAATTTAAAATTTCTATCATTAAATACAATCACTATTGATGTACCTAGGTAACCAAAATGCATGGAAAACTGATAAAATATATATCATTTGCAATGATATCTTTGATGGTAAGCGCATGCGCATCCAACCATAAACCACCAAAAGAATCTGACGAAAGTGGAGAAAAAATTGATGTACAAATCATAGTTTCTCCCGATGTCAATCCAAATTTAGTTGATCAACCTTCCCCCATAAGATTGGATTTATATCAACTGTCATCTGATGGTGAATTTAAAAAAGCAAACTATTTTGATCTTACTAATAATGCTAAAGAAACTTTAGGAGACAAATTAATTCAACAAAACCAATTCATGTTACACCCTGATACGGTTTCTGTATTACCTATCAAGATGGATTCTCATCTGAAATACCTAGGTGTTGTTGCCAGTTATCGTGATTTGGATAATAGTCAATGGAGATTAATTTTATTAAAACAAAAACAACGATGGTATCAGTTTGGGAAACACTATTTCTACGTGAATATTGGGAAAAATGAATTATATCAATTATCGAAATCAGAGATGCAAGAAATGCTAAAAGAATATAAAGAGCGCCATCCTGATGATCCGACTATCAAAGAAAATGGGAAAACTCGTAAGAATAATAGTGATCTGAGCAAAGGCATTTTCCGCGAGGAATAAATACTTATATATAAATAATTTGAGGTTGAATGCATGGCAATTGAAGCAAAAGTAGTTTGGTCGGAGGGAATCTTTATTACCCCACAGCATTTCCAGCAATTTGAACGTTATCTTGAGTCTGGATTACGTCAACTAGCTGTTTCTAAAGAAGGTTATTTTTGGGGATTTTCATCTTTAGTACTGGATTCAGACGGCCTCAAACATGGTGTTCTTGGTATTCGTGAAGCAGAAGGTATTTTTCCTGATGGTTCTATATTTGTGTTTTCCCAAAAACAACTTGAAAATTTAAGCTTAAAAGTACCTGCAAACATAAAAGATACCAAAGTTTGCTTAGCCATTACTCTGCCATCCTCTGTCAATAATGAGATTGACTTTCTAAATCAAAATTCTGCTCACTCTTACCGATATAAAGCATTTGAGAAAACCCTTGCAGATACAACAAACTCCGAATTAGACGGTCGCCAAATTACACTAGCAGATCTTAATCCTACATTGATTTTAGAAAATGATTTAACTAGCAATCAAACTGCCCTTCCTATTGCAGTTATCCGATCCAGTTCAGCAGACTTTGAAATCATTCTAGACGAATCATATATTCCACCTTCCCTAGGAAGCCAAAAGCAACAACACCTAAAAGCTTACATTTCAGAAATATATGGCTTATTAATGCAAAAAAGCAATAGTCTAGCTAACGCTGTAAACGACCCGAATACCGGAGGTTCTGTTGAAGTAATGGACTTTATGATGCTTCAGACCATCAATCGGTATCTGGCTTATTTGCATCATGAAAATGAAGGCGCTCGTCAAACTCATCCAGAACAATTATTTGTCAACTTATCAAAATTATGTGCTGATTTAATGACTTTCCTTCCTTCACGCAAGGTAGGAGATGTTCCTATTTATGAACACAATGATCTAGCATCATGTTTTGGTAAATTATTTTTTAACTTGCGCAAATCACTGTCTATTGTACTTGAACAAAGAGCAATTAGAATTCCATTAGATTTGCGTGATGAAGCAACCCGAGTCGCCCAAACTCCTGATCAAAGCTTACTGGATAAAGCTTCATTTGTCCTAGCCATCAAAGCTGATATGCCTAACGAAGCCTTACGCCAAAAAATTCCAAGTGTAGTAAAAATAGGTACTGTAGAAAAAGTTAAGGAATTGGTTGCTTACCATTTACCTGGAATTAAAGTTCATGCGTTATCCGTGGCACCAAGAGAATTACCATACCATAGTGGTTATGTTTATTTTGAATTAGATAAAAAACATGAATTATGGGATATGTTTGATACTTCCTCAGGTATGGCTTTCCATTTGGCTGGTAATTTCCCTAATTTAGATGTTGAATTTTGGGCGATTAAGTCTTTAAGTTAATTTGATTTAATTTGGAATTTCATTATGAATAACCAGAATAATACTGCAAACAACGCAGTAAATGTTTATAACCCTTTAATTGAAGCTGCTAAACCTGTTCTTATCTTGGCTAACTCTATGCAGCAAACTACTAGTCAATTATCTACTGACAGCCTAATTAATAAATTCTCTCTCTTAATTAATAATTTTGAAGAGAATGCTGAAAAAAATGGAGCTAAATATGATGCCATTCAGGCTGCAAAATACTGTCTTTGTACATTTGTAGATGAATTAGCAGTCCGTGCAGGCTGGGCTGATGAAACTTGGTCAAAGAATAGCTTATTAGTATCTTTTTACGATGAAACTTGGGGTGGAGAACGTTTTTTTGAAATCATTCAAAATTTGAAACAAGATTCTGATAAGAATATTGATTTATTGGAGTTTATGTATTTATGCCTACAATTTGGTTACAAAGGTAAGTACCAGGTTCTAAACAATGGGGAGCTTGAGATCGATAAAATTAAAAGGGACCTACTTGCCTTAATTCACAGTAAACGACCTGACCAAACTGCTAATCTTTTTAAACATAACCCGATTATTACAAATAATATTCAAAGGAAACGCAGGCTTGCTATTCCTTTATGGGTAGTAGGCGTATTAGGAGCTGTTGCATTAGGTGTAGGCTATTTTACAATGCAATGGTCATTAGGAGATAAATTCAATACAGCCAGTACAAAAGTAAACAGCCTCAAACTCCCTTCAGTAATCACCAAACAACAGGATACACAAAAAACAGTCCGACTACGGCCTTTATTGGAAAATGAGATTGCTAGAAAATTAGTATCTGTGGAAGATTTTCAAGACAGAAGCACTGTTACTATTTTAGGTGATGGCTTATTTGAATCCGGCTCTGCACAAATTCAAGACCAATATTATCCTGTTTTGGCTGCGGTTAGCCAAGCCTTAGATAGTGTGGAAGGACAAATTATTGTTACGGGATACACTGACAATCAGCCAATTCAGAGCTTAAATTTTCCATCCAACTGGCATTTATCACAGGCTCGGGCAGATGCAGTAAAAGAAATTTTATTGAATTACGTTAAAAATGGTGGAACACGCATCCGTTCTGAAGGGCGAGGCTCAACCGATCCTGTAGCACCAAACGATACTTTGGAGAACAGGGCTAAAAACCGAAGGGTTGAAATTACATTATTTACTACAGAAACTGGACCCAAACTAGGTAGCACAGTCGAAATAAAAAACAATACCTCCAATCCTTAACAAAACGGTAGTGCAAACACACAATAATCTATTTTAGATTGATACGGAAAAAATAGACATGAAAAAAATTATTTATTTTCTAGGTTCTCGCTCTTTATGGGTGATGTTGGGTATTACTGGCCTAATTATATTAGTATGGTTTATTGGCCCATTAATCTCCATAGGTGAAGTTCGCCCCTTAGTAAGCAAAACTATTCGTTTTGCAGTGTGTGCCACTATTATTGGTATTTGGTTGGCTAAAGCTGTATTTCGCCAATATCGTGAATCCCGACGAAACGCTGCTTTATTGAAAGAAATTCGAGCAGCCCAAGAACCTATTTTAAAAAGTGCAAATGATGTTAGCTCTATGAGCCGCCAGTTTGCTGAAATGGACAAAGTATTAAAGAATGCTAAATTTTCTAAATCTAAAAACAGTTTGTTGGCTAGACTAGAAGAAGGTCAATACCTCTATCAAATGCCATGGTATGTTGTCCTAGGGGCAGCAGGATCTGGTAAAACGACTGCACTCAAACGTTCTGGCCTTAACTTCCCCTTAGAGAGCACTTTGGGGACATCTGTAAGTGGCCTAGCAGGTACACGAGATTGTGATTGGTTCCTATCGGATGAAATAGTATTTCTCGATACAGCTGGTAGATTATCTTTACATGACAATCATAGCAGTAAAGATTCTAGTGACTGGGAAGAATTTGTAACGCTGCTACAACGTTACCGACCTAAACAGCCAATAAACGGAGTATTGGTTACTGTAGGCGTAGATGATTTATTGGGCGGAAAAACCAATATAACAGAAATCTCAGTAGAACTGCGTAAAAGAATCCATGAAATGCATACTAAATTAGGTATACATTTTCCAGTTTATCTTATGATAACCAAATTAGATTTATTGCATGGTTTTAATGAATTCTTTAACCATCTAACTGAAGAACAAAGAAATCAATATTTAGGGATTCCTCTATCTAATACAGAAGGAATGGAAACCCCTATCGCTACTGCTTCTAATGCCTTAGCAGATATTGTAGATAAATTACGCTCCTCTATGTTGGGTACTGTTCACCAATTAGAATCCACTGAAGACAAGGCTGCGGCTTTTGCATTCCCTGAGGAGTTCGAGCGTCTTAATCAGGCCGTACTTTCCCTATTTAAAGAACTGTCTAAATCTTCAAAATTTGAGCAACCTATCGCATGGAGAGGTGTTTATTTTTCAAGCTCAACTCAAACAGGACAACATCTCAACCCTATACTGGAAGGTTTGCAAAGTGATTTCCAATTATCTAAAAAATACTTGGATTCAAACCAGGCCTCTACTCAGAATAACGAACATAGCTTTTTCTTAAATAGACTATTTGCTGACGTTATTTTAAGCGAGGCAAATTTGGCTGGTGAGAATAAATCTTGGTTTGTCAAAAAACAAATCTTGTATTGGCTAGGTATTGGAGCTATTGCAACTGTAGTAATCGCATGTTTGACAATGATGTTGAATAGTTACTCCAATAACCAATCATATCTTGAACAGGTTGATAAAAAAGCAACTGACTTAGCTTCAGATGTAAAAAAATATACAGACGGCCCTGATTTACTTAAGGCTGTAACATTTGCTGAACAAGTTAGAGATACAACTACCAGTAAAGAAATTCCAGATTTATTATCCCCTCCGCTCAGCTATCGTATTGGCCTTTATCAAGGCAGCCAAATGAAAGATGTTGGGGAGTCAGCCTATTATAGAATTCTTCAAGACAACGTAATGCCATTAATCAGCTATAAGTTGGATGAACTTCTACGCACAGCTAATGGCTCCAACAATATTAATAGCTATGATGCATTAAAAGCTTATCTTATGATGTTCCACAAAGAACATTTTGATGCTGCTTTTATGCAAAACTGGTTAATGTCCAATTTGTCTAAAACAGAATCATCAGGTATGAGTGACCAACAAAAAAAATCTGTTGAAAAAGCTCTGAATCAGATTCTTTCAAAACAAAGCATTACACCAAGCGTTCCCTATGATGAAGAATTAGTAGAACGTCGTAGACAGGAAATTGCGCAAAGAGACATTGCAACCATGGTATTAGAAGATACCATAAATACAGTTACTCTCTCTGGAAAGGGAGGAGTTACACCTGTATCCTTTTCAAGTATGGGTGGAGTGCAAAGTCACTTGTTATTCCGACGTAAGACTGGTGGAACTCTGAAAGAACCTATTAACTTTATTTATACCAAAGAAGCCTACATTACTAAAGTTTTGCCTGCTATGGTTAAATCTGCAGAGCAGTTTTTTAATGAAGACAACTGGGTATTAGGTGACTATGCTTCTTTAAGTCAAAGCAAGGCATCTGTCCTTTCTGATGCCCAAAGAATCTATTTCAGTAATTACATCAAAGTTTGGAATAGTTATTTATCTGATTTGTCATTAGTAACACCAAAGTCATCACGAGAGAGTACTCAAATTGCTAAGCTGCTATCTGAAAAGAACTCACCTTTAGTCAATATTATTAAAGGAATTAGTGATAATACGACTTTAACTATTGACAAACGAATAACAGAAAAAGCTGGAAGCAAAATTACTGATTGGTTAAATAGAGCGGGACTCTCGAAACTCTTAGAGAGTGAAGAGGGGAATAATGTAAAGAATGAATTAGCTGCTTTAAAACAAGCAACTCCAGTCGATGATGCTTTTGCAGATTTCCATATATTAACTGAAACCACTAATGATCAACCTCCAGCTATTAATAACGTTACAGAAGCTATAAATGATTTATATGTTTATTTAGTTGCCGTTAATGTTGCTGTAGAAAAAGGAGTGGACTTACCACCTGATGATCCTTTCGTAAAATACAAGGCTGAAGTAAATAGACTGCCACCTCCCTTTCGCCAAATGTTAGATAACTTTTCTGAAATTATTCTGAAAAACACTAACAAAATTGTTGATGAAAAAATTTTATCTACTTTAGAAAAACAAATGGCCACATTGACTAATAGTTGTCAAGAAATACATCAACAAGGATACCCTTTCGATAAAGGATCGGAGGACAATGTCGCATTAGAGAGTTTCACCAGTATATTTGGTCCCAATGGTATCTACAGTAAATTTACCAACTTGACTGGTGAAGCTGCCGTATTGGCACGCTCAGAAAAACTGGAAACTTTAACTGCTAAAAATGATGCGTTTAAAGATCGTTTTGCAAAGCTAAATGATATAGCAGACATTCGACAAGGGTATTTTGATAAAGGATCAGAAACTCCTACATTCGACTTTTCAATTAAAGTTTTAATTCTTGATACCAGTTTAGAAAGTGTAAATATTTCATATGCAGGTAAGAGCTATGTATACAGCCATGGTCCTGTAAATCCTGTAACCTTTACTTGGCCATCCAAGAGTGAAAATGCTTTAGCTAAAATAGATATCTCATCTCCCCAAATCAACAGCGCAGGTATTAGTTCAACTGGGCCGTGGTCAATCTTCCGCCTTATTGAAAAAGGTAAAATTATTCGCCAAACAGGAAATACCACTGTTGTCGAATACAATATTAAAGGAAAAAATCTTATACTTGAATTTACTACTTCTACTGCCTTTAATCCATTTAATTTAAGTAAATTACGGAATTTTCAGTGTATTTAAAAGTTTCAATAGAGATGTAAATAATATTATCTAAAATATCACTTCCACATATTTTATCCCTATTTAAAATATAGGATAAAAATACTTCTAACCGGAATATTGGTTTAAGATTGACAAGGAGTTTCCCGAAATGAATAGAACTATCGTTGCTCATACGCCTTTGGGATCACAACTATTATTCAAAAAAATGCTTGGAACAGAATCCGTTTCAAATCTGTTTGAGTTCAATATTACATTGGTCTCCCCAAACCCAAATTTACAAGGCAAAGATATTATTGGTCAGTTTGTAACATTGGAAATTGATACTGAAGCAAGCAGTCCTCGTTACCTAAATGGTCTGGTTACCGATTTCGGTTATATTGGAGAAGATGAGGACGAGGAAGGTTATCATGCCTATACTTGTACCACTCGCCCATTCATGTGGTACCTCACTCAAAATACAGACAGCAGGGTTTTCGTTGATAAGTCCGTATTAGATATCGCTAATGAAGTCTTAGCACCATTCGGATTCCCATACCAGATAAAATGTCAAAAAGGGTATCGAACAAGAGGCTTTTGTGTTCAATATCAAGAAAATAGCTTTGATTTCTTAAACCGCCTATTTGAACAAGAAGGTATCTACTATTATTTTGCCCACAGTAACGGTTCACATGAGCTGGTTATTACTGATGATGTCGGTGTTTTAGAAGCTATTTCATCCCCTAACATCCCCTACCACTCTCGAAATACTGCACCAGGGGCACCAAATATCGCCTATATTGATATTTGGGAAGAACGAGATGCTTTAAAATCTAGTCAATTTGTTACTCGAGAATACAATTATAAAAATGCTAAAGTACCGATGATGTCTTCAGACTCAGTTCATGACTTTAATTCGGTATCTATGGAACACTATGACTTCTACACAGGTTTTAGTGATGTGGCAGAAGCACAAAATTACAGTCAGGTTCGTAGTGAAGATTTGAAAAGCCAAACCAAGATTATTACTGGCTCAGGCACTGCACTGACACTTGCTCCAGGTTATACGTTTATCCTGAGCAAACACCCTCATGCATCTTCTAATACCGAATATACTATTTTAAAAGCTGATTATGATTTCGAAGAGGCAGGCTATACGTCTGGAGACCGTATTGGCAAATTTAGAATTTCATTCCGCGTATTACCTAAATCTTATCCATACCGCCCTCCTCTTAAAACTCCCAAGCCAAAAGTTTTAGGGACACAAGCAGCTACGGTAACAGGACCTGCAGGTGAAGAGGTCTACACCAATGAATATGGCGATATTAAAGTCCAGTTCCACTGGGATCGCTATGGAAAAATGGATGAAAACAGTTCCAACTGGGTACGAGTAACTCAGGGCTCTGCTGGTGCTGGCTATGGCTCTATTAATACACCACGCATTGGCGAAGAAGTACTGGTTGATTTTATTAATGGCGATGCTGATCGACCCATTGTATTAGGCCGTCTGTATAACAGCGCAATGTCGCCACCATGGGGATTTCCTGCTGCAGCTAAGCAATCCGGTATCAAGAGTAAAAGTTTTAACTCTCCATTAGCCAACTTTAACGAACTGATGTTCAATGATACTGCTGGGTCTGAAATGGTCAACTTCCAGGCACAGAAAGACTTGACCTCACTTGTTAAGAATAATGAAACCCGTAACGTCAACAACGACCGAACCACTACAATTGGTAATAATGAAACTGTAACAGTAGTAGGTGATCGAGCTAAAACCGTTCAAAAAAACGAAACTGCCTCAATTACCCAAAACCGTACCAAATCAGTCGGCCAAAACGAAACTTCCAGTATTACCCAAAACCAAAGCATTAGTGTTGGCCAAAACCAAAGTACTTCTGTGGGTAAAGATCAGAGTGTTTCTGTCGCTAAAAATCGAACCCATTCTGTTGGCCTCGATGAAAACATTGGCATCGGAAAAAATCAGGCTTTAACCGTAGGCTTGGATCAAAACGTTTCTATCGGCAAAAATCAAGCATTGACCGTTGGTGCCAATCGTAACAAAACCATTGTATCCAACGAGGTAAGCAGCATTGGTGGCAATAAGCAGGAAACCGTCAGCCTAAATGGTATGAGCAACGTTGGTATCGGACAAATGACCAACATTGGCGCTGGCTATATGCTAAACGTCGGAGGTGGTTGGATGACCAACGTTGTTGGTGCCGAAATGCATAGCGTTGGCCTAGTTATGGGACTTAATGCAGGTTTAAATATTGGCCTTAATGCCGGCAATAAAATTACCTTATCTGCTGGGAGCAAAATTACCCTTCAAGTAGGCAACTCAATGATTGTAATAGATAAAAATAAAATCTCTATCGTTAGTAAAAAAGTTAAGATCGTTGGCACTAATGTAGTAGATATGGATGGTAAAAAAGTCGATATCAACTAGAAGAAAAGGTATATAAATGTTCGAATTGGAGAACTTTACCTGCTTTCATACGCAGCAATTTAAAAACATCGACCAGTTAGATCGAACATATGATGTCGTAGTTGCTAAAGTCAGTTATGAGTTTGAAATCGATCCTGTAACTGGAAAAACCGTACTTAAGTTTGCCCAAACGCAGACGCCTCTTACATTTGCAGATACTTTTTACGGTGAACCATCTCAAACTTCAACTCAGTTTGAAAGCGACTTCTGCCTTTATAAACCTAAAACTGATTTAGTGGTCAATGCAATCGCCTATGCACATGATGACACTCCCGCTCGGCAACTTGCTGTAGCGGTGAGTGTTGGCGATTACCAAAAAAGTCTGGCTCTTACTGGCGAGCGCTACTGGGTAAGAGAGATAGCCGGATGGTCTCTAAGCGAACCAGATCCTATTCTCTCCTTGCCCATCCGCTATGAATTTGCCTTTGGCGGTAGTGCAGTTGAAGACGATCATGAGGGGCATCAGCAAAATCCTGTCGGTATTGGTTATTATCCCAAATCCCAACTCAAACAAAATGGGTTCAAAAGGATATTAAAGGCTCACCAGATTTATGACCCAAGCCATCCGGTACGAGATCCTGCTGAAAATGTTGCTCCTGAAGGATTTGGCTTTATGCCCCGTTATTTTGCGCAACGGGCACAACATTCAGGTACTGCCGATGCAGAATGGATAGCTAACCGTGCACCTTTATTACCAAAAGATTTTTCTATGGCTTATTGGAACGGTGCTCATCCTTCCCTTCAATTGCCACATCTAAAGCCTAACCATATCTATACACTAGGATTTACCGGCATGGTACATTCCTTTCAAGCGCCCAATCAGTACTTTACTGTCGAACTACCGGTAGAGACTGTATTTGTACATGCCCATACCGCATCTAATATGTCTTTGTGTAAAGACATGGTGTTGGATACCGTACTCGTTGATGTAGAACAACGCCGCATCGACTGTACATACCGGACTTCTTTTGCAGAAGAGCTGGAAATTTCTGCATGTCAACTCAGGTTTATTGCTCGACATGAACGGGCAGAACAAATCGCAGCCGCAGTTGCATGCCATACTTCACAAGACAAATTTATCCCGATACCGCCTTCTCTTGCGGCACTCGCGTAAACAACTAAAAGACCGTCTGATTATCAACCGATTGTAGCCAATTTTTCAGACGACCCCATCCCCCCAACAGGAGCACC
>NZ_KV814778.1:0-24555 GCF_001814095.1 Neisseria sp. HMSC068C12 | reverse complement strand
TGAGGAGATATTTAGGGGCAATGATGCGGAGTGTAAGCCTTTTACGGGGTGACAATAGGGTGGAAAGGAGATAAGAAAGTAAAAAGGACGTGCACAGGCACGTCTTTGGGGGAGGCTGATCTCAACCTCGAGTACTGCATTATTGTCTTAACCCGTTTTATTATTTTGACGAACTGAATATTTCAAATCCAGTACCTTATGCTGACACTGCAACCAGCCGGCGGAAGGTAATGCCCTGGTCAGAACTATTAGGAATTAACTGTAAATTGAGCGGGAAAGTTTAAAAGTAGAGAAAGCGGTAGTTTAAGTTATTGATGCAACATTATTCAGACGGCCCGAGCGGTCATGGGTAAGGATAATAAAAGATAAAGGCTGTAGACAAATTACACCAAGCAAAGATAGCATTGTCTGCAGGGTAAAAGGCTGGTTGATACAGCAAACATATATCTGTATCTATTTTGAAAGGCTATATTGAGAAACTGCACATCACTCCTTCAATATCGACGAGATAAGGTATGGCAGAAGGTTCGATCAAAGGCTACGGCAGCAAAACAGATGGCACCTAGAAAAACATCAGCTACAGACCTGCATTATCGCAAAGCCCTTTGCAACAACTCATCGACGGAAACGCAAATCAAACACAACCGAATATTTGTCGAAAAACCCGTTATGTGGTTGAACAAAGCTTTGTTACGTTTCACTGTAAATCAGGGTGTGAACCTAATTTGCTTTAGGCAACATGGGTGTGCAACGCTATTCGAAAGCGATATGTTTGAATCGTTGAAGTGGTTAACAGCTTACTTGCGCTTGTTTGCTCCTACAAGATGCGAGCATTGGGAAGATAAAAGGGAGCTGTCAAGTCCCTGTGTTTGATTTTTGGCTGTTGGGGATGAAGGATTTTTTGCAAAGGTCTCAGACCGTCTGAAAACTTGATAGAAGCAGTCGTCTGTTAAATATGCGATAATGCGGGAGATTTCATGGGTGTGGTAGAAACATGGTTGTGATTGTCCGACGGGGATGATGTCGGGCAACGATGGAATCGGTTTGCTTGAAACGCCCGCCTGTTGCGGGCTTTTTTATGGGAAGGAATGGTCATGCCTAATCCGCTTTATCGGCAACATATTATTTCAATTTCAGATTTGACGACGGAGCAGCTCGAATTGCTGCTTCAGACGGCCTTGAAGTTGAAAAAGCAGCCTCGCGAAGATTTGCTTGAAGGTAAATTGATTGGTTCGTGCTTTTTTGAACCCTCTACCCGTACGCGTTTGTCTTTTGAAACGGCGGTACAGCGTTTGGGTGGGAAAGTTATCGGTTTTTCCGATGGCGCGAATACCAGCGCGAAAAAGGGTGAAACGCTTGCAGATACTGCGAGGATTATTTCCAGTTATACGGATGCGATTATTCAGCGACACCCGAAAGACGGTGCGGCCCGTGTGGCGGCCGAGTTTTCGAGCGTGCCCGTGATTAATGCCGGCGATGGTACCAACCAACATCCAAGCCAGACGCTTTTGGATCTGGTAACGATTTATGAAACACAAGGTAGTTTGAGCAATTTGAAGATTGCGATGGCCGGTGATTTGAAATATGGCCGTACGGTACACTCATTATGTCAAGCATTGAAGCGTTGGGGTTGTGAGTTTGCATTTGTTTCTCCTCCCAGCTTGGCGATGCCGGACTATATCACTGAAGAGCTGGAGGAGGCCAGTTGCCCTTATCAAGTCCTGTCCAGCTTGGAAGAAGCGGTCGAATGGGCGGATATTTTGTACATGACCCGCGTTCAGCGCGAACGTTTTGATGAGCAGGAATTTGCCAAAATTCAGGGTAAATTCAATCTTGATGCGCCGATGTTGGCAAACGCCAAACCCAATTTGCGCGTCTTGCATCCTTTACCGAGGGTAGATGAAATTCATCCGAATGTGGATAAAACACCTCATGCCTATTATTTTGAACAGGCAACCAATGGAGTGTATGCACGGATGGCGATTTTGTCTTTGGTATTGAACGAAGAAGTTTAAGGAGCGAAAGATGGAAAACTCAAAACTCAGCGTTGAAGCAATCGAACAAGGTACGGTGATTGACCATATTCCTGCTGGTAAAGGCTTGGCCATTTTAAGACAGTTTAAGCTGCTGCATTATGGCAGCGCGGTTACGGTTGGTTTTAATTTGCCCAGTAAAACGCAGGGAAGCAAAGACATTATCAAAATCAGCGGTGTGTGGTTGGATGCCAATGCGGCCAACCGTTTAGCTTTATTTGCCCCTGAAGCAGTGGTCAACAAAATCGATCGGTTTAAGGTGGTTGAGAAACAGCATTTGTCATTGCCGGACGAGATTTCGGAAGTGTTCCGTTGCCCGAATACTAATTGTGCCAGTCATGGCGAGCCGGTCATCAGTCGCTTTTATGTCCGTTCACATAATGGTCAGACGCGTTTGAAATGCCATTATTGCGAAAAAACCTTCTCGCGTGATTCGGTTGCCGAAGCCTGATAAAAATCTCAGGCCGTCTGAAAATACGGCTATACGGTTTGAGTTGTCTGCTTGATACATTAGTTTCATAAAAAGCAAGATATTAAGCAAATTGCGTTAAAATTACGTTAAAATAATGCCTTCCGGGTTGATGACATTATTCGCCCGAAAGGCATTATTTTTTAATAACATGATACGAAATGTAGGAAAACTCATGCACTCATCCATACAAAGCCGGTTTGCCCCAATTTTATACGTCTTGATTTTCTTTGCCGGATTTTTAGCCGCACAAGTTTGGTTTAATCAGCAAGCCTATTTGACCAATCTTCCCCTTTTGGTTACAGCCATTTCTGCCGTTGCATTTGTTTGGTTGATTTGGGCCGTCGTATCTGCGCGATCCAAAGCTAAAAGCAAGATGTTGCACCGTGAGCAGCTGATTCAAAAAGAGAGCATTCATCCTGTTTTGCATGCGACGTTGCAACGTTCTGATGGACAAACGGATTTATTGGTTTTGGTTGTCCGCAATAGCGGTAAGGGCTTGGCGAAGAATGTGCGTTTTGAGGCTGAGGCTTTGCCGGATCACTTGCCGAGCAAGCTGGTTGCCGATGCAGTTATGCGCTTGGAGATGTTTTCCGGCGGCGTGGATATGCTGGCATCGGGAGAATTGTATGGCGGCGTGTTTGCAAGCATGTTGGCGCTGGCTGCCGAATTGCCGGACCAAACATTCGGCGGAGTATTGAAACTGAAAGCCACTTATGAAAATGCCTTTGGCGATCAATGCACTTCAGAAAGCGTTTTGGATTTGAGCATATTGAATTTCAATTTGTCAGAAATTAAATCCAATGGCGAGCAAAAGCCCCGCAAGAAATTGTTGTATTGATATTCAAAATATGCAGGCCGTCTGAAACCGAAATACTTGTTTTCAGACGGCCTGTTGTTATTTTTCAAATGATTTTTGAAGAAAAAGAGGCGTATCGGGTATAATAATCAAAGAATTCGAAACGGATTGTCAGGCTCGGCAAGCCGTCTCATCATTGTCGTATTTCAAAACCTTACTGATATTTTTTCAATAATCTGTTGCTATGTATCGGAACTTTTTCTGATGTTGGCACTGGCGAAATATTCCTTCAGCCATTTACTCTCAGGAAGCTGCTTATGTTAGTGTGTAATCCTTATGAAGTTGTGATCCATGGTACGACCAGCAAAGGCAAGATTTTCCGACCAAGCGACTGGGCGGAGCGCCTGTGCGGTATTTTGTCCTCCTTTACTAAAGACAACCGCCTTTCCTATTCGAATTGGGTGCGCCCGATTTTGGTGGACAATGTCCGTTGTGTAGCGGTCGATAAAAAGTTGGAAGAAGACAATCCGCAAATGTTCCGTTTCTTGATGGACTTTGCAGCGGATAATGATTTGCGCGTGATTGACTGCAAAGCCTTGCTCAAAGAGCAAGAGAGCAAACAGCAGGGCGAAGTGCCGGTCGAGCGCGTTTTGTTGGCGCAGGCGATTGAAGAAAAACATGCAGCCGAGCGTGCGGAAGCGGCCAATGCTCAGCCTGAGCCTCAAGCTGCCGCGCCTGTGGTTGGCGTATTGCGTGAAATTCCGCCGGAAGAAACCGCAACCGCTTTTGCGGCATTGAGCATTTTGCGTTCTTCTTTGACCGATATTCACCGTTTCGTCGAACAAATCAACGAGCATCAGCGCAAAACCGGTTACCGCCTGTTGGGTATTTTTGAAGAAGGTAAACAAAATGCCGTGGCCGTATGCGGTTTCCATACTGCACATAACTTGGCCAGTGGTTACCATATCCATATTGATGATCTCGTAACCATGCCGCAATGCCGCCAAAAAGGCTATGCTTCACGCTTGTTGGAAGAAGTACGCAAAATCGGTGCGGAAACCGGCGCGACCAAAATCCATCTGAATGTCCATGTTAACCATGACCGTGCAGGTGCGCATCGTCTCTACTTCAAAAACGGATTTGAAATTTGCGCTTACCATTTCCGTTGCGATCCGAAATAATTTTTGTGGAAAGAGAGAAATCAATGTTGAAGATTTTGACCGCGGCTGTTTTGACACTGAGCTTGGCGGCCTGCGCATCAGGCAGCGGAGGCAGCTCGCAAATGTATGGTGAGATTAAGGCCAGTGTAGAAACCAGCCATCAACGTTGAGATATACAATGACAAGGCCGTCTGAAATAGGTTTTCCTGTTTCAGACGGCCTTTTTGCAACTTGATTAGAGTGTCGTGGAGGTGTCGTCAGCGGCAACAGTCCGATGCAGGCGATACCAATTGTACAGGCGCAGGATGCACAAGAAAGCGATGATGGGCATGCAGGCTGCGGTAACCAGATAACGCGGGTTGCTGAAGTTTAAAACGTTGTGCCCGGAAAGCAGCGACAAAGCGGCATGCAACCATTCCCACAAAGACGAAATGCTGAATGCCAAAACAGCCAACAGGCCGAGGGTTCGGAAAATACCGATGGGCAGGATTTGTTGGCGTAATACGGCGCGGTTGAGTTGGAACAAAACAATCAAACCGAAGCCGATGATACAGACCATGCCGCCGTTGGCGACGATTTGTAGGCTGTTGAAGGCAATGTCGGGCGTAACGGAAATTGTACCGGACTGGTTGGCGGCGGTTTGTTGCAAATTTAAGCCTTGCATGACATTAAGTACGAAACCGTAGATCAGGTCGGCCAAAACGATACCGATGGGTAGCGGAGTCAAAAAACGTTTCATGGATCAGTTGGGTATTCTATTAGTATGAGGGAGGCCGTCTGAAAATTAAAAATGACGACGTGAGAGTGTATTGTATCCGATAGAAAAGTAGGTTAATGCAAAAATAAATTTAGTTTAAGTCAGAAAATGATGTAATTTTACGCCAACATTATTGCATTAAGAGTACAATCTTCTTCATTATCAAACGTGAAATCAACAGGAAAGGACGTTTACATGAGCCAATTGCAACGTGATTTAACCCGTATCAGCCACAATACCAAAATTGTTGCCACACTGGGTCCGGGCAGCAACAATGTACAATTGTTGGAAGACATGATCCGTGTCGGCGGCCTTAATGTCGTCCGTTTCAATTTCAGCCACGGTACGCCGGAGTTTCATGAAGAAAATGCCCGTATCGTACGCGAAGCCGCGAAACGTGCGGGTCAGGAAATCGCCATTCTTGCCGACTTGCAAGGGCCTAAAATCCGTGTCGGTAAAATTGCCGGCGGCAGCATCGAGCTGAATAAAGATGAAACTTTGATTTTGGATGCCGCACTTGAAGGCGAAGGTACACGCGAAGCGGTGGGTTTGGACTACCGTGATTTGCCGAATGACGTCGCTGCCGGCGATGTTTTGTGGCTGGACGACGGCCTGTTGACTTTGACCGTTGAGGCGGTTGAAGGAAGTAAGATTATTACAAGGGTAGAAAACAGCCATGTGCTGAAAAGTAACAAAGGTATCAATAAACGCGGCGGTGGCCTGTCTGCCGGTGCGTTGACCGAAAAAGACTTCCGCGACCTGAAAACGGCGATTGCCATTGGTTGCGACTACTTGGCCATCAGCTTTGTGAAATCTGCCGAAGATTTGCACATCGCACGCGCCAAAGTCGAAGAAGAAATGAAAGGCAGTACAGCCGTACGTCCCGGTTTGGTTTCCAAAATCGAGCGCGTAGAAGCCATTGAAAATCTGGACGAAATCATCCTTGCCAGCGACGGTATTATGGTTGCCCGCGGCGACTTGGCAGTGGAAGTCGGCCATGCCGCCGTACCTGCCCTACAAAAACGCATGATCCGCCGCGCCCGTGAGTTGCGCCGCTTCAGCATTACCGCAACTCAAATGATGGAATCCATGATTACCAACCCTGTACCAACCCGCGCGGAAGTCAGCGACGTGGCCAACGCGGTATTGGACGGTACCGATGCGGTGATGTGTTCCGCCGAAACCGCCGTCGGTGCGTATCCGTTTGAAACCGTCAGCCAAATGGCGATTATTTGTGCGGCTGCGGAAAAAGAACAAGATTCGCTCAACGGCGTTGCCGAACAGGTCGAGTATCCCGAAGCCGTCAGCACCAACTTGGCGATTGCTGGCGGTGCGGTCAGCGTGGCGCGAGCAGTTCACGCCAAAGCCATCGTTGCCCTGACTGAAAGCGGTTCGACCGCCTTCGAAGTCAGCCGCCACAACATCACCCTGCCGATTTTTGCCCTGACGCCGAGTGTTTCAGCGCAACGCCGCATGGCGATGTACCGCGGCGTGCGTCCGTTGATTTTGGCAACCAGTACCGATCACGATACCGCGCTGAACGAAGTGGAAGCCATGCTGGTAGAACACAAAATCCTCCAAAGCGGCGACCAATACATCATCACCAGCGGTTCGCAAATGCGCGAATCCGGTTCGACCAATACGCTGGAAGTGTTGCAGGTTAAATAATTGCAGTGATCCGATAATTGGAAAAGCAGGCTGTTTTAGCCTGCTTTTTTGTGTAAAAAAAGAAAAGATTAGGCAAAAATAATGATGTAGTATAGAATTGAGTGCCTATACTAAATCAATAAAGGACGTTTCAGACGGCCTTTTTCTTTGTACGCCACTTTCACGGTAAACCAAAATGATTCATTTCAACCTGAAAAAAACAGCGTTTATTTTAAGCGCAGCACTGTTATCTACCGCCGTCCAAGCCTCCGGCTACCATTTCGGCACACAATCCGTTAACGCACAAGGCACGGCCAACGCCGCCGCCGCCGAAGCCGCCGATGCCTCAACTATTTTCTACAACCCGGCCGGTTTGAGCAAAATCGACAGCAGCCAAATTTCCGTCAACGCCAATATCGTTTTCCCAAGCATTCATTATGAGGCAGAATCTGCGAAACACTTCCGCACGGGTGCCGATGTCAGCGGCTCGACCAGCGGCAAAATTACCGAAACCACCGTTGCTCCGCACGTTTATAGCGCGTACAAAGCCAGCGACGATGTGACTTTGGGTTTGGGCGTGTACGTTCCTTTCGGTTCGGCAACCGAATACGAAAAAGATTCCGTCTTGCGCCACAACATCAACAAACTGGGTTTGACCACCATAGCCATCGAGCCGGTAGTTGCGTGGAAACTGAATGAGCAGCACGCCGTCGGTGCCGGTTTGATTGCCCAATATTCCAAAGCCGAATTGCGCAAATACTCCGACTGGGATGCTTCCGGCGCCATCAGCCAGTTGGCCAGCGGCTTGGCTTCCCGTCAAGCAGGCCGTCCCGTTGCTGTCGATGCGACCGGCAAAGCTGACGGTCATGCCGATGTAAAAGGTCACGATTGGGGCTTTGGTTACCAACTGGCGTGGATGTGGGACATCAACGAGCGCGCACGCGTGGGTGTGAACTATCGTTCCAAAGTATCGCATACGCTGAAAGGCACTGCCGATTGGGAAGCGGACGGCGCATATGCAAAACGCGCATGGGATTTGGGTGCAATGGCTGCACGCGGTTATGTGCCGAACGAAAAAGCCAGCGTAAAAATCGTAACGCCTGAGTCTTTGTCTGTTCATGGTATGTACCGCGCCACCGACAAAACCAACCTGTTCGGCGATGTGACTTGGACGCGCCATAGCCGCTTCAACAAAGCGGAGCTGGTGTTTGAAAACACCAAAAAAGTTGTCAACGGCCAATCTGACCGTACCGTTATCACGCCTAACTGGCGCAACACTTATAAAGTTGCATTCGGCGGCTCTTACCAAGTTACCGAACCATTGCAACTGCGTGCCGGTATCGCTTTCGATAAATCGCCGGTTAAAAGCGCTGAAGACCGTATGAACAGCCTGCCTGACGGCAACCGTATTTGGTTCTCCGTCGGTGCCAAATATCAACTGGGTAAAAACCATGTTATCGATGCGGCGTACAGCCATATCCACATCAATGACACGGTTTACCGCACCGGCAAAGCCAGCGGCAACGACGTGGACAGCCGCGGTGCATCCTCTGCCCGCTTCAAAAATAAAGCGGACATCTTGGGCTTGCAATACACTTACAAATTCAAATAATCGGATTTGAGTTGTGGATAAAAAGGCCGTCTGAAGATTTCAGACGGCCTTTTTGATTGGCAGGAACAGATGGAGCAATCCACAGGCAATAAATGGTGTGTTGGGCTTTACATATTTCTGATTGGAATGGCAGAACGGAAAAACGATAGAAAAAAGAATAGCCGATTACCGGCTGGAAAAATAAGATGTTGTTTGCGCTTTAAACAACGTGTTACAGATTTCTTTATTCTGATGGGCAGCAATCAAAAGGCCGTCTGAAAAACAGGTTTTCAGACGGCCTTATTTGCCAGATGGCTGCTAAGAAAGCTCAATCAGCTGCGGACTTCCAGTTCGATTTCTCTTTCTTGTTCGTCTTCAGCCGGCTTGTCCATGGTTTTTTCATCAGCCATATTGTCCAAGTCGCGGCCGGGTTCGGAAGCGGTATCACCGATGGAAACGCTGTTCAGGCTTTCCAAAATAATGGCTGAGGCCAGATGGTCGGATGTGCGGTACACCATTGCCAAACCGATTTCTTCCGCCGGAATGGAAACCAACTCAACCGTATCTTTGTCTTTCGGCTTACGAATCAGGTTGTTGGATAGATTGACACGGACTTGGCGGCCGCGTTTGTAGAGGCTGACCACAGTGCCTTTGTCCAAGCCGTCGAGTTCGCCTTTATCCAAAGTAATGGTTTGGAACTGACCGGCTTCGCCCACGCCGTCGAAGATGGAAACGACTTTGGCCTGAATCGGACGGGCAGGGGCGTGAGGCATCACATTGAAGCTGTCGAGGCCTTCGGGCAGTTTCAGCAGATAGTCGTCTTTGCGGATTTCGGAAACGGCTTCTTCGATAACCAAAGGTTGCGCGGACTGGGTGCGCAGCTTCATGACTTTGTTGACTTGGGTGTAATACTCGTTGCTTTTGAGTTTTTCGTCAGAAGCGCGGGTACGGTTTTCCAAGGCGGAGTCGGTGTAAGGCAGCGTGTTGGCGATGCCGCTGAACACGACTTCTTGGCCGAGGAATTTACCGGTTTCCGGATCGGTGATGTTTTTATTGACGCGGTAGGTCAGGTAGCGGCCGGGTTCGGTCAGGCCGTATGCGTACACGCGGTTGCCTTGGGTGTAGAGGACGCGGTTGTCGGGACCTGCAATCAGGCGCGGCGCGTTGGCGGTTTCTTCCGGAGCGATAATCTGCGGATGTTTCATAAACATGCGGTAGAGGTTGACGTTGACGGTCGGAATGCCGTAGCCGGAAGTTTCGCGTACGCGCGGATGCAGTTTGATCACGGGAATGCCGTCTGAACGGGTTTGGGCGTGTTCAAAACCCAGTCGAGGCTGGCCGTTGACGTAGCGTAAAACCAACACCTGACCCGGATAGATCAGGTGCGGATTGCGGATGGCGTTGCGGTTGGCGCCCCAAAGGCGGTTCCATTGCCACGGGCTGTACAGATATTTGCCGGAAATGCCCCACAAGGTATCGCCGTTTTTAACGACGTAGCGTTGCGGCGCATTGGGGCGGATTTTTAAAGAAGCTGCCTGAGTGTGGGCAGAAATAGCCATGCCTGCCATGCAAAGCAGGGTTATAATACGTTGTTGCATAACCGTTCCCCTTGAAATCGGTTTGGTTTGTCTTCAGATGATAAACAGAGAAGGCTGGAGTTTGCGAAACTGCCGCCCATCCATCAATACGATAACGAACGGCCTCTGTCGCGCTATCTTAACATTTTTCGGCGTTATTTTAGCATTGAATGTTGCTGTCATGACAGGAGATTGTGGCGGCGGAAACCAAATCTGTATGAAAATCACACATCAGTTTTATAAAACGAGAATATTATGGCTTTACTGAACATCCTCCAATACCCTGACGAGCGTTTGCACACGGTTGCCAAACCTGTTGAAAAAATCGACGAGCGCATCCAGACATTGGTTGCCGATATGTTTGAAACCATGTACGAAGCACGCGGTATCGGCTTGGCGGCCACTCAGGTCGACGTACACGAGCGCATCGTCGTGATGGATTTGACCGAAGACCGCAGCGAGCCGCGCGTGTTCATCAATCCCGTCATTGTCGAAAAAGACGGCGAGACAACTTACGAAGAAGGCTGTCTGTCCGTACCGGGCATTTACGATACTGTGACCCGTGCCGAGCGCGTCAAAGTTGAAGCCTTGAACGAAAAAGGCGAGAAATTCACGCTGGAAGCAGACGGCCTGCTGGCAATCTGCGTGCAGCACGAATTGGACCACCTGATGGGCATCGTGTTTGTCGAACACTTGTCGCAGCTGAAACAAGGCCGCATCAAAACCAAACTGAAAAAACGTCAGAAACACACCATCTGACCTGCGCATCGCTTAAAGGCCGTCTGAAAAGACAAAACAGAAGGCATACTTCGGTTTTCAATCTTTCAGACGGCCTTTTCAGCTGAAACAGTTTGCCCAACGCGCCCATTCAAACCATTTTCACAAGGACACAACATGAAAGTCATCTTTGCCGGTACGCCCGATTTTGCCGCCGCCGCCTTGAAAGCCATCGCCGCCGCAGGTTTTGAAATTCCGCTGGTGTTGACCCAGCCTGACCGCCCCAAAGGCCGCGGCATGCAGCTGACCGCATCGCCGGTCAAACAGGCTGCCTTGGAATTAGGTTTGACCGTGGCGCAGCCGGAAAAGTTGCGCAATAACGCCGAAGCCCTGCAAATGCTTAAAGATACGGGCGCGGATGTGATGGTAGTGGCCGCGTATGGTTTGATTTTGCCGCAGGATGTGTTGGATACGCCCAAACACGGCTGCCTCAATATCCACGCTTCGCTGTTACCCCGTTGGCGCGGCGCGGCACCGATTCAACGTGCGATTGAAGCCGGCGATGCCGAAACCGGCGTGTGCATCATGCAGATGGACATCGGTTTGGACACCGGCGATGTGGTTAGCGAACACCGCTACGCCATTCAACCTACGGATACTGCCAACGAAGTGCATGACGCACTGATGGGTTTGGGTGCCGAAGCGATTGTTGCCGACTTACAGCGTCTGCAGGCGGAAGGCCGTCTGAACGCGGTCAAACAGCCTGAAGAAGGCGTTACCTACGCCCAAAAATTAAGCAAAGAAGAGGCGCGTATCGATTGGAACGAAAGCGCGGACATTATCGAACGCAAAATCCGCGCCTTTAATCCTGTACCTGCCGCGTGGGTTGAGTATCAAGGCAAACCGATGAAAATCTGGCGTGCCGAAGTCGTGGCCAAACAGGGTAAGGCTGGCGAAGTATTGTCTTGCACTTCAGACGGCCTGCTGGTGGCGTGCGGTGAAAATGCGCTGAACATTACCGAATTGCAGCCTTCCGGCAGCAAACGCATGAGTATACAGGCATTTGCGGCAGGCCGGACGATTGAAGTCGGAACGGTTTTGTAACAGGTTGGAAATCAACGTAGAGGAAAGAAGACAATGGCTGTTTTTGACGTGGTCGAGGGTGATATTACCCGATTGGCAGTCGATGCGATTGTCAATGCCGCCAATTCATCGCTGTTGGGCGGTGACGGCGTAGATGGTGCGATACACCGCGCTGCAGGCAAAGAGCTGCTGGAAGAGTGCCGTACTTTGGGCGGTTGCCGCACAGGCGAAGCCAAAATAACCCAAGGCTATCGTTTGCCTGCGCGTTTTGTCATTCATACGGTCGGGCCGGTATGGTTTGGCGGACAACAAAATGAAGAGGCCAAATTGGCACAATCCTATGCCCATTCCTTGCTGCTTGCCCAGAAACACAATCTCTACAGTATCGCCTTTCCGTGCATCAGTACCGGTGTGTACCGCTTCCCGGCCGAAGCCGCCGCGCGTATCGCTTTGGAGAGTTTGAAGCAAACCCTGCCGCAATGTCCGGCAGTGGAAAAAATCATCTTTTGCTGTTTTTCCAAAACAGATGCCGAATATTATCGGGCATTGCTGGCAGCCGAACAGGCCGTCTGAAATCCGCCGAACACTTGAAATCAAATATAAATCAGAAAGCAAAAATATGAGTATGTCCCTCGCCCAAAAACTGGCCGCCGACAGCGTTGCCGCGGTTGCCGAAGGGCGCAATCTTCAGGATGTCTTGGCGGAAATCCGCGCGGCGCATCCGCAGCTGACGGCGCAGGAAAACGGCGCGTTGCAGGATATTGCTTACGGATGCCAACGTTATTTGGGCAGTTTGAAGTATATGCTTGGTCAAATGCTGAAGAAGCCGATTGACAATCCTCAGCTCGAAAGCCTGCTTTTGGCGGCGATGTACCAACTGCATTACACGCGTAATGCCCCTCATGCCGTGGTCAATGAAGCGGTGGAAAGCATTGCCAAAATCGGCCGCGGCCAGTTCCGCTCGTTTGCCAATGCGATTTTGCGCCGCTTTTTGCGCGAACGTGACAAGCTCGCGGCTTCCTGCAAAAAAGACGATGTGGCGAAACACAATTTGCCGCTGTGGTGGGTGGCTTACTTGAGAAACCATTATCCAAAACATTGGCACAACATCACCACCGCGCTGCAATCGCATCCGCCGATGACTTTGCGCGTCAACCGCCGACACGGCAATGTCGAAAGCTATTTGGAAAAACTGGCTGCGGAAGGTATTTTGGCCAGGGCTTTGGACGAATACGCCGTGATGTTGGAAGAAGCCGTGCCGGTAAGCCACCTGCCCGGTTTTTCAGACGGCCTGGTGTCGGTGCAGGACTTTGGTGCGCAGCGTGCTGCCTATTTGTTGAACCCGAAAGACGGCGAACGCATCCTCGATGCCTGTGCGGCACCGGGCGGCAAGACAGGCCATATCTTGGAACTGGCAGATTGTCATGTTACCGCTTTGGATATAGACGAAGGCCGTCTGAACAGGGTGAAGAGCAATCTTGACCGTTTAGGCTTTCAAAAGGCCTCTTTGACTTGTGCCGATGCGCAGGACTTGACAGCGTGGTATGATGGCAAGGTCTTTGACGCTGTCTTGGCCGATGTGCCGTGTACCGCTTCGGGCGTGGCGCGGCGCAATCCTGACGTCAAATGGCTGCGCCGGCCGACCGATGCCGTCAAAACCGCACGCCAACAGGAAGCATTATTAGACGCGCTGTGGCAGACCCTGACGAAAAATGGCAGGATGTTGCTGGCTACCTGCTCGGTCTTTGTCGAAGAAAACGACGGTCAGTTGCAAAAATTCCTTAACCGCCATGCTGATGCCGAGTTGATCGAATCGCATGTGCTTTTACCGAACAAACATCAAGATGGCTTTTATTACGCGCTTATTAAAAAGCAGTAAAACGCTGATTGTACCGCTCTTGCTCGCCGTGTCGTTGAATGCGGCGGGCGAGGGCATCAGTGCGACCCGTGCCGAGGCAAAGCTGACCCATGTCGGACAGCTTTCCGTCAGCAGCCGTTTCCGCACCGACCTGCCCGATCAGCTCAAAGAAGCACTCAAACAGGGCGTCCCCCTGCATTTCAATTTAAGTTGGCAGCTGTCGGCACCGTCTGTGGCGTCTTATAAATTCAAGTTCGACCAGCTGCTCAACAACGACAGCACGATTCAATATAAATTGTCCTTCCATCCGCTGACCAACCGCTATCGCGTTACCGTCGGTACGTTTTCTACCGAGTACGACACGCTTGAAACTGCCTTGCGCGCAGTGGGCGCGGTCGCAAATTGGAAGGTTTTGTCCAAAGGCGCGCTGAGTGATGTGGCCGCCAAAGACACGAAGGCTGAAATCCGCCTGCTGCTGACAACCGCCAAGCTGCCCAAACCGTTCCAAATCAATGCCCTGACGTCTAAAAACTGGCATTTGGATTCCGGTTGGAAGTCCTTGTCGGTCGTGCAGGAGTAAACCATGCGCCGCTTTCTTCTGATTGCCGCCGTATTCGCCGTTGTTTTGTTGTACGGTCTGACTGTTGCAACGGGCAGCAGCAACGTATTGTCCGATTACTTCTGGTGGATTGTCGCCTTGTGCGGTTTGCTGTTGCTGGTGTTGGCGGCGGTGTTGGTGCGCTATGTCGTGCTTTTGATGCGCGACAACAGCAAAAGCGTGTTCGGTTCGCAGATTGCACGTCGGCTGTCGGGGATGTTTACTTTGGTTGCCGTATTGCCGGGCGTGTTTTTGTTCGGTATTTCCGCCCAGTTTATTAACGGTACGATTAATTCTTGGTTTGGCAACGATACCCATGAGGCTCTAGAGCGCAGCTTAAACTTGAGCAAATCCGCGCTGAACTTGGCGGTAGACAACGCTGTCAGCAACGCCACGCCGGTGCAGATCGACTTAATCAGCGCCGCTTCGCTGGACGGCAACTTAGGGCAAGCGCTGGCAAAATCCGCGCTTACTGCCGACTTTGCCCAGCTGGCGCTTTATAACGCGACTACCCATAAAGCCGAGAAAAGCATCAATCCCTTGAAACTAAATCAACCTGAGCTTAACAAAGAAGGATGGGAGCAACTGGAGCAGACCGGCTCGGTGCGCAGCTTGGAAAACATCGGCGGCGTGCTGTATGCTCAAGGCTGGATGCTGATCGGTCCGCATAAAAATCAGGATTATGCGTTGTTTTTTCGGCAGCCGATTCCGAAAGATGTTGCCCAAGACGCGACGCTGATTGAAGCAGCCCGAGCCAAATATGCCGAACTGAGTTATACCAAAAAAGGCCTGCAAACCTTTTTCCTGTCCACGCTGTTGGTCGCGACATTATTGGCCATCTTTTTGGCGCTGGTGATGGCTTTGTATTTTGCCCGCCGTTTTGTGGCACCGGTATTGTCGCTGGCAGAGGGTGCGCGGGCGGTGGCTCAGGGTGACTTCAGCCAGACTCGGCCGGTATTTCGCAATGACGAGTTCGGCCGTTTGACCCAGTTATTCAACCACATGACCGAGCAATTAGCGATTGCCAAAGAGGCAGACGAGCGCAACCGTTTGCGCGAAGAAGCAGCACGCCATTATTTGGAATGCGTGTTGGAAAGTTTGACTACAGGCGTGATTACTTTGGATGCCAATGGCCGTCTGAAAACCTTTAACAAGGCCGCCGAACAGATTTTGGGCGTTTCGCTGGTGTCTTTGTGGGGCAGTAACTGGCATCAATGGCACGGCAAATCGCCGCAGCAAACCCTGTTGGCCGATGTGTTTGCCGCCATTAATGAAACCGCCGATAGCAACAAACCCGTCCAAGTCGAATACGCCGCGCCCGATGATGCCCGAATCTTGTTGGGCAAAGCCACCATTTTGCCGGAAGACAATGATAACGGCGTGGTGATGGTGATTGATGACATTACCGTCTTGATGCGGGCGCAAAAAGAGGCCGCATGGGGCGAAGTGGCGAAACGTTTGGCGCACGAAATCCGTAATCCGCTTACGCCTATCCAGCTTTCCGCCGAGAGATTGGCATGGAAATTGCATGATAAACTAGATGAACAAGACGCCCAAATTCTCAGCCGTTCAACCGATACCATCGTCAAACAGGTGGCCGCGCTGAAAGAAATGGTCGAAGCGTTCCGCAACTATGCGCGTGCGCCGTCGCTGAATTTAGAAAAACAAGATTTAAACGGTTTGGTGTCGGAAGTATTGGTATTATATGAGGCCGGCGCGTGCAAGTTTAATGCACGGCTCAGCGCCGACGCCCTGCCGATTGTTGCCGATACGACGGCGATGCGCCAAGTGTTGCATAACCTATTTAAGAATGCTGCAGAAGCGGCAGAGTCGGACGAAGCGCCTCAAGTAAACGTCGAAACAGGGCGCGAAGGCGGACAGGTTTTCCTGACCGTCTGCAACAACGGCAAAAGTTTCAGCAAAGAAATGCTGCACAATGCTTTTGAGCCGTACGTTACCGACAAACCGACAGGAACGGGGCTGGGTTTGCCCGTTGTGAAAAAAATTATCGAGGAGCATGGCGGCCGTATCAGCCTGAGCAATCAGAACAGTGGCGGCGCGTGCGTCAAAATAGCTTTACCGGAAATGGCAGAAACTTATGCGAAGCAGTGATATTTTGATTGTAGATGATGAAGTAGGCATCCGCGACCTGCTCTCCGAAATCCTTCAAGATGAAGGCTATACCGTCACTTTGGCCGAAAATGCCGAAGAAGCGCGCCAATTGCGTTATCAAACGCGTCCGGCCATGGTATTGCTGGACATTTGGATGCCCGATTGCGACGGCATCACTTTGTTGAAAGAGTGGGCGAAAAACGGCCAACTCAATATGCCTGTGGTTATGATGAGCGGCCATGCCAGCATTGACACTGCGGTTGAAGCCACTAAAATCGGCGCGCTCGATTTTCTGGAAAAACCGATTGCCCTGCAAAAACTCTTGTCCGCAGTAGAACGCGCCTTGAAACATGGCGAAGTTCAGACGGCCTCCGGCATGACTTTGGACAAACTGGGCAACAGTTCCGTCATTCAAGAAATGAACGGCAGTATTGAAGCGGCCGCCAAACACAACCGCCCGCTGTTGTTGGCCGGTGAGGCTGGCTCGCCGTTTGAGATTGTCGCCCGCTATCTGCACAAAAGCGGTACGCCTTGGGTGGCAACCGACCGTGTCGAACACATTGTTGATACGCCGATGGAGCTGTTGCAAAAGGCATCAGGCGGTATTTTGTATGTCGGCGATATTGCCCGTTACAGCAAAAACATCCAAAACGGCATTGCTTTCTTGCTGGAAAAAGCCGACCGCTACAATGTCCGTGTGATTGCTTCATGCGGTTTTAAACGAGGTGAGGGCGCCGATGACGTCGTTGCCGGCCGATTAGCAGAGCTGTTGAAAGAGCGCATCAATGTTCCTTCTTTGCGCAGCCAGCCGGACGACATCGTCTTTTTAATCAACCGCATCATGACCGATTTGGCCGAAAGTCAAAAAATCCAGCCGGTAAAATTCAGCGACAGCGCATTGGTGGTTTTGCGCCAATACGATTGGCCGGGCAATTACGACCAGCTTGCCGAAACGGTGAAAAACATCATGTTGGAATCTGACGGCAAAGAAGTGGACGAGCAGGCCGTTGCCGTGGCTTTGGGTCAGAAGGAAAACGCGACGGCGACAGAAATCATCGGCGGCTTCAATTTCAATATGCCTTTGCGCGAATTGAGGGAAGAAGTCGAGCGCCGTTACTTTGAGTACCACATCGCCCAAGAAGGCCAAAATATGAGCCGCGTGGCGCAAAAGGTCGGTTTGGAGCGTACACACCTTTACCGCAAACTCAAACAACTCGGTATCAGCGTATCGCGCCGCAGCGCCGACAAATCCGAAGAATAAGCGCAATATCGGTTCAAACACAAAAGAGGCCGTCTGAAAGCCATCAGGTTTTTCAGACGGCATCGTCATTTGACGGTTTGCTTAGACAAGCAATACTTTATAAAAATAATGGTATGGCTAGGCATTGTTATTTTGCCTTTTAAGCCGACAGAAGTTTTATATCAATAAAATTTTCAGACGGCCTTGATTTACTTCAGGCCGTCTGAAAAAAACATTACGAAAAGGGAACAGATTGATGACGGAAAACGAGCGTTTTGCTTGGTTGCAACTGGCATTTACGCCCTATATCGGCGCAGAAAGTTTTTTGGTGCTGTTGCAGCAATTCGGTAGCGCACAAGCTGCCTTGAATGCGCCGGCAGACAAAATTGCCGCGTTGGTGCGCCATAAACAGGCAGCCGAGTCGTGGCGTAATGCGGACAAACGGGCTTTGGCGCAGCAGTCTGCTGAAGCCGCTTTACAATGGGAAATGCAGGACGGTTGCCGTTTGTTGCTGCTGCAAGATGATGATTTCCCCGAAATGCTGACACAAGGCATTACCGCGCCGCCGGTCTTGTTTTTACGCGGCAATGCAGAGCTGCTGCACACACCTTCTGCCGCGATGGTCGGCAGCCGCCATGCCACGCCGCAGGCAATGCGAATTGCCAAAGATTTCGGTAGGGCGTTGAGCGAAAAAGGCATTCCCGTCGTATCGGGTATGGCTTCGGGTATCGATACCGCCGCCCATCAGGGGGCATTGCAGGCAGATGGCGGCACCATCGCCGTCTGGGGAACCGGTATAGACCGCATTTATCCGCCGTCCAATAAAAACCTTGCTTATGAAATTGCCGAAAGGGGATTGATTGTCAGCGAGTTCCCTTTAGATACGCGTCCGTTTGCAGGCAACTTTCCGCGCCGCAACCGTTTGATTGCCGCATTATCGCAGCTGACATTGGTGGTCGAGGCGGCATTGGAATCTGGCTCATTGATTACCGCCAAGCTGGCGGCAGAGATGGGGCGCGAAGTGATGGCGGTGCCCGGGTCGATAGACAATCCGCATAGCAAAGGCTGCCACAAGCTGATTAAAGACGGGGCAAAACTGGTGGAATGTCTGGACGATATTCTCCATGAGTGTCCGCAGCTATTGCAAAATACGCCTGTTCCATCATATTCTATAAATAAGACGGTAAAACTGAAAAACGATCAAACCAAACATCTGCAACCAAAAACAATAGCGGATGAACCGCAAAGGCCGTCTGAAAACCTATCTGCCGCCCCATCAACAAGCGCTTTATTGGAAGCAATGGGTTACGACCCGATACATCCCGATATTTTGGCGCAACAAACCAATACGGCGGCGGCAGACGTGTACGCACAGCTTTTGGAATACGAACTTGACGGTATCGTTGCCGCCTTGCCGGGCGGCCGTTATCAGCGTGTCAAAGCATGAATTATCTATATTTAAGGAACCAGCATGACCGAAGTCATTGCCTATTTAATCGAACACTTCCAAGATTTCGACAATTGTCCGCCTCCGGAGGATTTGGGTCGCCTCTTGGAAGATGCGGGTTTTGATGCTACGGAAATCGGCAATACATTAATGATGATGGAAGTCTTGTTCAATACGTCCGAATTCTATGCTGAGCCGTTTAACAGCGACTCCCTGCGCGTATTCTGCCGTGAAGAAGCTGACAACCTGCCGCAGGAAGTCATGGGCTTGATGCAGTATTTGGTTGCCGAACACGCAATTACTTATGAGCAACGCGAAATCGTCATTCATGCCCTGATGCACATTCCATCGGACGAAATCACCCTCGATACCGCCAAAGTGTTGGTATTGCTGGTGTTGTGGATGCACAAGAGCGAGTTGCCCGTCCTGATAGGTGACGACTTGATGAGTGCGTTGACCGGACAAAACGTGATGCACTAAACCTTTTTTCAGACGGCCTGAACAAAATGATAAAAGGCCGTCTGAAACATAAATCCAATACATCCAAAAGAGAACAACAATGGCGAAAAACCTATTAATCGTCGAATCCCCGTCCAAAGCCAAAACCCTGAAAAAATATCTGGGCGGTGATTTTGAAATTTTGGCGTCTTACGGCCACGTCCGCGATTTGGTTCCGAAAAGCGGAGCAGTCGATCCCGACAATGGCTTTGCCATGAAATATCAACTGATCAGCCGCAACAGCAAACACGTCGATGCCATCGTTGCCGGTGCCAAAGAAGCTGAAAACATCTACCTCGCAACCGACCCGGATAGGGAAGGCGAAGCCATTTCTTGGCATCTTTTGGAAATCCTCAAATCCAAACGCGGCTTGAAAAACATCAAGCCGCAGCGTGTCGTGTTCCACGAAATCACCAAAAACGCCGTACTCGATGCCGTTGCCCATCCGCGCGAAATCGAAATGGACTTGGTCGATGCGCAACAAGCCCGCCGCGCTTTGGACTATTTGGTCGGCTTTAACCTTTCGCCATTGTTATGGAAAAAAATCCGCCGCGGTTTGAGTGCAGGCCGTGTACAAAGTCCTGCTTTGCGCCTGATTTGTGAGCGCGAAAACGAAATCCGCGCCTTTGAAGCGCAGGAATATTGGACGGTGCATCTCGATAGCCACAAAGGACGCAGTAAGTTTACCGCCAAACTCGCCCAATACAACGGCGCGAAACTCGAACAATTCGACCTGCCGAATGAAGCCGCGCAAGCCGATGTATTGAAAGAGCTCGAAGGCAAAGAGGCCGTCGTTACCGCCATTGAAAAGAAAAAGCGCAGCCGCAATCCCGCCGCGCCGTTTACCACTTCTACCATGCAGCAGGATGCCGTGCGCAAACTCGGCTTCACCACCGACCGCACCATGCGTACCGCCCAGCAGCTTTACGAAGGTATAGACGTAGGGCAGGGTGCCATCGGTCTGATTACCTATATGCGTACCGACAGCGTGAATTTGGCCGATGAAGCGTTAACCGAAATCCGCCATTACATCGAAAACAAAATCGGCAAAGAATATCTGCCAAGTTCGGCCAAGCAGTACAAAACCAAATCCAAAAACGCCCAAGAAGCCCACGAAGCCATTCGTCCGACTTCCGTGTACCGCACGCCCGAAAGCGTCAAACCCTTCCTGAGCGCAGACCAGTTCAAACTCTATCAAATGATTTGGCAGCGCACTGTTGCTTGTCAGATGACGCCCGCCAAATTCGACCAAACCACCGTCGATATTACCGTCGGCAAAGGCGTATTCCGCGTAACCGGACAAGTGCAAACCTTCGCAGGCTTTTTGAGTGTGTATGAAGAAAGCAGCGACGACGAAGAGAGCGAAGACGGCAAAAAACTGCCCGAAATGAGCGAAGGCGACAAACTGCCTGTGGACAAACTTTACGGCGAACAACACTTCACCACTCCGCCGCCGCGCTACAACGAAGCCACGCTGGTTAAAGCCCTCGAAGAATACGGCATTGGCCGTCCTTCCACCTACGCCAGTATTATTTCCACGCTCAAAGACCGCGAATACGTTACCCTTGAGCAAAAACGCTTCATGCCTACCGATACGGGCGACATCGTTAATAAATTCTTGACCGAACACTTCGCCCAATATGTCGACTACCACTTCACCGCCAAACTCGAAGACCAGCTTGACGAAATTGCCAACGGTAAACGCCAATGGATTCCCGTGATGGACAAATTCTGGAAACCGTTTATCAAGCAAGTAGAAGAAAAAGAGGGCATCGAACGCGCCAAATTCACCACGCAGGAACTCAATGAAACCTGCCCGAAATGCGGCGAACACAAACTGCAAATCAAATTCGGCAAAATGGGCCGCTTCGTCGCCTGTGCCGGTTATCCCGAGTGCAGCTACACGCGCAACGTTAACGAAACCGCCGAAGAAGCCGCCGAACGCATTGCCAAAGCGGAAGCAGAACAAGCCGAGCTCGATGGACGCGAATGCCCTAAATGCGGCGGTCGCCTAGTGTACAAATACAGCCGTACCGGCAGCAAATTCATCGGCTGCGCCAACTACCCCAAATGCAAACACGTCGAGCCGCTGGAAAAACCGAAAGACACCGGCGTCCAATGCCCGCAATGCAAAAAAGGTAACCTCGTCGAGCGCAAATCCCGCTACGGCAAACTGTTTTACAGTTGCAGCACCTATCCGGACTGTAACTACGCCACTTGGAATCCGCCCGTCGCCGAAACTTGTCCAAAATGCGCATGGCCGGTACTGACCATCAAAACCACCAAACGCTGGGGCGTCGAAAAAGTCTGCCCGCAAAAAGAATGCGGTTGGAAAGAGCAGATTGAACCGCCTGCACCGAAAGAGTGAGATTAGGTTGGTTTGAAAGAGAAAAGGTCGTCTGAAAAATTTTCAGACGACCTTTTGCTTTTCTGTGATTGGTTTATTTGAATCCGCGTGTCGTTTTAAAGTCCGATAAAATACGGTTCATTTCTGGTTCAAATAAGGCTATGTAATCGTAAGATAGACCGCGGCTGGCACTAGGGTGGGGCAGGCAGACGACTTCGCAATTTTCAAACGATTGGAATCTGATTTTGAAACGTGTACCGCTAAAATCTTTTTGTACTACTCGTAGCGGTTGAGTTTGTTTTCCGACAAGCTGCTCGAAGCGCGGCAATACATTTGCGCGATTAAGATAATTTGTCAGGTTGCTTCCCATGAAGAGAATCAATTTAGGACGTAGTTTCTCAATGTGGTAGAGAAAATTGTTGACGTGTTCGGGTTGGAGAAATTTGTTTGGATTGTCGATTTTGTTGCCCTGAGTAGCTGCCCAGTTGGTTTGTACCAGGGATTTTTCAAATGCACCGCCCAATCCATTTTCGTCTAAGGGGTGTCCCCACATTTCAAACCAATTTTTTATCGTATTGTCGTAACGCCACTTTTTTGCCTGCTCACCGTAATAGAGGGATTTATTGGCAAATGTATGGTCGATTTTGTTTTCAGGGAGTTTGTATTCACCTGCTACATAAGCAGCCTCATCGGCTTTACTCCAACCCCACTCATACCCACAAATCATTAAACCATGTTTGTCGTTGTAACCTTGGAATATACTGTTACTGAGATTCAGGTCTGACATGATAATAACCTTATATAAACATTTCACAGAGAAATACTCATTATAAATAAGTAAATGTAATTTATCTAGTTTAAGTTTAAAACGCACTTCACGGTGAAACATAGTTCAGTATTTCATGTCGTCAAATTCAAACTGAAAAGGTCGTCTGAAAAATTTTCAGACGGCCTTTTTGTCTCTAAAAGCAGAGATCGAAATACGGTTTGATAGCAGTTTCACTATATAATTGAGGCCGTCTGAAAACTTGGCATCTTTTAAAAAATTATGGCAAATAACAAACATTCCAAACACACCAATCAAGTACGCATCATTGGCGGGCAATGTAGGGGACGAAAGTTAACTTTTCTGTCCGCAGATGGTTTGCGTCCGACACCTGACAGCGTGCGTGAAAAACTGTTTAACTGGTTGGGTCAGGATTTAACCGGCAAAACAGTATTGGATTTATTCAGCGGTAGTGGTGCTTTGGGAATGGAGGCTGCTTCTCGTAATGCGGCAAAAGTGGTAATGGTCGATAACCACCGCCAAACTGTACAAACACTTCAGAAAAATGTTCGTGAATTAGGCTTGAGGCAGGTGGAAATCGTGTGTTCAGACGGCATGGCTTATTTGACAAGGCCGTCTGAAAAATTTGATGTCGTGTTTCTTGATCCGCCTTTTGCATGGGAAGATTGGCAAAATCTGTTTATCCGATTGCAAAGCCACTTGAAAAATGGGGCAATGGTCTATATTGAAGCAGGGAAGTTGCCTGAAAAACCGGATTGGCTGGAAATTTATCGGGAAGGAAAGGCGGGAATGAGTAGGTTTGAATTGTTGCTCTATTCGCAAGTTGCTGAATAGTATAGAATTTGAGAATCATTCCCAAGGTGTAAAACATTCTTGCAAACGGATTGTTCCGACGTCATTTGTGCTATAATCCGCGCCCAATCGGTTTTGATAATTTAAGAAAAAAGGAAATAGAAATGTCGCTCTTTATTACAGATGAGTGCATTAACTGCGATGTGTGCGAACCGGAATGCCCTAATGATGCCATTTCGCAAGGTGAAGAAATTTACGAAATCAATCCAAATTTGTGTACGCAATGTGTAGGTCATTACGATGAGCCGCAGTGCCAACAGGTATGTCCTGTCGACTGTATCTTGATCGATGAAGAGCATCCTGAAACGCACGAAGAACTGATGGCTAAGTACGAAAAAATCATTCAGTTTAAGTAAATAATGTTTAAAAGCAAAAGCTTGGATATTTTTAAAGAAATAAGTGAAAAAAAATCTTGACGGAAATCCGAGTTGCAAATAAACTAGCGTTCTCTTTTGGAGGGATTCCCGAGCGGTCAAAGGGGGCAGACTGTAAATCTGTTGCGTGAGCTTCGAAGGTTCGAATCCTTCTCCCTCCACCAAAAATTCTTACTTGGAGCAAATAGTGAGTATGCGGGTGTAGCTCAATGGTAGAGCAGAAGCCTTCCAAGCTTACGGTGAGGGTTCGATTCCCTTCACCCGCTCCAAACAATTTCGCCCATGTAGCTCAGGGGTAGAGCACTCCCTTGGTAAGGGAGAGGTCGGCAGTTCAAATCTGCCCATGGGCACCATCTCATTATTACCCTTTCTTTCAAAAGCTTAGATTATAGGATATTGCCATGGCTAAGGAAAAATTTGAACGTAGCAAACCGCACGTAAACGTTGGCACCATCGGTCACGTTGACCATGGTAAAACCACTCTGACTGCTGCATTGACTACTATTTTGGCTAAAAAATTCGGTGGCGCTGCAAAAGCTTACGACCAAATCGATAACGCTCCTGAAGAAAAAGCTCGCGGTATTACCATTAATACCTCACACGTAGAAT
>NZ_KV814777.1:0-6761 GCF_001814095.1 Neisseria sp. HMSC068C12 | reverse complement strand
AAGGTAAGATCAACCATTTAATCCGCTTACCCCAGATAATAAAACGGATAAGTACCGAACACCCATACAGTCGTCCACGAAAACGCGCCCGACCGCACCAATTCACATGCCACGCCTGCACACGCCAAGATTACCGCCACCCTCTGCAACCGGTTCAAACGCTCTTTAAACCAAATCCGTCCACCCAGCATCATCACCAAAGGAAACAGGAAATAACCCATGGCAATGTTTACTCCTTCCCCATTGACCGGCCCCCAGACAAACAGCCACAACTGGCTGGCAAATATCGGCGTCGGCAATACAATCAGCAGCCACCGTTTCCAATCCCGGCCGACTCCATAAGCAAAACGCATTGCCGCCAGCCAACCGCTGACCATCGTCATCAGCACGCACAAAGCCGACAGCATGGCGACCATGCGCCAGGCAAACACCTCCGTCCCCGTCATCGGCCTCATCCACATACCGTACAGAAACAGCATGGAAAACAACAAATTGGACGCTATCGCAGCCAGCAAACCTTTGGATAAATTCGTCATTTCAGACGGCCTTTTTGTAAGGTCGTGGCGGATTTGTCATAGTTTCGCGGAAATTTTGACACTTTTAAAAATATCGGCTGTGCCAAATAAATTGCAATTCAGAAATGAAAACAAAAGCGACGATACCGTCGCTTTTTATTTTACCAATTACATACGACCAATTCTCCACTGGTTTTACCAGTTTTATTTCTTCCGACCGTATAAGCCAATTCAAGTTGAGTGATACGGAAATCTTTAAACAATTCCCTGATATCAGGGTGGTCATTAATGGATAGCATGACCTTACCCTTACTCTCTGCCATTACCTTGGCCAGTAATTCATACTGCTCCCAGCCAAATGATTGGTCATAGCCTGCGGTCTGCCAATATGGTGGGTCTGCATAGAAGAAGGTGTGCTCACGGTCATATCGCTTGAAGCAACGATCCCACGATTCATTCTCTATATAAACACCTTTTAAACGGTCTTTAGCAGCCTTTAATTTAACCTCAATCTGAGACGCATCCCACGCTTTTGACGTGGTAGCTGTCCCAAAATGCTGATGGACGGTTTTGCCGCCGAAGGCGTTGTGTTGAAGGTAGAAGAAGCGAGCGGCACGTTGAATATCTGTCATGCATTCGGGCGGCGTGTTTTGCAGGCAGGAGAATGTCTCGCGGCTGGTCAGCGTCCACTCGAACTGACGGACGAACTCGTCGAAATGATGTTGTACCACACGATAGAGATTGATGAGCTGTCCGTTGATGTCGTTGAGTACCTCTACTTTAGCAGGCGTTGGGCGCATAAAGAACAATGCTGCGCCACCAGAAAACAACTCGACATAGCAAGAATGCTCGGGGAACATGGGCAAAAGATGTTTTGCCAAACGACGTTTGCCACCCATCCAGGGGATAATAGGTAATGTCTGTTGCATTTTTTGCATCATATATACTCCTAAATTATGGCATTCGCGATGCTCTAAATCAGATTTAATATGACGCTCAAAGGCATTCTTTTGATTTATTAATTAGCTGAAAGAATTGATGTTTTTACAACGAGCGCACTTTATTTGTACACAGCCGCTGCCTTTTGCCAGCAATTTCCCACAAAACTTACAGCGTAATTCACGATAGATTTGCATTTGCATCCACTCCTGTATCAGATAGAATGCCTCGGTCTCTAGAGACTAAGGCGGCCTTAGAAGTCAATGCAGGCATACTCTGCTTGGCTGGCGTAACAGTGTTGCCGCACTGTTACGTCGCCGTCCCACTTATATTTAAAATCCTCCCGAAGGCCGCCTTATTCAGACGGCCTTTTATTTATATTTGCCTACAAGTAGCGCAACTCTTTGGCTTTTGCGATGATACGTTCGGCGACTTTAGCCTCAACCGCCGGAAGCAGATGAGCACCGCCGTCCTGCGAGAGGGACAACGGCATTACGCCGTCTGTTTGCGCTTTTTTATCCGCCTCATTCGGCGTGAGGCCGCTATCCGTCCAAATCTGGTCAGATAAAATATATTGCTCAATATCAAAGACATTATTGCCATATTTAGACTTGAGCCAATTATTAAATTGATCCTTGAGCTGATGTCGGTATGGGTGGTTTTCTTTGGCCCAACCCGGCTTATTATCAGCCCATACAGTCAGGACAATATAACGGGGAGACTCTTTCGGCTGAACTTGTTGAATACATTTTTCAACATAGCTTTTGATTCGTTCTAAGACCGTCTGCCAGTTGCCGATATTTGCGCCGTTAATATCATTCTTGGCCGTTGCCAACACACAAATGCCATCGACACCGCCGCTGTTTTTCAGTCGTACCGGATATTTTTTACCCGGAACAACGCTATGAGCCTGGCTATCGCGCGGAATAACTTTAATATTGGCGGTTTGGCCGGTCATGACCGCCTCAATGTCATCGCCAATAATAACGACGGTAGAGTGCATACTGAAAGGCGTAACGCCTTCGCCGTAAACCAACTCGCCATCAACCATCACGCCATTCGCTTTTGCCGGAATAGTATCAACTTTAAAAGTAACTTCCACCGGACTGCCGTCCATCGACATCAAGGCATACGCAGCCAGGCTGCCCCCCTGTGCGTTGTTTACAACCGGCAGATTTTCAGCGGCGGCAACACTCACGGCCTGACCGCCGATACGCGCATTGGTAGAGTCCCCGAAGAAATTGAGGCTACGTTTCAATGCAGAAGGAGGGGAAGGAGGAGCTACCGGGCGTTCCGCTTCTTTAGGCGGAACCACAGGGCCCGACGGCATAACGGTATGACGTCCATGCTCGACCGGTGCGCCAATATATTGAATGCCGAATCGGTCGCCTTGCTGCAAGGTATCAGTAATATTTTCAGGCTTGGCACAATAACGCAGATCAATAATACAATTGTGCGGCTGAACAAGAGCGTAGCCGTCTTGCTCATCGGTTAACGCGACTAATTTATTTTTATTATCACGCAAAGAGAAATTGACCCAATCACCGGCACGCGTACCATCCGGCACTTTTACCTTCACACGCGTCAAGGCAGTGGCTTCAAATTTTAAAATGTCGCCGATACCGACACCCAACACTTCAGTTCGCACAAAACCTCCTCAAAATAATAATAATTATTTTAAGACGTTATACGAAAGCAACGCCTGGCTATACTGCACTTAGCCTTATACGCCAAGCTCTAAAACAGTAGTATCGGGAGCCTGCCCAAGGATACGGTTGCTCAAGACATCATAAAACACGCGCTGATTTAAAGCGGCTTGTCCGCTTAAAACAAGATTGCCGCCGCTTTGCGTTTGCGCCGCCCATGAGCCGCCGCCCAAATCGCCCGTTATTTTGGCAATGCCGCGCTGTTCGCGCCTGAGCAGTGCCGTCAGGTTTTGATACAGATTAGTCATTTTGTTATCCTCAACAAAAAGATAAAAGGCCGTCTGAACATGGCTTTCAGACGGCCTTTAAAGCATCTTTAAACCAGCTTTAATCACTCGTCAAAATAGCGGTCTATCGTTACATTTTGAGTCACGACAGGCGCGTCGTTTTCGATTTTGACTTCGACCGACACACCAACCACCACGCCTTGCCAGCTTCCCGAAGGCTCATTGATTTGCCAAATCTCGCCTAAATTCGCCATAGGAATGGCGTATTTATCCGATACCGGCAAAGACACCGTTTCGCGCTTATGCACACCGGTTTCGCTTAACGCGGCAATCCCTGCGGCGAGCAAGACCGGCTGGTCGGTATAAAGCGTATTGGTCAGCGCGGAGGCACGCGGCTCGCGGTTACTGCCGTTGCGGTACACATCCGCGCCTTTGCCCTTGTTATGGCTCGGCCAAACATAAACCCCATTGGCGCGCTCCGATACATTGCGCTGGCCGCTGATGCTGAAAATCACGCTGACAGGGACACTGACATCGGCAGGCGCATCGGAAACCTCCCAAGAAGCCTTTTTCCATTTAGGCTTAAAGCGGATAACCGGCCTAGCGCGGTCGCTCTCCACAAATCCCCCGGCGGCTTGAGCCAGCTCTTGCAAAACAGCAATCGGCGTTTTATCGGTCAACGAATACACATCTCCCGGAATCAACCAATCAGCCATCGTCCAGCCGTCCAAATCCACGCCTGTCGGGCGTAAAACCTCCGTTGCGATTTGTTGCGCATAAATCGGATTGCGGTATGTACCGCGGCCTTTAGGCGCATAGTCCGCGCCCAAACGGGCGGTAACACTGCGGCCGGTTACCGTATAGCTCTTTTGCCCAAAGCGGCGGTTGTCGCTGTAATCCTCGGCGAGGATGACAAAAGTATCCGCATTGATTTGCACCGCGATTTCGGCCTCCCGGCCTTTCGGGCGGACATCAGGATTAATCTTAGCGAAATCATCGGGCGAAACAGTCAAACTGCCTTGCCAGCAATAACCGGCAGTGTCCGTCGTAAAGGAAGCAGAAAACAGCCCGATCGGCTGGCCGTCAACCGTAGCCTTAATAATATTTTGCATGATATATCCGTCTAAAACAGGAGTGCTTACCGTATCAAAACAAGCAAACGGCAGCGGAATATGGCGCGCATCGTGTGCAATCTTTTTGCGGTAAAACCGCAGGTGCAGACGGTTTGAAGGCGGGCGGATACCGCAAACATAAGTTTCAGGAACCGGCTCTGGCTCAACCGGAATCTCATAATACTCGCAAGGCACAGCCAAAGCAGGCAGGCTTTGCGAATGCGCACAGCGTGCCAATACCGCCGCCTCGCGCACCTCCGACACCAAACAATCGCCAACCGGCGCATCATCGGAAAACACACTCTCCGAACACGCCGCCAAAGCCTCGCCAAGACCCGCCGCCGATTGATCCGCATTACAGCCGCTTAGAAACAAATCATCGGGGAAAGCATCATGCAGACAGCCGTCCAGGCCATCCATTCCGGCCTGCTCCGCCTGCATACAACCGGCAACCCCGTCAGACAAGCCGACCGTTTCATGCAGGCAGCTTTCCAACTCAGGCATATCCGAAAAGGCCGTCTGAAAACAAACCGCCTCCCCGACAGCCTCCGCCGTTATCCCCGACACTTGGGCAGCAATGCCGCCCAAATCATAACGACCGGCCGCGCACACTGCCTGCGTTGACACCGCCTGCTGCACAAAGCCCCACGCCCCCGAAACAGTCGCATAACCATCCGGAGGGCGGTACGGATTAGGCTTAGGCGGCGTATCAGGAACAATCTCGCCGCCGTCTTCAATATGGCGTAAAGGCCGTCTGAACGCCAACGGCAAGAACCTGGACGGCGGACGGGAGCCAATCGCCAAACCGAAAGGCAAAGGGATACGCGCCGAATCAGCATAAATTTTGTCTTCGGACATTTCAGACGGCCTCAACCGCCGCCGTCACGCTCGACATAAGGCTTAATAAAATCATAAGAAACAGGCTCGTATTGCTTTTTATAATCCGTCGCCACCATCAAATACTCCTCGTCTTCCTTAAGCCGGTCGAAGCGGTAGCTGCCGTCTTCCGCGCTCCAAGTATCGGCGATGCAGTACATATTAGGCCGGAAAAACAGGTAAATACGGCGCGAAGCCGGCTGGCCGCCTACCGTAACAATGCCCGTACCTTCGCCGGCAATATAGCCATGGCCGCCGTATTTCCAATGCGGTGACTTGACAGCACGGCTTCGCGCAATCCGGTTGACGACTTTGCCGCGCAGCTTGCCGCGTTTAACGGCAAGACGGCTGCGGAAAACATAATTCGGCATGGCTTACAGCTCCCAGGCCGTGAGGTTGATCAGCAGGCCGGAATGATTACTAAAAACTTTGACATACATCCATGCATCGCCGGAATTGTCTAAATTATCGTAAACAGTACCTTGCGGGATAACACTGTTACTCGGCATCGCTTCGTTAGTACGCATCAAACCCGGAACTAAGCCGCGAATCGCATATTTACTGCCATTAAGTTCCTCAAAAAGATACAGGTCGGAAGCCGTAAAGCCGCCACTGATTGGGCTTGGATAAGGGGAAGCGGATTCAACCACATTAGCACCACAATAAAATTTATTTGGCGCATCCCCCTTGTAATCACGCATGGCCGAGCAATAAAAATTGGAGTAGTCAGCAAGATTAAAATAATATTCGCTTCCGTACGCCCCCAGACCCAATAGGTTTTGATGCTCGTCAGCCACCGCCAAGCTTGGAAACTCCCCAAAATAAAGTACAGGGCTGCCTACCGAATTGCCCGGACTCAGCAAAACAAGGGCGAAGGCACGTGCATGACCTACTAAAACCCATTTCAATCTGAAACTATTGTCGTAATAACCGGAGCTAGCAAATCGAACCCTACTCGAATTACGCCAAACATACTGAACCGCCTTGCCCGCTGTAGCAGATGTCGGCTCCAAAATCCCACAGACATCGGCATAACGATTATTTCTGTCGCCGCCTGCAAGATACTTCGTATCATCCACCCCCAGCCACCACTTTGTCGCCTTCGGGTGCGTACTGCGGAAACAAGCTTCTTGCGTCTTTTCAAACGCCATTTCCCAGCCCAGCCCGTCCTTACGTTTATTACCTTCGCCGTAACCGGTAACCAAGCAGGCTTTTAAAATCGTTTTAATGCTGCCTGCCGCCGATTCAACCTGCGGCGCACCCTCGTCATCCCAGCGGTAAACCTTTACCGGCACACGTTGCGTATCAAACATTTCAGACGGCCTTTCTTTTTAAATGGTTTTTAAAACCAAATTAAAACAAAAGCCCCGAAAATCGGGGCTTGGC
>NZ_KV814776.1:0-119159 GCF_001814095.1 Neisseria sp. HMSC068C12 | reverse complement strand
TAAAACAAAAGCCCCGAAAATCGGGGCTTGGCATGGTTGCAGTCAGATGGTTGCAGGCCGTCTGAATTATGTCGTGCGCTTTAATGAAGCTTGTAAACTATTCATAAAACCGTTAACAGCTTTCTCAGCAACCGCTTGGTCGCGCTGCGCCAAAATTTGGTTAAGCTTTTCCGGGTCGATATTAACCTGCGGATTGCCGATTTGTTGCAACCGCTGGGCGGCATTACTGTTACCATACGAACCTTGGTTGCGGACTTGCTCTTGCGCGGCAGATTCGGCGCGCTTGCTGCGCTGCCTGTTGTAAATCTGTTGCTGCAAATCGATTTGACGCTGATATTCGCGCGCAACGTCGGTTTGTTTGAGGCGGTTGGCATTGTCGAGTTTTTGTTGCAGCTCACGGATTTTTCTTTCTTGCTGCAAAGAATAAACCGCTTCCGTATTACCATTAAGCTCGGCAAGCTCGGCCTCAAGCGCGCGGGTTGCATCATGTGCTTCTTGACGCAGGGCATTCAGCCGGCGTTGGGCATCGGATATCGCATTGCGGAATTTTGTCAGCTCAGTATTCCCCAATTTATCGGCAGCACGAGATGCCGCGCTGGCCGCATCGTTCAAGATATCCTGTGTCACTGCGCCTTGAGCAGCAGCATTGGTCAGCCTTTGCATCGCGGTATTCGCGTTGTAAATCTGTTGCGTGTACTCTTTCATCTGAGCAGCGCGGAATGTGGCCTCCATGCCCAACTTAATCCCGGAAAACTGTCGGTTCATCAAATCTAGCTGCTCATTATTGAGCTTGTAAAAGCCTGCCGTTTGCGTCAGACGGTAGCCGTAATCACTAAACGATTTAGACGCATTTGCTGCCGCTTTGGCTGCATTGTCTGCCTCTGCTGCCGCCTCTTTGTTGGCTGTCGCCACTTTTCTGACCGATTGGGCATGGTTTTCCGCCGCTTGCGAGCCTTTTTCATGCGCGGCTTTCGCGGCTTCGCCTGTTTTAGCGGCAGTATCATTTAACCCTTGATAGGCGGTTTTGGCTTTTTCCGCACCGCCCGAAGCCGCGTCGCCCAACCGGGCAAGCTGTTCCTGCGTCAACAGTGCCGCGTCTCCGCTGGCTTTGAGCTGGTGTTGAAACTCGGCAAATTCCTCCTTGCTTTTAAGTTTGCCCATCATGGCCTCAAAGGCTGCCTGTATTAGCTTGGCATCTTTTTGACCGGCGGCCGCCGCTTCTGTCGAGGCTGTCTGAAAATCAGCGAATGCCTGCCGCGCGTCGCTGCTGATACCTGTCATCACGGCCTTGCTGTCCACGCCGATTTTGGCGAAGGCGTCGGCAACCTTGTCCGTCGACTCCCTTGCCGTATCTCCGATTTTCTTAATTTCCTCGGCCGTCAGCCCGGATTGTTTGCCTACCTTTTCCAATTCGGCCAAAAGAGCATCGGTTGATTCTTTACTGTCCATCTGCTTGAGCGCGGCCTGAAACACCCGGCCCATCTGCTCGGCATCATTACCAAACTGAGAGGCGACACGCGAAAAATTGGCAATACCTTCCGCCGCCTTTTTGCTCATGCCGGTGGTTACCTCTTCCGCCGTCAAACCCAAAGCCTCAAGGGCTTTTTGTGCTGCGGCAAGCTCGCCTGTATCTGCGCTGATTTTGACGTTTTTCTTATCAAGTTCGGCTTTCAGTTCGGCGGTTTTGGTACGCACGTTTTCCAGCTTGATTGCCAGCTCACTGTAAAAGTCGCTGGTTTCTCGACCGTCTGCACGCAAGGCGGCCATACTGTGTTCCAACGCTGACAACTCTGTTGCAGACGCACGATATTCGGCTTGCAGGGCTTTGACGGCGGCTGCCTCTTCTTCGGCAGCTTTTTTCTTGGCGACGGCGGCTTTTTCGGCAGCTTCCTGGGCTTTTTTATCCGCTATCTCCAACTCGCGCTTAATTTGGGCTTCGGTTTTGAAAAACTCGTGATACTTGTCGAGACCGCCGGTGGTAAACAGACTATCCAAAATGGCAGGAATACGGGCGAGGTTATCGCCGAAAATTTTTGCTAAATCCGTGTTTTCGCGCAGCCAGCCGCCCACACCACGGCCGACCTCAAAAGCCGCAAAAAGTAATCCGGCATTGGATGCCGCCGTCTTGAGATTTTGAGCCAATGCTCCCGCAGCAGCCGCGCCATTACCGAAACCGTTACCGGCAGCAGCGGATTTGAGCGCAATGCCCAGCTCTCGTGCAGCGACAGTGGTCGACAGGATAGATGCTTTGGTTGCTTCAATTCCGACACGCTGGGTCGCAAATGATGCTGATACCGCACCACCAGTCAGGCGGACAGCCGCCTCATAAGCCTTGACGGCAACTGCGCCTGCTGCAAACAGCGTGGCAAGTTGCGTCAAAACCGGAAACTCTTCGGTAATCGCTCCGATTGCGCTTGCCACACTGCCGGCCGTACTCGCCAATAGAGACACCAAAGGCAGCAGCTTTTCGCCGACCTCGATGGCAACGTTGATGATTTCCTGCTTGGCTTTGTTGATTTGCGCCTCGCTGGTGGACATGGCGTTTGCCACCTCTTTTTGCATCGCGCCGACGACTTGTCCCTTGTCAGCGACCAAACCCAAAGCCTTTTCGTATTCGCCCAGTGAGCCGACCAAGAGGGCAATGTCGTCGCTGTATTCCGTGCCGAAGAGTTGCGAGAGCATTAGGGCGCGGCTTTGTTTGTCCAAGCCTTCGAGTTTGTGCAAGAAGTCCGTTAAAGCCTGCTGCGGATTGGCGGCGATATTGGCTGCCATCTCGTCGGCAGACGTACCGATACCTTCCAAGGCTGCCTGAAAGCCCTTGCCCTGGCTTTGCGCGGTTTGCAGTTTTTGCAGCATGGCATTGATGGCGGTCGCCGCTACTTCGGGCGGTTTGCCCAAGGCGATAAAGGCGTCGGCAAGCGCGGCAGCTTCGTCGGCGGCCAGTCCGAACTGCTTGGCCGTACCGCCGATACGCGCCATCGCCGCAACAATGTCTTTTTCACGGGCGGCGGTATTGTTGCCCAAAACGTTGATGGCATCACCGAGCTTCTCGACTTCTCCAATCGGGAGCTGGAACACGTTGGCAATCGTCGCGGCGGCATTGCCTGCCTCTTCAGCAGTCATGCCAAAGGCAACCGACATCTTAGACGCGATGGCGGTAAATTCCGACAACTTCTCAATCGGGATGCCGAGCTGTCCGCCGGCAGCGGCAAGATCCGCCATTTCGGCGGCGGAAATGCCCAATTCCGCACTCATTTTTTTCAGCTCGTCTGAAAGTTTGGCGTACTGCTCGTCCGTACCTTCGGCGACTTTTTTCACGCCCGCCATCGCAGTCTCAAACTTCATCGCCTCTTTGGCGGCAAACGCCAAGCCGCCTGCCTTACCGACCAAACCTTGAACTTCAGAGGCAATTTCGGAAATAGACGGCTTCACGCCTTTCAGGCTGGCTTCAAGTTCGCGCACCTTGCCTTCCTGCAACTGCGCCGCCCGGGCTAATTCTTCATGCGAGAGCGTGCCGCTGTTTTTAAGCAATTCGTAGGCGTCTTTGGTCTTTTGGATTTCCTGCCGTGCCTTGTCGTCGGTATCGATGCCGAGCTGGATTTTTGCATCAGCAATGGCTTTTAGGGTTTGCGCTTCGGCGGTCAGGCGGTCGAGCTGCGCTGTTGCGGCGGCGGATTCGGACGACAGGCGCGCCTCTTCGGCGGCAAGATTTTTGACGGACACGCCCGACACCGACATCGCATCGCGGGCGGCATACAGCTTGCCTGTCAGCTCGGTTTCGCTTTTTGCCAGGCGTTCGGATTCGGCACGCAGTTTCGCCAAATCGGCCTGCTGTTGCTGCGTACCGCCGCCGCGCATGGATTTCTCCAACGTCGCGGTCAGCTCGTCCAGCGCGCGCATTTCTTTGGCGGTATTGTCCAATTCCGCCGACAACGCCTTATATTCTGCAATTGCCGCCTGTTGCGCTTGTGCTTTGGCCAGCGTTGCGCCCAGCTCTTTCGCTTCGGTGGTCAGCTTGCCCGTATCGATGCCCGCTGCCTCGATGGACTGCGCCAGCGCGTCGATGTTTTCAACGCCGGACACGCCCGCCTTAATCTCTAAACCTGCCTGAATATTCGCCATGATTTAATCCTGTTTTAAAACCCGTTTAAAAAAGGCCGTCTGGAACCTGCCGCCGCTGCGCCTACACGCAGAAGCCAGTTTCAGACGGCCTTTGTTTATTACCGAATCTTTAGTTGTTGTACGACGTGAAGGAATAGGTCGAAGTTTCGCCCGAAGCCAACACCGCCGTGCCTTTGAATTCCGCCGTATTAAAGTCGTCGCCGAACCAGTCGATACTGCCGTCCGCCGCCAGTACGGCATGGGGGATATGCAGGATGCCGGTCTCGCCGGTAACGCGGTTGCGGCCGTCGACGTAGATTTCCAAATCCAAGCGGGACAAGGTGGCTGCGGACACTTTATAGCCGCCGGAATCGCGGGTTTTGTAGTCGACGGTGATGTTTTCGCCGTCGTTGACGGTATCGGCGGCCGGCAGGATGGTAATCATGCCCAAGGTGGCATTAATATCCAAATGCTTGGCATCAACATTTGCGTTTGACTTGTTTTTGACTTTGACGGTAGCCGGGTCGATGTTGCCGTTTGCCAGTTTGTACGCCATGCCTTTTTTGCCGATGGTCACGGTCTCGCCGGTAACGGTCTCCGCCGTAGCCGCGATGACGGCGGCTTCGCCCATCAGGGCAAGCGCGAGGTTGTCTTTGTCGAAGGTGTCGAGTTTCAGGCCGATTTCGGTGGGCTTGACGGTTTTCAGGCTGTCGAGTGCGCTGCCGTAAGTGCCTTTTTGCTTGGACACGCGCTCTTTGGTTTCCACGCTGGTTTGCGTGGTCAGGGCGGTGGTGTTGCCGATTTCGATAAAGCCCGAGCCTTTTTGATTGAGGTTGCGCACCTTGACGTCGCCCTCAAAAATTAAGCCGTGGTCGTTTTGTTTTGCCATGTGGCAGCTCCTTTAGTTTGCCGCCTGCACGGTGTCGCAGGCGAATGAAATGGGGTAAAAAGCAAAGCCGTCGTTGTATTCGATGGATGGCGAGGCGATGCGGCGGAAAGGGGTAACGGCATATTCGTCGCCCGCGTCCCAGCCAGAAAACGCCTGTTGGATTGCCGTCAGGGTCTCGCCGACCTCGTACAGCGTGGATTTGCCGTTGGCGGTGTAGCTTCGCGCGAGGACGAAGGTAAAGTGCAGCGTCGATTTGAGGAATTTGCCGTTTTTCGCTTCGTCGGCAAAGGTTGAGCCGCCGTAAACGACATAGACCGCGCCGTCCAGCGGGGCGGCTTTGCGCTTCGCCGCGCCTTGGGCGAGCAGCTCGGCAAGTTCGCCAATCTCCTTGACCGCCTTAATGCCTTTGACGGTTTTCAGACGGCCTAGGATTTCGGGATAGACCGCCAATAAGTTTTCATGCTGTTTTAAAGCCATATCAGACAATCAATCCTTCCAGCCAATCGGACATTAAATCGTCAATGTCCTGATAATCTTGCGAAGACAAGCCCAAAAACGGGCGGGCAGGCATGGTTTTCGTGCCTTCCTGCACATAAACCGAGTAGCCCATTACCGAGCCGGTAATCACGCTTTTTGCCGATGCCTCGTGCGTAATGCTTGCCAAGAGGTTGCCGTAGTCCACCAAAATCCCGCCGCGTCCGTTTTTGGCTTCTGCCGTAGCGGGGCTGACATCCTGCCAGCGTTTGCCGTCAGGCGCGGTTTTGGTTTCGGCGATACGGCGGCGGGTCGAAGATTCGAGGATGCCGCCGATAGCGCGCAAAGGCTCTTCAAGGCTGCCGTTCAACCTGCCCGACAGGCGGTTCAGGCTTTGGGCGATACGCGACAAGTCGTGCGATACCGTAATCCGCATTGCCTACTCCTTCAGCCATTCCCGCAAATCGGGTTCGGCATTCACATAAACGGCACACGTTGACGGTCTGCGGTCATCCGATACTCGGCTTTCGTCCAGCATATTCGGATTTTTGACGACCATCTTCAGCCAAGCGATTGCCGACTGATAACGCTCTTCGACAATACCTGTTACCGCATCGTCGTAGAGGTAGTAGCGGGCGATGTCGCAGACTTTGATTTTCAAAACCTGCGGCGCGGTGTCGTTGGTAAAAAACAGTTTCGCCGCCCGAAGGTAGCTTGCCGCTTCTTCTTCCGCGTCGGCAATTGCCGCCACCATCACCGCTTCGTCTATGGTTTCGTAGTTCTCATGATTCGACCGCTCCGCCATTTCCTGCTCACCGAAGCGGGTAATCATGTCTTGGATGGTAATCATGCCGTCCTCCGTTTTCAGACGGCCTTTAAAACTGCCTTAAAGGCCGTCTGAAATCCGTTTAAGACATAGTCAGCGTTGCCAACAACTCGGGGCGCAGCGCAATCGGCAATGGATTGGATTGCATATGCAGGCTCCAGCCTTTGTCATGCTGCAACTTCTCGCGGCTGGCGTAATACGGCAGGGCGCGGGTGTTGACGGTCGCGTTCATGTCGGCAGGCGCGAAATACTCTTTGTAGAGATTGCGGCCAACCGGCAGCAGAATGGCTTTGTCCGCACCGATGTCGGCGTCGCTGCCGAAATGGTTGGCATACTCGATAAAGCGGATGCCTTTGTGGACAAACTCGGTCGGATTGAGCGTATCGCCTTCGCGGTAGGCGCGTGCTTCGTCAAAGCGTTTGTACACTTCGAAGATAGACTTATGCTCTTTGAGTGCACTCAAAAACTCCATGCCGCAATAGACAACCCAGCCGCGCACTTGCGCACCGTTGAATTTTTGGCGTTGTTCGGACAAGAGCTTGTCCAATACCGCGCCGACTTTGGTCGTATCTTTCGACAATTCGATGTCTTGTGTTTTGCGCTGCACTTTGAAATCGGTATTGATGTCCAAAATCACGCTGCCGTCCGCATCCAAAATCTTGCCTTGCAACGCGCCGAGCATCAGGTGCTCACGGGTGTATTCAAGGTCGGATTTGCCGCCGGCCAGCTTTTCGTTGACCTTGTCCATGACGGTCGCGGCTTGGGTTGTGCCGAAAGCACGCAGGTTCTGCACGTCGTCCGCGCGGATGACGTCATGAATCGGCAGGTGTGGGATTTTGACGGGACGCACGGTGCGTTTCGGACTTTCGACCGCCTGGCCGGCCGTACCGCGCTCTTTGCTGGCTACCAAGTGGACTTTGCCGTCTTGGAACTCAATGTCGGCGTAGGTGGTGGTCAGATATTCGGGTTCGAAAATACCCAATTCGCGGATTTGGCTTGCGCCCGGGTCGATTTTGTTGACGGCGGTGGTCAAAGCCTGCACGCCAAATTTGCTGTTGTCAGATAAAGGCATATTTTTTCCTTATTTCAAATAATTAAGCATCAGATGCGCCGAATTTCTGCAGGTTGACGTAAACAATCCCATACGCGTCACCTTCTTTTTCCATAACCGCGGCGGACTGAAATGCAGCTTTAGCTTGGATAAAAATATCCTTACACTCAATGATGCAATTGAGCGGCTGAACAATAACTTTCCCATCAGCTTCATCTGTTAAAGCAACAAGTTTTTTATTGCGTAGCGGATACGTCACAAAACTACCCGCTTTAGTACCGGCATCGGCAGCAACAGCCACACGCGTCAACGGCGTCGCTTCGTATTTCAAAAAGTCGGAAATAGCAGGGCCTAAGATTTCGGTTTTGACTTTAGACATAAGAACCTCCCAATAAGCCTTTGTGGCTGGCGACGGAGAATTTGCCCTCCGCCTCGCCGGTGTGTTCGGATTCGCCTTTGCCTGCGCCTTCGCTCAACAGTGCGGGTGGTACGGCAGACTGGGTGGCTTTCGGCTTTAGATCGGCAATCATGGCTTCTGCCGCTTCGATGTCGGCAGACAAAAGCACGGTCATGGTTGCGTCGGACAAGCCTTCAAACTTGCCGTTTTCGCCTTCCTTAAAGCCGGCGGCGGACAATTTCGCCTTGACTTGGTTTTTCTTGGCAGCCGCTTCGGCTTCTTTTAGCTTTTTCTCGGCTTCGGCTTTTTCAGCCTTGAGCGTATCGACTTCCGCTTTCAGGTCGTCAAACGCTTGCTTTTCTTCGGGTGTCATAGATAACTCCAAAGGTTGTTTAAAAATATCCGGCAATGGACTGCCGTCCGACAACACCACCGCCTCCGTCTCGCCGTCCACGCCGACGGCGGTAAACGACACCTCGCGTATCGCACAACGGCGCAGGATGACGGCCGGCCCGGTTACCTCGTTGCCGTTGACGGACAATACTGCGCCCGCCGCCAGCTCCTCGTAGGATTCCGCCTGCGCGTAAACCGACATTTCCCAAGGGAAACCTTGGTCGGCTGCTTCGGCGATCTGCGTGCCAAACTCGTTGGACAACAGACTGCCTTCCGCAATCAGGCCGTCCGCCGTTACCGACAGGCTGCACACGCCCGCCATCTTGACGGGAGAATGCTCCAACAGGACGGGGACGGACGCTTTGTGTGACAGCTGGGCCAAATCGACGACTGTCTGATAATCGCCGTAGCCGAAGGGCTTGCCCGAATTGGCAATGCCTTTAAAAGTACGCACCTTGTCGGCACCGGTCGCCAGGGCAACCGGCAGCGCGGCGGACAATTTGATTTTGAGGGGGGTGTTGTTCGTATCCATTGCTCCATTTTGCCTTGCCAAGTTCAAAAAGACGGACGGCAGGATTTCACTTCCCAATCCAAATGCAAAAGCCGCCTAAAACCCGAATATCAGGTTTCAGACGGCCTTTGAAAATCCTCATGCGTAAAATATGAAAATACCCACTTTAAAACCGCTTTAGAATCGTGTCAGATTGCATTTAAACTCTCGGATATATCTTTGCCTATCCTGACCGATAAAACGCGCTTAAACGCGAAATTTGGGCGGTTATGAAAAAAGGTCGTCTGAAACGGTTTCAGACGACCTTCGGGTTATACAGGTTTAAATCTCGGATCAGCTTCAAGCGCGGCTTTCAATTCGGACTTGTACGGCTTAATCCACTCGGACTTTTCTGCTGCCTCAAGTATCCATCCGCGCACACGGGCGAATGCCGCAGCGGACAAATCCGCAATCGAAAATACGCAGCCCGAAAACTCGCCCTGCATTTGGTCGGCTGCTTCCTTGTCGATTTCGGCAAGACGCGGGTACAGATAGTCCAACAATTCGGACGGGGCGGTTTTCCCGCCTAAAAATACTTTTACTTCGCGGCTGACATACAGTTCAGACGGCATGACTTACTCCGATATTTTTACCAATAAGCGGACTTTATCCCGCTGTTCTTTCGGCAATGATAACACATACTGCAACAATTTATGCCGGTTTGCCGCATTCAGATGGCGTAAATCAAGCGGGACAATATCGGCTTTGTTGAAATGCTCTTGAATATTGTCAACCTTCCCTTTCCATGCGTCGGCGGTGTGCGCAAAATAACGGTTCATCAATTCCGCACGTTCGGGATTTTCGGTAAACATAAAATCCAGTTTTACCCATTTCTCACGGGGCAGGTCGTCTGAAACAATCAGATAATCGGCTTGTCCTTTGCCTTTTTCTACCGCCAAATCGAACACTTCCAGCCTGTCGCCCGTTTCAGCCTGCCACGCTGCCGCAGCTCTCGCTTCGTGGTCTTTGGTATTGTTGGCAGACTGCTCTTTTGTCAGCCTACGCACTTCTTTTTCCGACACCTTGTCTGACAAAGCCAACACCGCCACTTTATCAGACGGCACGCTATACCGCTTGTCCAGCCACGCCTCACGCTCGGCAATCATGGCGGCCAGAGCCTCTTCGCCGTTTTTCTCGCCAAACAGCGCGTCCATCGCGCCCAATCGGTCGCCGTGGTTGTGCGCGAAGCTCGGCGTGATGTCGTCGGGTATCAATACCGTTTTGCCTGTGCGCGGATTGGTAAACTCAACCATATCCACATCAGGCTCGCCGCTGATACCCTCGCGCTCCGCCTGCCGACGGGTCAGTGAGGACACCGAACATTTACAACCGTAGCCGTTGGGTGGGAAGATAACCTTCCAAATATCGTGGTCAACCGGCAGGACTAAGCCGTAGTAGCGTTTATGGCTGTCGCGCGGATGCCCGGCGGCGGAATGGTTGTAGCGCAAATACGGCAGGGCTTTTTTATTTGCCTGAATCCGCTGCCACTGCCCCGCTGCAAAGGCGGTTTGCATATTGGTATTAAAGATGGTTTTCAGACGACGTGTGCTGCCGAGCTGTACCAATTTCGGCTCGCCGTCCAGCGGGTCGGTCATCACTTGCTCGCCCCACCAGCCTTTCGCCATCAAATACGGTTTTAAACGCTTTTTAAAATCGGCGAATGCCGTACCGTTTTTCTGCGCGGATTCGACGGCGTCTTTGACCTCCGCAAGCATATCCGCGTCCATCATCTTGGCGACGGTAAAGGCAAGGCTGTGCTGATACAGCCAAACGTCGTAATGCGAAAACCCGGGCAGGATTTTCTTAGCCTTGAAATGCTCGAAAGCGGCTTTATCGACCAGCCCCGTGAAGTTGTATTCAATCCCGTCCATCGCCCGCTCCGTCAGCCCAAGCCGAAAGGCCGTCTGAAACCAAACGCTGGATCAAGAGATTGTCGCCCTTGCTCAAATCAAGTTCGGACAGCTTTGCCTCAAATTCCGCGTAGTCTTTGCAGCTTTCCAATAAACCCAACACTGCTTCCATTTTCGGGCGGGTGATTGCCTGCTCCGCCGTATCGGGCGCATTATGGGCAAGAGCGTCAGACAAGCGCAGGCTGAATTTGGCGGGCGCAGGGTTTTCAGACGACGCTTTCGGGTCGCGCAGCTCGAAATGTTCCGGCTCAAAGCCCAAGATGTCGCGGTAGTAGGTTTCGGTCAACACGAGCTGCCCCGTATCCATATACATCTTGTCGCGTTCGGCGCGGGTTTTATCGACCTTGATTTCGTCTTCAAACTCAAACCATACGCCTTTGGGCGCATTAATCGGCTTGCCGTAGGCATTGTTAACCATCACGAGCGCGTCGATAAAGTGCTGTGCAGCGCGGGAGAACAGAGCGAGATACGCGCCGATACGCTCGTCGCGATTGTTTTCTTCGGTCTCTTGGCTCGCGCGGCTGGCGGTCTCAAGGTCGCTGGTTTTAACTTTGCCTAACAGCGTTTTTTGGATACGCGCATTGGCAAGGTTTTCCAGTCGGCGGAATGCCTGACCGTCCGCGCTGTTTTGCAGCATCATCACATCGTCTTCGCGTTCGATACTCAATGCGCCGCCGCTCACAAAACGGTAAAAACGGCTCATGAAACTGTCGTGGTCGTCGTTGCTGTTGGCTTGGATTTTGGCAATCAGATAAGGCTGGGCGTAGCGCGTGATGAATTGTGCCGCATAAATAAAGCCTTTTTTACGCAACGCAACCGGCGCATAAAGCCGCGCCGCCGCCATTTCGCCCGCAGGATTGGTTGAAGTGGCGCGGTGGGTAATAAAGAGATACAGCACGTCCGTATTGCAGGCTTCCTCGCCGCCGGTGCCGCGATACACCAGCGAGCCGTCGCGGTAGGGAACGTATTTCGCCAATTCGCCGCTTTTGTTGCTGATATGCTTAATCGTCAAAAAGCCGTCGGGTTCGGGCTGATAAACGTACCGACCGACACCATAGCCGCCCAAACGCGCCGTCAACACGATTTCGGCAAGTGCGGGCAGATGGCGTTTCAGCGTTTTCCACAAGCGGTCTTTGTCATCGTCATTCAAGTCCTCGCCATAAATGCGCCACGCCTTGTTCTGCATGGCGGAATGCAAATCCTCCAAACAGGCAGCCACCTCGTCATCGCTTACCACCGCGTCCAATGCCTGCTGTCTGTCCACGCCGAGACGCGAAAGCAGCGCGTCCGTGCCCTCCATATTGGAAAACAGGCTTTCCAGCGCATCTTCGGTCGCGCTCGTCAATGTCTTGATGGCGGTTTTTCGCGTTGCGCTTTTAATCAATCCGAACATATTTTCTTACTCCAAAGGTCGTCTGAAACCGTTTTCAGACGACCTTAAAATCAATACTCTTCGCCACGGGCCGCCAAAAAACCTTCAATTCCAGCGACAATAAAATGTAGATTTAATAGCCGCCCAGCCTTATAGCAGGAGACAACCTCTTGCAGATGTGCAATCGCTTTATCCAAACCACGCTCGAGGTACTCAACATCCTCTGTCAGCTCTTTTTCACGAGCGGTTATACGTTTTCCATCACACATTGTTAAATCTCCAACATCGGCACAGGCAAATCAATCGCCCGCGCTCTGTTTGATACATTGCCCGTCGTTGCCGCCATCCACAGCATATGCAACGCATCGGGGCCATCGTCGTGGTCGGCTTTCGGGAAGTGACGCAACTGGCTAATCAGCGTCTTTTGGTCGGGGTTGAGCAAAATCAGCCCGTTTGCCATATGTGGCTGTAAGGTCTCAATCCGCAACATCTTGTCCGATGACGGCTTGATACCGCGCACCGGAATATGCACACCCAAACGCGCCCCGCGCTTAATCAACTCGTCCTTGAGAAACTCTTGGAATTGCACCGTCTCCACCACCCACAATACCGGCTTGACCCGCGCCTCTTTTTGGATGCGGATCACGTCCTCGATAATCAAATCGGGCAGGCGTTTTTTGACTTGGGCAACGGTTACAAACAGACGGCCTGTTGATTTCTGATAACCGCCGACCAAAATCGCCGACGGGTCACGCCCCGCGCCCGCTTTACCCAATGACGGGTCGAGCGCGCCGTAGTACACCAAATCGTCCGGCAATTCCGACCAGTATTTGATGTTTTCGGCAAACGGCGCATCTTCGCCGCTGACCGGGTCGTTTTGGTACTCACTGTCAAATGTCGCATGGCCGTCGCGGGCGCGGATTTTCATCAGCGCGAGTACGCCGCGAGCCGCCCAGCTTGTTTGTGCGCCGCGCTCCATCTCGTCTTTGTTGGCGAGATAAAACGCCTCGGCCACCGTCTCGCCGTCGTTGCGGAAAAGTTCCTCCCAGCGGTCCCACAAATCCATGCGGTCGGGCCAGCGTTTCATCGCCTTAAACTTAATACCGTGCCAAAACGGGTTATTTAAAGTGCGATTCAGTACGCTGTCGTAATGCAAAATCGTGCCGATATAGATCACATCGTATTTCTGGCCGACCCCGCCCAGAGGCAATACCGTTTTAGTCAGCCACGCATTGAGCTTGTCGCGCTGTTCGGGATTGCGGACTTGCTCGTCATTCTCAATATCGTCCAAAACAGTTAAGTCAGGACGGTAAGGGCCGTGACGCAAACCGCGCAGCTTTTTACCGCTACCGGCCACTTGCACCTTAACGTCATTGGCCGTAACAATCGTACCGGCCTGCCATACACGGCCTTGTCCGCACACTTCTGGGAAGTCGGTTTTCAGGCGCGGATTAAATTCCAATTCCGCCTTGATGGCTTCGAGCATCGGGTATGCCTGGTCTATGCTGTCCATCACAATAACGGCATAATGTTTTTGGCCGGTCACAATACACCACAGCGTAAACAGCTGGGTAACCTGCGTCGATTTACCCTCGCCGCGCGGCGCACCCACCGCCTCATTTTCCCCTTTGGGGGAGCGGATAATCTCCGGCAGACGGCTGAATAAAAACGCATGCAGTTCGGATTTCTCAGGCGAGCGGATATAATGGGGGAAGTAGGTATTTACGAAATATTCGTAACCGCCTACCGGGTCAAATACCTTGGTACGGCGTGCAGCAATAGCCTTGGGCGACGCATCAAAGCCGTCCACTTCCGCTTCGATGACTTGGCGCAGACTGGCAGCAAGGACGGACAGGGATTTGAGGAAATCTTTGTTCTTCATTCAGACAGCCTGTAAAAATTCGCACGATTCAGAACATCCACCTTGATGGGTATAACTTACTGTTGGTTCAACAATTTCTTTTAATTTTTCAAGGTCGGAAACGGTACGATGCCGACGAAAGAAAAAAACGGGCGAGCCATCTCTACCGTTCGGATATAGCCGCTCCATCATTTTTGGAAATTCAAAGTATTCGGAGGCATCATTTAACGCATTAAGTAACTTGGCATCCGACTTTTTAAAACACCAGACACAGTTGCCTAAATATTCGGGGATGTTTAAATCAAAAGGCTGTTTTTTCCAGAAATCTAAAACATCTTGCTTTTCAGACGGCCATATATCTACCAATGGATAAATAATTTTTCTTTGGACAGCATCTGCCTTAATGCGTCTCGATTCGTCAACTCTGATACCAATAGCTGTATCAACGGCTGCCGTACCGAATTTCTCACGCGCCCACGAATTTATAACTGCCAGTTTTAGTTCTCTTGTGCAATGCGGGTTGGATACGTTAGGTATCGTATATTTTGCAATCATCGCCTGATAAGGCTCGCCATTTCTTGATGCTATTTCAAAATTGACCACCTTATGCCGAGTACCCTTGCCATGTTCAGAATTAATCACCGCTTCCAACCATACTACCGGCCAGCCAAACACTGTCTCACATTGATGTATAAACTCAAGCGTTTGTTCGTGTTCGCAGCCCGTATTGGCAAAGACAATAAATGGGGTGTAATTAGTAAACAACCCAAGATTATTCATAATCAGATGTGTCATGTACGCGCTGGTGCGACCACCGGAAAAACTAATCAACAAAGGTTCTTTATCCAAACTTCTTCTCCACTTCCGCCCCAAACGGCTCCAATACCTCCACAAAGGCAGGCAAATGTTTGGGGTGTTTTTCTTGCACAAACGCCATCAAGAACTCAATCAATTCCAAAGCCGTCGCCAGTTTTGACGTTTCCGGCATCACACGGGCATTGGCTGATACGGTTTTCGTAAACGCATCGGCTAGGCTGGCCAACAGCTTCGCACGGTCCGACGGCGACAAATCTTCGGTACTCGAATCCTGCAGCATCGTCATCGTACTGTTGTACTGCACCATAAAACCGGCCAACATCGCACGGCTCAAGTCCTCGATACCGCCGCCGGCCAAAGTGTAGGCAGCGCGCATCTTGTCCCAGTCGTCGCCTTTTTCCTTATCCGCACGTTTCCACGCACGCGCAGTGGCCTGCGGGATTTCGCACATCAAGGCTGCCGTTTCCAAAGTTTGCTCGCCGCTCACATAGAGCCGGCGTAACTTTTCACGGATTTCTTGCGGGTGAGCCATAATTACAGTCCCATTTTCGCTTTAAGCAATTCCCAGCCGACCGTAATCACGCCGCCGCCGATCGCGCCGAATGTAATGGCCGTGCGTTTCGTGTCTTGGCGGATTTGTGCAATTTCCGCCTGCATTTCCTTCTGATTTTTCAGAGTTTGATCAGTCTTGTTTTCAATACGCGCCAAGGCTTCCAAAATCGGGTCGCTCATGATTTGTCCGCTTTCCTGTCCAGTTTTTCGTTTACTTTTTCTAACTTGTTTTCAATTCGTTCCAACGCTGCTGCAATATTAGTGCTGTCTGCCTTGGCGTCCGCCTTGGTGTGATAAGAGAGCTTGACCGCGTGCAGCTCCTCTTTAAGGTCGTCGATACGCTTGTCCGCCTCTTTCAGACGGCCTGAAATGCCGTTGACCCAAAACCAAAACGCCGCCGTCGCAATCGGCCACAAGGTTTTAAAACCAAATTCAAAGTCCATTTAAAACCCCTTAAACCGGCACATCGCCGAATACGATACGCACCGCATAGCCTTCGGGATTTCGGCTCGCCGCCTCGACCTTTTGGCCGTCAAAAAAGACTGAGTAATATTTACGCAAAATACCAATCACATCAGCAGGGGCGGTCGCCGAAAACTCCACACAAAAGGTCGTCTGAAAATCCTTATCCATACGCACTGCGTACTCAATGCCTGCCTTATCCAACAGGTCGGAAACATGAATGACAAACGGCTCTTGCTCGCGTGCGCGGCTTAAGCCCAATTCCAAGTCCGCATGGCGGCAGGCGACCGTGCGTTGTACCAAATCACGATAAGTCGTCATCGCGCGCCCTCCGAACCGTCAACTGCCGCTTGACTGTTGACCCAATCGCGCCAAGCCTGATTTTGGTTTTCCAACTCTGCCACATAGCCGCCAAACTCGGCGGCGTGTTCCAACAGCGTGGCCGTCTTGCCGTCTTTCGGCGGATTCGGGCGCACCGGCGCGACCATCAACGCGGCAGGCGGTGTCGGCATGACCGCCTTTTCGACAACTTTAATTTCCGTAGCCGAGGGCGCGGTTGTAGAGCTGCAGGCCGTGAGAGCCAAAGCCGTCAATACAATTACCGCTTGCATTTTTACGGTCTTGAGTAAGGACATTTTCGATTTCCTTTTTATTTTCCGTTTTCAGACGGCTGACTTCCGCCTGTTTTTTCGCCAAAGCCATGCCGACGGCGTGTGCCTTGACTTCATATTTTTTAGCTTCCGCGCGTGCCTGTTCCAGCTCGCGGGCGTAGTTTTGAGCCGACAACAGCAGGGCTTGCGCCTTGTCTTTTTCCATCTTGTCGATGACCGCCTGCTGCTTCGTAAAAGCCGACTTGTAGCCTTGATGGTGCGACACAGCCAAGCCCGTGCCGATAAGTGCGATGATGGCAATCGGTTGCCAGTTATTCGCCAGCAGTTTCACGAGATTCATTCTCGACCTCCTGACGTTTCACGCTGACAAACGAGCGTGCCACCGCATATCCGCCGACAATGCCCAAATACACCGCCCAAATTTCCGCCGACGGGTCGGGCAACATCACAAACTTAAACGTCCCCGCCGCGCAGGCAACGTTTGCCCACAGTTTCGAGTGCGACACATTGCCTGTCGCCGGGTTTTTAAAAATATTCAAAATACGCATTGCTATTCCACACTTTTGGTTTGCAGGTGCCGTTTCAGCATTTCCTGATAATTGGCCAGTTCGCCCTCCGCAAATTCGAACGCAGCCAAGTCTGCCTGTTCGCTTGCCTCGCGGCTTTTGGCCGACCATAGCTCAATCATCTTTTCGTAAAACTCAACCTGTCCCATGATTAACGACGATTCTTGCGTTTACGCGCTGCGCGTTTGGCTGCCGCCACGCCTGATTTACCCAAGCGCAGGCTCGGATGTTGTTTCAAAGAGCCTACCCGAACAGGGCTTGGCGTGATTTGGATTTCAGGTAACAGCGGTACGCCAAAACCGTTTTTCAACTTTGCCCAATAGGCAATAGATAAAGCAATCAAAGACTTTTTCATACCTTCGCCGCTCCCAATTCCATCGCAATCGCGTCCGCAATCGCGCGGCAGATGCCCCATTTAGTAGCCTTAAACAAGGCCAAATCAGTGTCGTTGGTTATGAAAAAAGGTTCAAACACAATGCCGCCTGCCTGCGCATACGCCAGACGCGTATGCTGGCCGGCATTGTCGGGCTTAAAGCCGTCTTCGCCGCGCAGTTTCCAGCCGGTTGCCTTCGCAACAGCCTTGCTCAACACCTGACACCAGCGTTTGTTTTTTGGCGTGGACAGGGCTTCGATGCCTGTCGCCGCCTTACTGACGGCTGCGTTGGTGTGAAACTCAATCGCCACTGCCGAGCCGCGAATCAGCTTTACAGCTTCGCGCAGCGGCATATTGCCTTTGCCCGTGCCGTCGGTTTTAACGGTCAAGCCGTAGTCATCGCGCAAGATAGATGCCACGATGTTGCGCATATCCTGCGCCAAGTCCGCCTCACGGTCGGAGCCGTTGCACGCGCCCGGGTCGGTGTTGCTGTGGCCGGCGGTTAAAGTTACAGTTTTGCCCATAAACATCTCCGAAAATCAAATCACAATTTATTTTTAAAACCTTATTTAACCTTTTCAGATGGCATAAGACGGTCGGCACAAATGCACTTACTGTTCCGCAGACAAAAAAAAGCCCTGCAAAAAGCAGGGCAAAGGTCCACTCACAAGAAACACACAACACAATCAAGCTACAAATAAATCCGTCTGCGCTCTTGCCGCCGCCTCGCGGTCGGCCTCTTTCAAAATGTATCGTATATTGCGCGTAGACAGCCGATGAGCCAGCACCAGCTCGCGCACAATAAACAAATCGCTCAAACCTTCCGCGCTCATCGCATCATACTGGCGGCGGATGAACCGGTTGCGCAGTTCGCGCATCGCGTCCCAGCAGCGCGGAATGGCCAAGAAAGGCTGACCGGCATAAGCTCGCTCCAATCGTCCCGCAGCCTCCTCACCAATGTCCTCGACCAGTTGTGCGTGTAAGATACGGCTCTGGCGCGTATTGCGGCGGCGATTGGAAATCGGGTAATTCGTCCCGCCCCAAACCTTGACCATGTGAAACGCCGCTTCAAGCCCGATGACCGTAATCATCGCTACCACGCTCTGCGGCAGAAGATGTTTCACATCCTCAAAGTCCTGCTCTGTCATTTCCCAACTTACACTCATTCCTATTCCTCCTTCTTCCTTCGGTTCGCCGCAATCTGCAACGCCGCCACCAGCTTGTGCATATTGCCGTCGGACAACCATTCCACGCGGTCAACCTTAAACATTTTTTTCGCCGTACCGTGCGCATAATTCCAAGTCCAGCCGTTATCCAGCAGCAGGGCTTCGATTTTGCGCATCATCGGGTCGGCGGAAGAGCGGCGGTTCGGCCGTCGGCCTGCCGTCTTTTTCGGCTGAAACCCATGCTGGCGCAAATCCTCGACCACGCGCTCCAGCTCAGGGATACTGCACTCAGTACACGACCGCTTGCCCGTCACGCGCTCCAACACCGCGCGATAGGTACCGTCATCCAAGCCCAGCTCCTTTTGAGCAATCTTAATTTTCGCAATCAACGCCCGGCGCATTATTTCTCCAATACAACATATAGTATAAATTAGCGAATATTATACCAATAAAATACAATATATAGTATTAAGTCGATGTTTTTTTTTGCGAAACTGATAGGCACAAAAAAGGCCGTCTGAATAATTCAGACAGCCAAAATTTCAAAACCTTAATTAACGGCCACAAATACGTTTTGATTTACTAATACTGCCGTCTTGGCATACAAACTTATCCCCCGCACAATGCGACACACCGCCTTTTTTACCCGAACAAGGCTGACGGCCCTTAGCTTGTACAGTTAAAGGCATCGACACCAAAGCCAAAGTTACGCAGGCAATTAATAGTTTCTTCATGATTTATCCTCATATGATATAGTCAAAATGTTGTTTGATTATACGCAATATGACTACAAACAAAAAGGCTGCCTGAAACAGGTTTTAAACCCCATTTCAGACGGCCTTTAATCATTCCCTATTTTATTCTTTCGTCTGACCACGTCCGGCAATAAAAGCCAAAACTACAGTAGCAAGAGAAGCTCCCATCAACAACGCGCCTGCTGTAGGCGAACCGCTGTAAATCAAATAAACGGAAATAGAGGCAAAAACAATAATTGACCAACAGGCAAACCATTGCCCACGTTTTTTAATATTTTGCTCTTGTTTTAGATACTCAAACCGTTCTTCCTGATCCTTTGTCTCAAATTGTAAGCGTGCAGACTGCTCTTTTTCCGCCATTTGCATAATCCGCTCTGCACCATTCGGAATAATGTTATTGTAACTTACCATGTCTTCAGGGGTAGGCAAAGGCCCCTGATGATGACGGGCAATAATCTGTTGAATTAAGCGTGGACGGTCTTCTATTTTTTCTAAGAGCTCTTGCTCTTCTTGTGCTGGAAAAACCAAACCGCCCGTATCTGTCGAGCGGTTTTTTAATTCATCTTCATTGTTCATCGTGTCGCACTTACCTTTTTGACTGCTTTTCTAAAATCGCTGCCTATACTCAACCAATCGTTTGTTAATGCTTGACGGTCATTCTTTTGTTTGTTTTTGACTGGAGCATCAGTAGATGCTGCAATCAGGCCGAAAGACGAAATGAATCCGGCCAGCAGTGCTTTTCCTGGTCTAGTAATTTTCATCATCTTTCCTTCTATCACTTGTTAATAACGAAGTTAATCTTCTTATAATTCTAATACATTCATTCAAATAAAGCGAACCCTAGTGAACGCCAGCGAACTCTAACGGACGGGATTTACTTACCACCTTACATCATGAAAAAACAACATATTGTGTTTTATATTAAAAATATTTGGAAATATTGGAATATATGGTTTATTGTAAAAATTTAACAGAAGATTTAAACAGCTTGTTAAAACTGTTGTTAAATCCCCTGTTAAAGACTTTAAAACACTTCTACGCCAACTCCTGCTCAGTAGGCTCAATCACAAAATCCTCAAGCCCCGACACAATCTTAATCCCCGGCACTTGGCCGTCTGAAAAACGCTCTTTTTGATTCAGGATGGCATCTTTGTCGATTTCCTTTTTTGTGCGGACAAACTCGGCAAAGGCGGATTTCTCCGAGAGCCACGCCAAGACGGCAGCCACGCCCGTTACCTTGACGGATGGCGGACGGATGCGCCATTTAATCAGGCCGGTGGTAAAGTCCACAGTTTTGGTTTTACCGTTTTCCGTCAGCTCGTCCTTATGTGCCTCGCAGTATGCGGCCACACGTTCGGTCAGGCTCATGATTTCGGCACACATCGGCGCAGCTTTGGCGGCATATTCTTCTTCGATGACCGCTTTTTTGTCTCCGGCTTCGGTTTCCAGGCGTTTGACTTCGCGCTGCAAATCGCCGATTTTACGGATAAACGCAGTAACTTCCGCTTTGTCTTGTGCCGCTTCGATAGCGGGTTGTTTGATTCGGGTTTTAGCCATTTGCTTTTTCCTCCAGTTTGTTGAGTAGTTGATATACTTCGCTTGCTTCAAATCCTTTAGTCTCAGCAAAACTGATAAAGGCATCCCAGTCTTGCTCTAAATATTCGTCCAATAGACGGTACTCATGCGGTTCAATCATGATGTTTTCCTTTAATCTTGATCTGATAAGTCTCGTAAAATTTGACTTAAAAAATTCTCGTGGAGTGCTGTTTGCCTTTTTCTCAGATAGCCTGCTGCAGCATGTCCGGCAAAGATTGCAGGAGTTTTTTCACTATCATCTCCCAATCCTTTGATTTCAAAATCAAATAAGCTTTTGGTACTATCTTTAATGGTAATAATGACTTTAGCCATTTTCTTTTTCCTTTCTTAGTTTACTTTTCGGTCTGCATCTCTCAACTGTCTTGCCAGTTGCAATGCTTTTAAATTAGTGACAGCAGCCTTGATAAATCCTTCCGTATCTCGGGCGGCATCACTGCATACGCTGTCTAAAAATTCCGTTGTCAACGCAGCCATCAGGTCGGGAGCTTGATACTCACCGTTTATCTTGATTTCGGGCAACTCGACGCGACACTTCCCATTTTCCGCAATGATTTTAAAAACATACTCTTTCATTTCACTTACCTTTCTTGTTTAAAACATCTTTCACTTCCGCCATTTTCTGACGGCCTTTTTCCTTATCCGGCGCGGGCTTTGCCAGCATCGCCCTTGGTATCAACCGTGGCGGCAGGTTGCGGAGCAGTTCGGCGGGGTGCGGCCATGTTTCCGCCGCCTGCAATACCTTAAACCCCGTCTGAATCCGTATCGGGTCATACTCCGGCGAGACGATTTCTTTTTTCTCCATCAGTTTCCGATACCAAATTTCCGCAACTACCGGCATATCCTGCGCTGCCGGTCGGTTGGGTAGATTGAGCGCGGCAAGCAATGTAAAACCTGAAGCGATTTCTCGTTTCGCCCAATCTTCTCCTGCCCATTCGCCCAAGGCTGCCACACCCTGCCGCAGCTTGGACGGTGCGCCGCCTTCGCCCCCTCTCCCCGTGGGAGAGGGCTGGGGAGAGGGCACCCCCGAACCCTGCCACTGGCTGATAATCTCCAGCAAATAACCATGCGACTTTAAGGGCAGTTTCAGACGGCCTTGGTCGCGGGCATTAACGGTTTCATTAAAACCGTGAATCCAAGCCTCGGTAGGAGCGGGGAAACAAACCCCGTCGCGTGCCGCCTCCTGTGCCTTAATCATCGGCAGCAACTCATTCAGCAGTTTCGCGGTACGCGCCCAAGAGAGCTGGGACTTGGCGGGGCGGAACAAACCGATATACCGTATCGCCGCCTTGCCCATTTCAGCATCCATCTCCAACACAGCCCGCAATACAGACGATGCGTCGGCATCGTTGATTAAGCTGTCCAGACTATGCACCGCCCCGCAGTTCGGGCATTTGATGTTCATTGTTTATCCTTCCAAACATCGCCACCAGCCTGTACATTTCCATTGCCTTTTACGATTTGAACATTACCTGCCAAGTGATTTTCAAGTTCAGCTTGTTTATCGATCCATGTCTTAAACTCTGACCAAGTTTCAAACTTAGTTTGCTTGTCACGCATCAACCTGCCCAACTTAATGCCCAGATAAGACAAAAACATCAAACCGCTGATAAATGTCCAAAACACTGAGGCTGACCAATGGCTGATATACACACAAAACCCTAACATCGCCCCCGTGAAAACATCCTTGATGATGCTTTCCAAAACACTTTCACTCGCGTTGTACGCAACAAAGTTTTTACTTCTGATTTCAATCATTTAACCACCCCAAGAATCGCCAAAAACGCCACAAGGACAACAATCAACCCAAAAAACATACCGCAGGCATCCAAAACAACAGCTTTAGTCCGCTGCTTAAACCAGTTTTCAATCAGGCTCATCAGTGCCAAAACCACCAGTGCCAAACCAATCAGCCCGCAGATCAAGAGATAAATCATCATTCCAATGCTCATGACGCTTCTTCCTTCAAAAACGTTATCCAATGTGTCTGTGTTTGGTTTTGCTTATGCTTCATGCTAACGTGCCCAATAAGTGGTTCTACGTTAGTCAGAGCAAGAATCTCTTTCACAGGGATTTGATTTTCACTCCACTTAAAAATCAATATGCCGTCAGGACGCAATACCCGGAAACACTCAGCAAACCCTTTACGAAAATCTTCTCTCCACTCATTGCCCAACACCCCGTATTTTTTTGCAAGCCAAGATTTTTCTCCCGCTCTTTGTAAATGAGGCGGATCGAAAACCACTACTGCGAACGTGTTGTCAGGAAAAGGGATATTTGTAAAATCCATAACCACATCGGGATTAATTTCCTGTTTGCGCAGATATTTCCGGTCTTTCAGTAGATGGATTTCTTTGCGTTTATCGCCGAAAACAGCTTCAGGGTTATTTTTATCGAACCACATCATCCGGCTGCCGCAACACGGGTCTAATACCTTCATCACGCTTCCTCCCATAAAGTTATCGCCCGAGCCAAAGTTTCCGCCTCCGCCGTTTTCCACATCCCGTCCGGCGCACGCGCGGCAATCACAAATCCCTCGCCGTCCTTCTTCATGAGCATCAGCTCGCCACGGTCTTCGATCCATTCGGTAATTTCTTTTTGATTCATTTCTTAAATCCTTTTAAATCAACATCTTATATTTTCAATAAGGCAAAAAAATATAGAGCAACATCAACGACTTACCGTTTTAATTGTCGTCATGCCATTTACCTGTCATGTGCAACACGACGATTCGGGCCAGCATTTCAAGCCAAATCCCCAGCAGCACCAACACCGCCAATCCGACAACAAACCAAATCATTTTTTCTCCTCCTTCTTGTCAACAGGCCGTCTGAAACGCGCCTGATATTCTTCGATTTCACGCTCCCGGCTTTTTTGCGCCATTCGCGCCGTCGTACGCCTGCGGTGTTGTCCCCAAGCCTGCCAATCCGTATTACGTCGTCCGAAACTCATTTCACACATCCTTTCAAAATCGCCTTATCACCATATTTCGCGCGGATTTCCTTTACCGCCCGATCCAAAGCCTCTTGTTTCGCCGTAGGGCTCAATGGCTTATCGCTCATAAACAATCCCCTTCATTTTTTCCTCCGTACTCATCGACTCGTATTGCTCGCCCAAGGCTTGAGCCTCCAAGTCCGCCATCCGCTCGCGGCGTGACATTTCCAACTTCGCCGCCGACACCACCGGCTTAGAGCAGCTGTGAAGCATCGTTCCCACCAAAACCGCCCAAAACAACAACCAAAAAGCCAAACCGATCCACTTGGTTTTCCGTTCGCAAAACAAATTAGACATTTTCCTATTTCCTTATAAATCAATTACTTAATATTTTCTTAAGGCAAAAAAATTATTGCGCACCCAATCCGCCTTAACCTGCGCCGCCCATTCCTTGGCTTCCTCTTTGCTCTCGAAGCGTTTCCGCAGTCGGCGGATTTGCAACCATGCGAAGCCTTCTTTCCGCTTGCCGCGTATATCCGCACGCCAAATCTTCCGCCGTTTATGGGTTTCATAATCGTGCCAAGTGTCCTCATAGACTCCGGCGTGTACCGCATATTCGTGTCTCATTTCAGCCAACCTTTTTACGCTTTTCGCATGGTTTAATTTCACACTTTTGACATGCCCGCCAGTGCTGCATTTTGATAGGGTTATGCGTCGGAGCGGGGGAGAGAGAGATTTCAATACATTCGGCTCGTTCCATCCGTCGACCTTCAAACGGACACATCACCTTGCGAAATACATCCGCCACTTTCGCAGCAACTTTGTCAGGCTTGCCGTTGTATTTGCCGTTCAAAATCAGACTGATGCTTGTCGCGCTGTATCGGAGTTTTGCCGCAGTCTTCATCAGTCCGTCTTTCTCGACCTCTTCCTTCAAAACCGCGTACCAATCTTCTTTCATATAATCTTTTTTATTCATAATCAGGAACCTCCCTTAATACAATTTCGTTTATATTTGGGTCGTACACCTCTCTGACAGCCAGCAGCTGCGGTGCTTTCGACCCTGTATTCTTCAAAAGGACAAACGATTTTTTCCGAGCGTTGCCCGTATTTTTCAGATAACCCGCTGCTTCAAGGTGTTGAGCATAAACCTTGGCCATACTGCGGCTGACAGGGTGTGTCATATTGACGTGGGCCGTCAGGCTGTCCAAGTCAAAGGTTTTCAAAATCCGCATCGTTCGCCACAAGGCTTCCGTTACCGGACATTTCAACGGCTGACCGTCATCAGACAAGCGGGGCGCATCCACACCCGCATCCCGCTCCAGTCGGTATCCGTACGGGCTGCAAAAGTCCGAACCCTTCTGTATCGACACAAACCCGCCTTTATTAAGAGCTTTCAGATACGTGTACACCGTATTCCCGCTCAGTTGGCAGGCTTTGGCGATTTCAGAGACCGTCTGAAGCCTGTCCTTATTGCCCCGCAGACAGTTCCAAATCTCTTGTCGGCGGTTGCGGGGCTTCGTCAATGTCGTCACGCTCATAATTTGACCCCGCGTTTAGGTGCTTCGCCCTTGTACAGATCGGCTTTCGCACAAACCTCGCGCGTTACCGTATCCAAGCCTTGCTGGTTGGCAAGCTCCAACAGATTGACCAAATTGACCGTTACGCGGCGTACCGAGCCGTGCGCCAAATCCACCAAATAAGACAGCGCATCTTTTTCAAACGTCAAATCAGGTGCGTAAACCTTCGCCAACTCTTCCGCGTCTGCCAAATCGACAGGCTGCGCAGGTACCCAAGCCAACACGCGACCGTGGAAACGCTCGAATTTCTTCAGCTTGGTCGGCAACATCTCCTCGCCCACCAACATCAGCGGGGCTTGGCTGCCCTCGTAGATGTCGCGCACCAGCTCGACCAATCCCTTATGCGTAACCAAATAGTCCGCCTCATCCAAAATCAACGGACGTTGGCTGGCGGCCAACTGTTCGCAGATCACATCCAAACAACCCGCCGCCGTCCGGGCAGGCGGCAAGCCCATCTCGAAGCAGATTTTTTCCAACAGCGTCTTTTTGCTCCATGCGCTGCGCAGCTGGACATAGTAAGCTCGTGTCTCATTCGCCACCGCCACCGTCGCCGTCGTCTTACCGAAACCCGAAGGGCCGTACAACACACCCAAACCCGGCAAACCGTCCTGACGGTTAACCAAACGCTCCATCGCAACGGAGACCAAAGACAGATTGTTGATATTTGCAATTTTCATTTTTAAAATCCTTTTAAATTAGTGAATAAACCTTGTTTAAAACCCCGAAAGGTCGTCTGAAATCAAGCCAGCATCGCCCGTTTGGACAACGCCTTATACTCATTGCTTTGCGGATACCGCTCCAGCCATCTTTGCGCCTGCGGCGGCAAATCCGTCTGACCGCAAAGACGCTGATACAGCGCAAACCGCTCCGATGCTTCGGACGGTACCGACCATCCCGCAGCAGCTTCCGTTTCAGACGGCATTTCCACCGTCTTCACTGCCACAGCCTCGACCGTTAAATCGTCCTCACGGTTTCGGCGTGCTGCCAATGCGGCAGCCTTAGCCTTGATTTGACCCATATCCAGCACCATCCCCCCGATATTGACCGAGTCCTGATGTTCGATGGTCGGTACGCGGCGTTCTTTCAGGATGTTTTGTTGTTGAAGCTCGTTGCGTTTCAGACGCTCGTCGTTGCGTTTGTCTTCCGCGCGCTCCAAGACGCTGACAGGCATATAATCCGTCGAATTTCCATGCCATTCCGCTTTGCAGATAAGGCGGCCGACATCGTCGTAAATCCAAACCCAAAGCGCGTCCTGCACGTCGTAGCCGACCCTGACCGTTTCGCCGTTGAACTCCATCAGTTCGGCGGAATAATAAGTATTGCTGAACAGCGATACCTCTCCGCGCCGTACCGTGCGCATCACCTGCGGTCGGAACAAATACCCTTCCTCCTCCGGCGACACTCTCGGCGGCTCGCCAAACTCCGCCACCTTCAAAGCCCAAAACTCATTAGGCGACATATGCCGGCGTTTGCCATCGCGGTCGGTAAACTTAGGCAGCGAACGGTGCGGTCGGTCGTTATATTCGTCCACCACCCGTTCGATATAGCCCTTAAACTCATCCCAAGTAGGAATCGGCGAATTCAAAATCTTCCCGTGCAGGCGGACTTCCTTACGCGACAACTTAAACAGCTTCTGCCGCGCCTCGTCGTCCATATTTTTTCCCACAAAAGACGGCAGGTTCGCCGCCGCCCGTGTGAAAATATTATGGCTGCGTTCCGACGCGCCCTTCGCTTGCGAGTTATAAGCCCGCGAATGCGTCATCGTCATACCCAGCCTGCCCATCAGACCCGTTGCCTCATCCGTCATCATCAAGTTTTCAAAGCCACGACCCCAGTCCACATACCAAAGCGCACCGATGGCCGCGCGGCTCGCGTGGCTTAAAGCCTCAAGCACGGTAAACCGGCTTTCCGCCAGCCCCACGCTCCAGCCCATACACCGTCTTGTGCCAACGTCCAAAACCGTCGTAATTTCAGGTCTGAACGGCAGCCCCGATAACGGATTCAACACCTCCGCATCAAACGTATGACCGTCGGCGGTGTAGATGGCGGCAGGTTTCAAGTGCAGGAAATCGCGCCGTTTGTGCGGCAGGATATTTTTCAAATCCCGCGCGCCGCGTCGTCCGCGTTCACGCTCCACATTGCCAAGCTTGCCCAACCACCGGCGCACCTGATGGATACTCGGCACATCGCCCCCTCTCCCCGTGGGAGAGGGTTGGGGAGAGGGCAAAGCCTCCAGCCTGTTCACAAACAAGCGGTAAGCTTCAGAAACAGAAGGCTTCATCGGCAGCCGGTAGCATTCCAAAAACACCGGCAGCCAAGACGGGACGTTCATATCCTCGGTTCTAGATTTCGGCGCGAGGCTGTTAGATTCCCGCGCCGCAAACCACCTCTTGATGGTCCGTACGCTCGGCAGCTTCCCACCGCCGCCGCGCCCGTCGGCAGCCAAAGAAAACAGCTTCGCAATATGCTCGAAGCCAGGCATCTTCGCCTGCGTCAAAACAGTCGTCATCGCCGCCTCCTTCGACACACCCGATTCCGCCATTACCAGCTCGACCGCAGACAAAACCCCGCGTCGTGCCGATTCGCACAGCCGTTGTTGCTCCGTCGAGCCGTCCGCAACGCCGATGGTAAGCTGTCCCCCTCGCACATCGGGAGAGGGCAGCCCCGCCTCCTCGCCGCCTTTTTCTTCATAAGAAGACAGGGGGGCGGGCAAATCTGACAAACCGCCCAAAACCTCGTTCAGCTTCTTCGCCTGAATCAGTTTCAACACCTCTGGGGGCGGTGCATATTCGCGGCGTTTGCCGTTTTTCCCACCCTGACAAGAGGCTTCAATAAAAGACCACTTCTCTCGTTCAACCTTATATAAGATTGCTCTGTTCGTCTTAGGAAATTTTTCCAAGTTCATTTCCAATAACTCGGAAATCGAATAATGCGTTTTCATGCTGCCGCCTCTTTATATAAATAAGCATAGCGGGGGCGGATGCGCCGCCCGTCTTTCGTCCACCGTTCAGGCCACAGCTCATACAAGGGCTTGCCCAACACTTTCGCAATCGCCATCTCGCCGGCAGTCGACGGCTTTCTCAAAGCCTGACGCACTGTGCTTTCGCCTATACCTGCCATCGCAGCCACATCGGCAAGCGACAGTCCCTTCATTTTGATTTCCGCCCGTATCATTTCAGGATGCATACCACTCATCGTTTTCCTTTCTTTATTATCTAGACAGGTCGTCCGCCGTTTCAGACGACCTGTTTAACCTTATTAAATTCGACGAATAAAGTTCCAAGTATCAGCATTCAAACCTATAGCACAGGCATCGTAATAACCGCCTTTCACTTCGGTTTTCTCTCCACCCAACCATTCGATGACGAATTTTTTAGTCTTCCCGCGACCATATTCCAATATCCGCCCCACTGTACTTTCTTGATTCATATCCCAATCGTTCATCTGCATAATATTTGCAATGTGCTTCATTTTGATTCCTTTCTGTATAAAGTATCTAAGCAAAACCGCTTAATCGGTCGTCCGAACCGTTTCAGACGACCTGTTAAACAGTCTCCTTCCTGACGGGCCGAATACCCGTCATTTTTTTGGCTATTTCCAAATTGTTAAAGAACACTGCAAAATCGGTTATACTGTTTTAAAGTTGCCGTTTCGCTGTTTTTAAAATTATATAACTTGGAAATTATTTCGCAACTAAAATTTCCATGCTTTTCTATGTTGTTTTGACAAGTGATTGTTTTAAATATGAAAATAATTTCTAAGATTTTTTCCATGTTTTTAATTGGAGCATGGAAATGAAAGAGCCAAAATTCAGCATCTCTGAAATTCAGAATTTGATTACCCAGTTGAATCTGATAAGCCTGCCGAATACAACACGCGCCATTCAATACAGGGCAGAAAGAGAACATTGGGAATATGAAGAAGCACCTTCACAAGGTGGGAAGAAAGGTGTTAAAAGAATCTACCCTCTTCCTCCTTATGTTATTGATGAATTGGAACAAAAAGGCTTGCTCCATTTGATAGATGGCGCGGAAACAGACACACCGCTTGAAGTCCGCAACACTCAACCCGATGTAGCGCATATCGAAAATATGGATTACGCAGACTGGGCGGCACGTCAGGATACGCGCGACATCGTACCCGTCCGCTATTACAAAGAAGTCTTCGCCAGCGCAGGCAGCGGCGCAATACCGTGGGATACCAACCCCGAAGCCATGTGGTTCCGAACCGCCTTCTTCAAACACCTGCAGCTCTCCCCCGCAGACTGCTTCTGTACCCGTATCGACGGGGACAGCATGTTTCCAACCCTAATCGACCAAGGCACCGTCCTATGGCAAACCGCCACGCGCTACACCCGGGAAGGAATCTACCTCTTCCGGCAACAAGACGAACTCCGAGTCAAACGCCTGCAACGCCTGACCGCCGATACACTCAACATCATCAGCGACAACCCAAATAAATCCATCTACCCGACAACCCAACTGACCCTGTCCGCCTCCACCCCCGCCGACTTCCAAATCCTCGGCAAATACCTCTGGAGCTGCGGCATATCAAAATAAACAACTTCCCGATAATTCCCATGACAAAAAAAGCGCGAAACCGACAAAAAACTGTCAGATTTCGCGCTTTTTTCGCAATTCTAAAATTTCCCCCACTTTTTTAAATTTCCTTAGTCTTTCAATAATTTCCGCCTTTTTTTCTCGTTATATATCTATGACAAAACTAACACCACCCCACACTTTTGCAATCAATCAAAGTTAATATTGTAGAAAAAACGGATGAAAAAATTACTCATCTTTTTGAATGAAGTTTTACCGTAAACATCCGTTTCATTAAAGGCCGTCTGAAAACCATGTTTTCAGGTTTTCAGACGGCCTTTCATTGCATCAAAGCAGTCTAATGCATCAACCCTGCTTCACAATATCCGACAGCGGCCAGCGCGGCTTGACATTGAATGCGCCGACAGCCTGACGCTCGGCAAGACGCATCGCGCCGGCAAAGGCAATCATTGCTCCGTTGTCGGTACAATATGCCATCGGCGGGAAATAAACATTGATTTTTTCTTCCTGCGGCTTTGGTTTGCCTTTTTCAGATGGCATTTTGACGGTTAAGCGCGAAAATTCATCACGCAGCTTCCAGTTTGCACCCACACCGCCGGCAACCACCAAAGTTCTGAAGCCGGTATCCAACAACGCTTTTTTGGCTTTGGCCGCCAACACGTCAACCACCGCATCTTGGAAAGCGCGGCAAATGTCGTTACGTGTCTGCTCGGGAATTTCATCGTTGCCGGTTTCGGCGCGGACTTTTTCGACAGCGGTCAAAACGGCTGTTTTCAAACCGGAAAAGCTCATCTGCAAATCGTGCGAATGGAGCATAGGACGTGGGAATGTGAAGGCATCAGGCGTGCCGAGTTTGGCCAGCTCGGATAATTTGGCACCGCCGGGATAAGGCAAACCTAAAAGCTTGGCCGTTTTGTCGAACGCCTCGCCTGCCGCATCATCCACGCTTTCACCCAGCAAGGTGTAATCGCCGATACCGCGTACAGCCATAAATTGTGTATGCCCGCCCGACACCAGCAAAGCGACAAATGGAAATTCAGGCTTGTCGTCTGCCAACAAAGGCGAGAGCAAATGGCCTTCAAGATGGTGGACAGGGATAACGGGCTTACCGATGGCAAATGCCAAGGCGTTGGCGAAGCCTGAACCGGCCAGCAATGCGCCGCCCAAGCCCGGACCTTGCGTAAAGGCAACCGCGTCGATGTCGGCATAGCCTACGCCTGCTTCCTTCAAGCAACCTTGCGTCAACGGCACGACACGGCGGATATGGTCGCGACTGGCCAATTCGGGGACAACGCCGCCGTATTCGGCGTGCATCGCCATTTGTGTGTGCAAATGATGCGCCAACAGGCCGCGCTCGGTATCGTAGAGCGCAACGCCGGTTTCGTCGCAAGATGATTCAATTCCTAATACCAACATGGTTTGAGGCCGTCTGAAAAAATGATTAAAAACGATTCAGACGGCGTTTTCTCCGAAAACGGAAAAAGGCCGTCTGAAATAAAGTGCGGAATAAGCGGTTTACAAAGTGCCGTAAGAATGCAGGCCGCTCAAGAACATATTCACGCCGATAAAGGCAAAGGCGGTAATGACCAGGCCGATGACTGCCCACCAAGCCAACACCCTGCCGCGCCAGCCTGCCACCAGCCGCAAATGCAACCAAACAGCGTAATTCAGCCAAACGATGAATGCCCAAGTTTCTTTCGGGTCCCAGCTCCAATAGCGACCCCACGCAGAGGCTGCCCACAATGCGCCGAGAATGGTGGCAATCGTGAAGAATAAGAAACCGACAGCAATCGCTTTGTACATAACTTCTTCAATGACTTGCGAGTGCGGCAGCCATGATTTTTTGCCCGCATCTTCTTTTCTGAGCGCCAGCAGTTCGGCAATACCCAGCATGGCAGCGATACAGAATGCGCCGTAGCCGATAAAGTTGGCCGGAACGTGGATTTTCATCCACCAAGACTGCAAAGCCGGAATCAGCGGCTGAATGGCATGAGCCTCGCGTGAAACGCTGTACCATAAGACAAATCCGACCACAATTGCCATAAAGCTGAAGACAAAGCCACCCAGTTTTTGTACGGCAAAACGGCCTTCGTAATAGAGGTACATCAGTGCCGTAATGACCAAGAACAAGATAAATACTTCGTAAAGGTTGGAAACCGGAATATGGCCGGCATCGGGACGCAGCAGATAGCTTTCATGCCAGCGTACCAGCAAACCGACAAAGCCCGCCATCGCGGAAACCCACGCAAACACGGTACCCATGCCCAAAAGCGTATTGGACGACACATTTTTGCGCACCGCCGCTATCGCGCCGACGATATAGGCAAACAAGGCAAAGAACACAAACGCGCATTGCCACATAATCGCCGACTGGCTGCTTAACAGATATTTGAGCAGGAAACCGTCTGCGTGTTTGATGTCACCGCCATACAAATCAACGGCCAAATACGCCAAGCACACGCCCAAAGGGATAAACCAGCGCATCGGTTTGAAAAACCAACCCAGAAAAACGGCAATACCGGCACTCGCCCACAAAATCACCATTTCGTAGATGTCCATGTGCAGACCGGCTTGGGTTTGGGCAATAAACGCACTGATGGCAATCAGCAGTGCGAATGCCCAGTCGAAGAGGTTGAGGTTTCGGATAAATGATTTGTGTGTCAGAAGCTCATGCTCGGGCAAGGCCTGATGTTTGTTATTCATGGTTCAAATCCTTGGCAAGCTGCTGCAATTGCCGTGTGTGTTGCGGAAATTCTTTCTGCAAGTCGCGTTCGTTGCGGCTGGAAGACATGGCAAAACGGATACGGCCGTCTGAAAACAGCAGCCAAGCACGTTTTTCACGGATATAGAACATAAACACCGTGCCCAACACCAGCAATACCGAACCCAAATACACCAAGAATTCCCCCGGAGAACGGGTCATCTGCAATCCGGAAGAGCGCACTTCGGAATAGCCGTCCAATTGCAGCAACATCGGCGCAGGATACTCGGTTAAACCGGTGTACGCATCCATTGCATGCAGCAGGAAGCGGTTGCGTTTTTCATCTTGCGGCCAAGCCGGCAGGTTGTATGTACTGATCGTGTCTTCCAAAGCGGCATTCATCACGCCATAGAGCATCTCATAGAAATAGCCCTGCATTTTTTCCTGCTGATCTTTGGGAATGTTGGTGGTAACAAATTCGTCCAAAGCCAAATAGCCGCCTTTGGCAAAAATCGACAAAGTATTTTCCGCCGCCGCCATGAATTGCTCGCGGATTTCGGCGGGTGCGCCTTTGACGGCGTTGGCAACGGTTTTACGGCGTGCCGCATCGTCTTTCAAATATTGGCGCAAAGCCATAAAGGTATCGATTTTACCGTTTTTATCCATTGGAATGCGCAACCAGCGGTATTGCTGCGCCAAGCCGCTGCGCGTGCCGGTAATGAAGAAATAGTCTTCATCTTGTTTTACCGGCAACATATAGTTTTTATATTCGACCGCCTGCCCTGCTTTGTCGCGGATGCGGTAAACGATAGATGGGCCAATATTGGTGTATTTTTTGCCTTCCTGACGGACAGAACGAACATCATTGATGGCGGATTTCAGGTTTTGCTCTTTTTCAGACGGCTCGCTCATGTCTTCGACGTTCATCGAAGTAAACTGGTCGAATTCCAATTTATAAGAAGCCTTGCCCAAATCCAGCGGAAACTCGCGCATTGAAGTTGCTTTGAGTTTGACCGGAGTACGGTCGGCATCAGCCAGATTCCACGCTTTAAACGTCAAGTCTGAGCCGCCGTCGGCAAAACTTGCCTGATAAACCGTAATACCGTGCAGCGTCAAAGGATAGTTGACGCGGATGGTGTGTTCGCTGACTTTGCCGGTTGCCTTGTCCGTGACTTCCAAGTCGCTGGCGAAATCGCGCGGCATACCGGTATCGTAAAAATCAATATGGAATTTCTTCAATTTGACGGAAAACGGCAAGTCTTGCACGAGCATGCCGTTATCCGCATTCAGAAATACCACGTCCGCGCTCTGACCTTCCGAAATATTGACATTGCCCCTAAACGACAAATTGGACGTACCCAACACGCTTTCGGGCTTAAAGTCTTTGGCGTAAACCGCCGTATTGTCCGGCACGACCCGGCCGGTGAGCATACCGATTTTCAGCAGAATATTGCTGTCTATCAAACCGCCCAAACAAATCACAATCAGCGCGGCATGGGCAAAGATATAGCCCCATTTGTTCATCGCGCCTTTTTTCGCCGCCACCAAAACCGAACCGTCTTCACGCGTAACGGTTTTGCAGCCATAACCTTGTACTTCCAAATACCGTTGTGCGACTTCGGGCGTCACCTGTCCGTCTAAAACGATGGAATGGCGCATTGCCGCCAGCGATTTTTCCTTCGCGTTTTCACGGAACGAACGAATCTCGCGCAAAAACGGCGGAACATTGCGAATCAGGCACAATCCGGTGGAAATCACCAAAAACATCATGATGACAACGAACCACGCCGAGGCATACACGTCGTACAGGCCCAAAAAGCCGAAAATCTGCGACCAAAACGGGCCGAATTTCACCAAATAATCGACTTGCGGCTGGTTTTGCTGCAAGACCGTACCGATAATCGAAGCCACGCCCAACAGGCTGAGCAGGGCAACGGCAAAACGCATGGAGCTGAAAAAGGCAAACCATGGTCTACGGATAAGTGGGACGGATGATGAAGATTTACTCATATCTCAAATGTCGGCTTGGGGCAACCCGATCGGTAGAACGGACTGCTATGACGTGTGATGCGAAAGGAAGAATATTGCATATTGCAGTAAAAATCTTGCCGTCGCTATTTGAAAAAACCAATCAGGCTTATCGGTTTATATTGGCTAAGGCCGTCTGAAGGGTTTTCAGACGGCCTGTATCAATAAACTCGTTTCAGAACGAAATTTAGTGCAAACCTTGAATGAAGTTGGCTACTGCGTTCAACTCTTCTTCGCTCAGGCGGTTGGCAATATCGGCCATGATAGCGTTTTTACGTTGGCCGGATTGGTAAGCTTTCATTTGCTCGACAACGTAAGCTTTGTGTTGGCCGCCCAAACGAGGATAGGCTTGGATTTCAGTACCGCCGCCCGGGATACCTGCGCCGCTAGGGCCGTGGCAAGACATACATGCCGGCAGTTTTTTAGCGCTCAGGCCGCCGCGATAGATTTTCGCGCCCAGCTCTGGGTTTTCTTTAGGATTGGCTTCGCCCGGTTTGCCTTGTTGTTTGGCGTAGTAGGCGGCAGCGTCGCGGATGTCTTGTTCGGACAAGTTCATCACCATCGGTTTCATCACGCCGGCAGCACCGTGGGTACGGGTACCGTCTTTGATGGCCATGGTTTGACCGTAGGTGTAGGCCGCAGCCTGACCTGCCAGTTTAGGATAAGTTGCGATACCGCTGTTACCATCGGCTGCGTGACACGCCGCACAGATAGTAGTCGCTACCTGTTTGCCTTTTTCAGCATCTGCTTTAGGGGCAGCGGAAACCGCACCGGCAGCCAATACCAAGGCCAATAAAGTCAATCGTTTCATGGAGTGCTCCTGATTACAGCATTGCGTACCGCGTCAATGCCTTTTTTATACTCAAATACCGGGGAATTTTCCCGATTAAAACCGATAATTCTATAAACGTGCTATTCTATACCAAGTTTACATTAAATTACTACTCAAATTACCAAACTGCTGCAACATAAATGCCCGATACAAATTATGATGTTGCAGTTTTGTTTCCATGCAAGGAAATACTGATGAACCTTTTTCAAAATGCTAAATTCTTTACAACGGTCAACCATCTGAAAGACCTGCCCGACACGCCGGCCGAGATTGCCTTTGTCGGCCGAAGCAATGCCGGAAAATCCAGCGCCATCAATACTTTAACCAATCATGTGCGCCTTGCCTACGTTTCCAAAACACCGGGCCGCACCCAACACATCAATTTCTTTGAACTGGAAAACGGCAATTTCATGGTCGATTTGCCCGGCTACGGCTACGCGCAAGTACCGGAGGCTATTCGTGCGCACTGGGTCAAACTCTTGGGCGACTACCTGCAACAACGCCGCCAACTGATCGGCCTGATTTTGATTATGGACTCGCGCCATCCGCTCAAGGCTTTAGACATTCAAATGCTGGACTTCTTCCACATCACCGGCCGCCCTGTGCATATCCTGCTGTCAAAAGCAGACAAGCTGTCTAAAAACGACCAGATTAAAACTTTGGCGGCGGTAAAAAAATCACTCAAACCCTACACCGACCGTCAAAAAATCAGCGTTCAACTGTTCTCCAGCCTGAAAAAACAAGGCATGGACGAAGTCAATCAAGTGGTCGGCTCATGGTTTGACGCGCATCGCGAAGAAATCGAGAATCTTGCAGGCGAAACATCGCCTGAATGATTGTAAAACAAGGCGGAATAAGATGAGTTGACCAACCGCAAATCTTATTCCATCATTTGTTTTCTCACCATCGCGTTTACCATTTAATTCGGGGGCATGTCTCACACATGCCTTTTTTTCATCACGCTTTTTTGTTTTCACACGCAAACCACAATCTCCGCCAAATATGCCATCACAACATATCAGCAAGACCGTCTGAAAGAGCGGCTTCGTTCTCCATCATTATTAAAGTGTTAATTTTAGTATTGCAACCAATTACACATCTTAGCATTTTGCTCATATTCAGCTAATTGTTGAGGCATAGAATGCATTCATCGTTCAACAACACAGTAGGAAAGAAAATCATGAAACGCATTAATGCTTTTATTTCAAAAAAACTCATCATTGCCGGTATTATTGCTTCAAGTTTGGGCGTTGCCGGTGCTGCGGGTGCCGTGGCTTTTAAAGAAGGCATGTTTGCGCAGGTTTCCGGTCAGCAAGCGGCAGCAACGGCAGTGGCGCAAGTTGGCGGCGTGGCCAAAGATGTTGATTATAAATACAAACAGCATTTGGGTGGCCGTTATAAGGTGGAAATTTTAAAAGACGGGGTCGAATATGAGGCTCTGGTTGATGCTCAAAGCGGCAAAGTATTGGCGGTAGCGCAAGATAACGATCAAGACAAACGACACTTTGATAAGTATGATAAGCATCATAAACATGACAATGCTGAGCCCTCTTCATCGCAAAATACAGATTATCAGGCTCCTGCCGATGCTGCACCTGGCACACCTGAAAATGCAACCGCTTCCGAGGTAACAAAATCTTAATTTATTTAAACTTTAAAAAAGCCAATGCCGTCTGAAACTTTCAGACGACATTGGCTTTAATGCAGCATTGTTTGAAACACAGCTCCTATCAAGCCCAATCGTTTTCAGACGGCCTTTGCCTCATCTTCGCCATCAGTCCAACCCGCTTCTTTCAATTTCCGCTGTTGCGCATCATATCTGGCTTTTTCCGCCCAATACATTGTCTGGATACAGGCATCGCCGCACTCGCTGCCGCAACATTCCCATGACTCGGGGCGGACAGGTTCGTCTAAAAGCGACTCGCCCAAGATGGCTTCGGCTTTATTCTTCAGGGTCGTATCCATCGGCGATTTCCAAGCGCGCACCGTCAAACTCAATCACTTCGCCGCCGCGTATTTTGGCAGTTTTACGGGTTTCGGTTTCGCCGTTGCGCAACACCAGCCCTTCGGCGATAAATGCTTTTGCCTGTCCGCCGCTTTCGGCAAGGCCGGCCAGTTTCAATAAGTCGCACAACGCGATGTATTCGTTGTCTTCAAGATAGACTGTTGCTTCCATCATTTAATCCTTTTCAATAATGGCGATATTTTAACATGGCCGTCTGAAAGAAAGCCCCCTTCTGTTTTATTTGCTTTATCCAACCTCATTACATTTGGTTTTCAGACGGCCTTTCGCTGCCAACCCTGCTACAATACGCCTTTTATTGTTCACGCCGATTTTGCCATGACCGAGCCGACCTATATCCCCCTGCGCCTGCATACCGAATTCTCGATTACTGACGGTATGGTGCGGATTAAAAAACTGATTGCCAAAGCGCAGGAATACGGTTTGCCTGCTTTGGGCATCAGCGATTTGATGAACGAATTCGGTTTGGTGAAATTCTATAAAGCCTGCCGCGGCGCAGGGATTAAGCCCATCGGCGCGGCGGATGTGTGGATAGGTAATCCGAATGCGCCTGACAAGCCGTTTCGCGCCATGCTGATTATCCGCAACGATGCGGGTTATCTGCGCTTGAGCGAGCTTTTGACGGAGGCCTATGTCGGCAAAGACCGCAATATCCATCATGCGGAACTCAATCCCGAATGGCTGGAAAACGGCGACAACAGCGGCTTGATTTGTTTGAGCGGCGCGCATTACGGCGAAGTGGGCGTGAATCTCTTAAACGGCAATGAAGACGCGGCGCGTGCGGCGGCGTTGAAATACGCGGCGTGGTTTCCCGATGCGTTTTATTTAGAGCTGCAACGCCTGCCCGAACGCCCTGAATGGGAGGCTTGTGTTTCCGGCAGCGTGAAGCTGACGGAGGAACTGGGTTTGCCGGTGGTAGCGACGCATCCGACGCAGTTTATGAGCCGCGACGATTTCAACGCGCACGAGGCGCGGGTGTGCATCGCGGGCGGCTGGGTGCTGACGGACAAGAAACGTCCGCGCGATTTCACGCCAAGCCAGTTTTTCATTCCGCCGGAAACCATGGCCGAACGTTTCGCCGATTTACCCGAGGCCTTGGAAAACACGGTGGAAATTGCCAAACGCTGTAATCTACACATCACATTGGGCAAAAACTTCCTGCCGCTCTTCCCTACTCCGGACGGCCTGTCGCTGGACGATTATTTGGTGAAGCTGTCCAACGAGGGCTTGCATGAACGTATGGTTCAGCTTTATCCCGACGAGGCAGAGCGTGCGGCAAAAATGCCGGAATATCAGGAACGGCTGGATTTTGAGTTGAACATCATCATCCAGATGAAATTCCCCGGCTATTTCCTTATCGTACAAGACTTTATCAACTGGGCGAAAACGCACGGCTGTCCGGTAGGGCCGGGACGCGGTTCGGGCGCTGGCTCGCTGGTGGCGTATTCGCTGAAGATTACCGACCTTGACCCGCTGAAATACGCGCTGCTGTTCGAGCGTTTCTTGAACCCTGAACGCGTCTCCATGCCTGACTTTGACGTCGACTTCTGTCAGGCAAACCGTGGCCGCGTGATTGAATATGTGCGCGAAAAATACGGCGCGGATGCGGTAAGCCAGATTGTTACCTTCGGCACGATGTCGTCCAAAGCGGTGATTCGCGACGTCGGACGCGTGCTGGAACTGCCGTTTATGCTGTGCGACAAACTGTCCAAACTGATTCCGTTGGAAGCCAACAAACCCCTGAGTTTGGAAAAAGCCATGGAGGCCGAGCCGCAGATTCAGGAATTGATTGAAGCGGAAGAAGCGGACGAACTGATTACGCTGGCGAAAAAGCTGGAAGACCTGACGCGCGGTTTGGGTATGCACGCGGGCGGCGTGTTGATTGCGCCGGGCAAGATTTCCGATTACAGCCCCGTGTATCAGGCGGACGAATCCGCCTCGCCCGTATCCATGTACGACAAGGGCGACGTGGAAGACGTGGGTTTGGTGAAGTTCGACTTTTTGGGTCTGCGCAACCTGACCATTATCGAAATGGCGCAGAACAACATCAAAAACACCACCGGCGATATTGTCGATGTCGGCAAGATTCCGCTTGACGACCAAGCTGCCTACCAAATCTTCCGCGATGCGAACACCACCGCCGTCTTCCAGTTCGAGTCGACCGGCATGAAAAAAATGCTGAAAACGGCGCACACGACCAAGTTTGAAGAACTCATCGCCTTCGTGTCGCTCTACCGCCCAGGCCCGATGGACAACATCCCCGACTTCGTCGCGCGCATGAAGGGACAGGAATTCCAATACATCCACCCGCTGCTCGAAGGCATCCTCGCGCCGACCTACGGCATTATGGTGTATCAGGAACAAGTAATGCAGGCGGCGCAGATTATCGGCGGCTACTCGCTCGGCGGCGCAGACTTGTTGCGCCGCGCCATGGGTAAGAAAAAGCCCGAAGAAATGGTGAAACACCGCGAAATTTTCGCCGAAGGCGCGGCAAAACAAGGCATTTCGCGCGAAAAATCCGACGAAATCTTCAACTACATGGAAAAATTCGCCGGCTACGGTTTCAACAAATCCCACGCCGCAGCCTACGCCCTGATTTCCTATCAGACCGCATGGCTCAAAGCCCATTATCCTGCCGAATTTATGGCGGCAACCATGTCGTCTGAATTGGACAACACCGACCAGCTCAAGCATTTCTACGACGACTGCCGCGCCAACGGCATCGAGTTCCTGCCGCCCGACATCAACGAATCCGACTACCGCTTCACGCCGTATCCGAACATGAAAATCCGCTACGCACTCGGCGCGATTAAAGGCACGGGCGAAGCCGCCGTCGAATCCATCATCGCCGCGCGGCAAAGTGGCGGCAAGTTTACCGGCCTCTTGGACTTCTGCGAGCGCGTCGGCAAAGAACACATGAACCGCCGCACCCTCGAAGCCCTAATACGCGGCGGCGCGTTCGACAGCATCGAGCCCAACCGCGCCATGCTCTTGGCGAACATCGACCTTGCCATGAGCAACGCCGACCAAAAAGCCGCCAACGTCAATCAGGGCGGACTTTTCGACATGATGGAAGACGCCATTGAACCGGTGCAGCTCATCGACGCGCCCATGTGGAGCGAATCGGAAAAACTCGCCGAAGAAAAAACCGTCATCGGCTTTTACCTGTCCGGCCACCCGTTCGGCCCGTATGCCCAAGAAGTCCGCCAAATCGCCCCGACCAAATTGGGCCGTCTGAAACCGCAAGACAGCGTACGCCTCGCCGGATTCGTTACCGCTGTGCGCACCATGATGGGCAAACGCGGCAAAATCGCCTTCGTCAGCCTTGAAGATTTGAGCGGTCTGGTGGAAATCATGGTCAGCGGCCACACGCTGGAAAACTGCGCCGACTACCTCAAATCCGACCAAGTGCTGATTATCGAATCCAAAGTCAGCCGCAACGACTACGGCGGCGGCGACGGTCTGCGCATTATGGCAAACCAAGTCATGACCCTGCAAATGGCGCGCGAACGCTACGCCCGCAGCCTCAGCCTCGTCCTCGCCCCCGGCCACGATATCGCACGCCTCGCCGCCATCCTCACCGCCCACCGCCTGCCCGACACGTCGCACATTCCGCTGCAACTGTCGTACAGCAACGGCAAAGCATCAGGCAAATTGAAAATTGCGCCAAAATGGATGGTAACGCCAAGCACCGCCTTGTTTGACGAACTGGAAACATTGCTCGGCAGCAGGGCCGTCCGCGTGAATTGGTAAAACTAAAGGCCATCTGAAACTATACGTTCAGACGGCCTTTAATTTAAAAAGCGCTTTAAAAACATAAATCAGATAAAGATTCAGGCTTTCAGACGACCTTATTGTATAGGGAGATTATCTGAAAAGTTTATTGTACAAAGCCTTTGGCCAATAGGGAAAAGTAGCCCACAATAAAGGGGAACGACAATGCCGAAACAATACCCAGCACCCAGTAAATACATTGGTTCAGTACAGTTTTTGAGGCGGTAAGCCGCAACAGTTTGAAATACAGAGAGAACCAGGTTGATGACAAGGCAATAATCAGCAAAAAGCTGACTAGGGAGAAGGAACCGGAGAAAGCGTATCCCAGCATTGTCCCTATCGTGGCATAAAGCATGCCTGCGCCTAGCGCCCATTTCCAGATGGGATAAAGCCTATCGGGAAAATTCAGTGTTCCGGAGGCTTGGAGCCTGCCGAATACCAATACAAATATGATGTCAAACATAATAATGGCTGTTTTAGTGTAGGGTACGACAATATATATGAAAAGGGGGTGAAAATACCCCCCCTTTCCCTACAGATGCTCCATATTAAAGGCCGTCTGAAAAACAGTTTTATTTAACGATTTCAACCGGGCCGTGGTCGTCGCAGTGGTCGCCATGTTGGTGATGCAGACGGCCGTTGACGATGTAGTCAACGTGATCGCCGTGCGGTACGGCTTCGTGGCCGCAACCTTCGCCGTGAACGTGGCCGTGGCAGGTGTCAACCGGATGGCAGCCGTCAGGGTTGGTTTCATTGACGCTCAGAGCATGCTCGTCGTAGTGGCCGTTGTGCTCATGGTGCAGGTGGCCGTCGTGCAGATAATCGACGTGGCCTTCGTGTTTGATGGCAGTGTGGCCGCAGTTTGCGCTGTGAACGTGGTCATGATGTTCGTGGGTTTTACAGGTCATTTTTCTCTCCTAATGTTCAGTGAATAGCAATCTTTCTCGATTGATTATTCCATCTTATCTTTTTTTGATGCAAACGTAAATAATTTTACAGTTATTAATATATTGTTACGCTATATCATCTGTTGATATATAAGCCTATTTTATTTTTCAGACGGCCTTTCATCTATAATTCATTTATTTTCAGCGAGAACTTCAAACCCTTCCGGCAATGTAAAATATCGAATTTTTCAGCCGTAACAGGTAACATGGAAACAAAGGGATGAATCCTTCAAACAAACAGGTACTGTAATGGGAAAACAAGCCAAACTTTATATGGTTCGCAGCACGCAAGGTGCGCTTTATGATGTATTTTTTGAACGCGGTGTTGCGGCATTGGCCTGGCCTATGCTGGCCGAAGCGGCGGCCAAGGGTTTTGGCCGTGAGGAGCTGACCGATATTTACCGTTCGGCCGTACCGGATGTGAAGTTGAGAACGGCGCAATCGGGCGCGGCTCAGGTGTGGCGGTTTGTCAACGAATTGGCTGATGGAGATGCCGTACTGACCTACTCGCCTGCTTTGCGCCGTTATCGGGTCGGCAGGATTACGGGCGGCGCGGTACATTGTCCGCAATGGGACGATGAAAAAATGTCGCTGGTGCGGCCGGTTGAGTGGCTGGGCGAAGTGTGCCGTGATGATTTGAGTGCGGCTACGCAACGGGCTTTGGGCAGCGTGGCAACTTTGTTTGCGGTATCGGAAGCGTGTGCGGCAGAAATTTTTGAACGCGTGGGTTTTCAGACGGCCTAAGAAGGGAAAGGAAACAGGATTATGTGGAACACCATGCATGAATGGCTGAACGCTTTGCCTGTCAGTGAAGAAATCATTAAATCGGCATTGATGTCGGTATTGATGATTGTGGCCGTCATTGCCGGGCGCAGCATTTTGCTCTCGGCGCATTTTCGCAGCCATCCGGATTTGAGCATTGAAAACAAACGCCGCTCGCTGGTGTTCAGCCGCAACGTGACCATGTTGCTGATCCTGCTCGGGCTGGCGATGATTTGGGCGGCGCAGATTCAAACTTTGGCCTTGTCGATGTTTGCAGTGGCCGCGGCGATTGTGGTGGCAACCAAAGAGCTGATTATGTGTTTGTCCGGCAGCATCCTGCGCTCGGTAACCAAACAATACTCCATCGGAGACTACATCGAAATCAACGGCCTGCGCGGACGGGTGGTCGATATCAATATGCTGAACACGCTGATGATGCAAATCGGCCCTAATCCATTGATCGGCCAACTTTCCGGCAAAACGCTCTCGTTTCCCAACAGCCTGCTTCTGAGCCACACCGTGCGCCGCGACAATATTTTGGGCAATTATGTGATTCATACGGTGGAAATCCCCGTGCCGATTCATTTGGATTCGGACGAAATCATAGGCCGTCTGAAAGCCGTTCTTGAGCCCTTGTGCGCAGCCTATGTTCCCGTTATCCAACAATATTTGGAAAACGTTCAAGCGCAAAAACTCTTTATTACCCCCGCCGCCCAGCCGCGCGTGTCCCGCGTGCCGCATGATGACAAGGTGTACCACATCATCGTACGCTTCGCCTCCCCCGTTTCCAAACGGCTGGAAATACAACAGGCCGTCTTAGACGAATTTTTGCGCACGCAATACCGACTGATCAACCAAACAAAATAGTACGGTTTGTTTATTGATACAATTAAATCCCTTACAATAATGAAGTTCACAATCAACAATAAGGAAAAGTCATGTTGCCCGAATCAGCCCTTGCCGAAATGTATCCCGTCATTATGACCCCCAGCCATGACGGCAAATATTTCCACAACTACACCCTCTCGCTTCTGAACATCGTCCACACCAACGCCTCCCTCGGCCTGCCGCTGCAAGTAATGATGCAGCGCGGCGAAAGCCTGATTACGCGCGCGCGCAACAACTGCGTGGCCAAATTTTTGGAAAACAAAGAATGGACGCATTTATTCTGGATTGACTCCGACATCGGCTTCTCTCCCGACTCATTCTACCGCCTGCTCTTGGCCGATAAAGACGTTGTAGCCGGCGTTTATCCGCTCAAACGCGAAAACTGGCCGAAAGCAGGCCTTCCGGCCGGCATGACCCAAGCCGATTTTGAGCGTATGTACACTTCTTACACCGTCAACACCAACGACAAAGATGAAAACGGTGAAATCGTATTGAAAGTCGATGAAGACGGTTTTATGAAAGTCCATGACGCGCCAACCGGCTTCATGGTTATCAAACGCAGCGTATTTGAAAAAATGATAGAGGCCTACCCCGAGTTGAACTACGTCTCCGACAGCGACTACAGCCCGGAAAACAAAGGCCTGCACTACCGCTTCTTCGACTGCATGGTCGATCCCGAAAGCAAACGCTACCTGTCTGAAGACTACACCTTCTGCTACCTCTGGCGTCAAATCGGCGGAGAAGTGTACGTCGACGTGCAATCCAACCTGACCCACCAAGGCGCAAAAGTGTATCGCGGCTCGTTTGCCGAATCCCTGCAAACCAATGTTGCCAATGCGGTTTATGCCCCAGAAGGCACCACTATGCGCCTCGAGCTGGCTGCGCCATTGCACGCCAATCCGCGCGGCGCAGAATAAGATTGGCCGACAGGAAGGCAGGACACTTTAATTCTGCCTGTCTGCCACCATATAACGCCTATCGTTTTCTTTTCAGACGGCCACAAGGCCGTCTGAATCCATCTTATTCAGGAGAAACCATATGAGCGACAACGTCCTGCTCCACTTGGGCGAAGAACCCCGTTTCGACCAAATCAAAACCGAAGACATCAAACCCGCCCTGCAAACCGCCATTGCCGAAGCGCGCGAACAAATCGCCGCCATCAAAGCGCAAACGCACACCGACTGGGCCAACACCGTCGAAAAACTGACCGACATTACCGAACGCGTCGGCCGCATTTGGAGCGTGGTTTCCCATCTCAACTCCGTAGTCGACACGCCCGAATTGCGTGCCGTATACAACGAATTGATGCCAGAAATCACCATCTTCTTCACCGAAATCGGTCAAGACATCGAGTTGTACAACCGCTTTAAAATCATCAAAAACTCTGCCGAATTCGACACCCTCTCCCCGGCGCAGCAAACCAAGCTCAACCACGACTTGCGCGATTTCGTCCTCAGCGGTGCCGAATTGCCGCCCGAACAGCAGGCAGAACTGGCGCAACTGCAAACCGAAGGCGCGCAACTGGGTGCCAAATTCGCACAAAACATCCAAGACGCAACCGACGCTTTCGGCATTCACTTTGACGATGCCGCGCCGCTTGCCGGCATTCCCGAAGACTCCCTCGCCATGTTTGCCGCCGCCGCGCAAAGCGAAGGTAAAACAGGCTACAAAATCGGCCTGCAAATTCCGCACTACCTCGCCGTCATCCAATACGCCGACAACCGCGAACTGCGCGAACAAATCTACCGTGCCTACGTTACCCGCGCCAGCGAATTGTCTGACGACGGCAAATTCGACAATACGGCCAACATCGACCGCACTCTCGAAAACGCATTGAAAACCGCCAAACTGCTCGGTTTCAAAAACTACGCCGAGCTGTCGCTGGCAACCAAAATGGCCGACACGCCCGAACAGGTTTTAAACTTCCTGCACGACCTTGCCCGCCGCGCCAAACCGTTTGCCGAAAAAGACTTTGCCGAAATCAAAGCCTTTGCACGCGAGAGCCTGAATATCGAAGATCCGCAATCTTGGGATTTGAGCTACGCCGCCGAAAAACTGCGTCAAGCCAAATACGCCTTCAGCGAAACCGAAGTGAAAAAATACTTCCCTATCAGCAAAGTATTGGCAGGCCTGTTTGCCCAAATCAAAAAACTCTACGGCATCGAGCTGGCTGAAAAAACCGTCCCCGTTTGGCACAAAGACGTGCGCTATTTCGAGCTGAAACAAGACGGCCAAACCATCGGCGGCGTTTACATGGACTTGTACGCACGCGAAGGCAAACGCGGCGGCGCATGGATGGACGGCTACAAAAGCCGCCGCCGTTTCGCCGACGGTACGCTGCAACTGCCGACTGCTTACCTCGTCTGCAACTTCACCCCGCCGGTCGGCGACAAAGAAGCGCGTTTGAGCCACGACGAAATCATCACCCTCTTCCATGAAACCGGCCACGGCCTGCACCACTTGTTGACCCAAGTTGACGAAGTGGGCGTATCCGGCATCAACGGCGTCGAATGGGACGCGGTCGAGCTGCCCAGCCAATTCATGGAAAACTTCGTTTGGGAATACGACGTATTGGCGCAAATGTCCTCGCACGAAGAAACCGGCGCGGTATTGCCGAAAGAGCTGTTCGACAAAATGCACGCGGCTAAAAACTTCCAACGCGGTATGTTCCTCGTCCGTCAAATGGAATTTGCCCTCTTCGACATGGAAATCTACCATCAGGAAGATGAAGGCCGTCTGAAAGAATGGCCGCAAATCTTGGACAAAGTGCGCCAAGAAGTCGCCGTAACCCAACCGCCGGCATACAACCGCTTTGCCTTGAGCTTCAGCCACATCTTCGCCGGCGGCTACTCCGCAGGCTATTACAGCTACGCATGGGCGGAAGTTTTGAGCGCGGACGCTTACGCCGCTTTTGAAGAAAGCGACGATGTTGCCGAAACAGGCCGCCGCTTCTGGAAAGAAATACTGGCCGTCGGCGGTTCGCGCAACGCAGCCGAATCCTTCAAAGCCTTCCGCGGCCGCGAACCAAGCCTGGATGCCCTGCTCCGCCACAGCGGTTTCGACAACGCAGCTTGATTTGAAAATCCGCCGTTTTAATTGCTGATTCAACGCTAAAGGCCGTCTGAAATATTTCAGACGGCCTTTTTATAATCCATTCAATATGTTCAGCAAAACAAATAAAACCATTCAACCGATAAAACTACCCGGCGCGGAACGCCGCAATGATTGCCAAGCTCAATATTTTCCCAATGCAGACCAACCGCCCATAAAAACAGGGCATGTTCCCATGCCCTATCATTTGAATTTCAGACGACCTTTCGGTTGTCAAAATTTATTAGGAACAATGAGTACACCTATCCCTAACAAGACTTCGAGAAAAACAGAAGTCCGCATTTCAAACCCCTATCTCCCCCTGCCCATCGCTAAAATTAGTTTTTGCCTTTTTTATCGCCGGCAGCCAAACGCATATTGATAAATTCCATCATCAAATCTTTTTTCGTCCAGAAAAAGGTTTTCATTTTTTCCAAAGAATAGATTTTCCGAATCATCGCCGGCAATCCTGCGTGAACGATGGCCGCGACTTCGCCATTGGTTGTTTCGTTGTCCATGGCGGCTTTGAGGTTTAGATTGTGCGTATTCAGGTAGTTGCTAAGCTCTTTCCTGACGCTGTTGCTGATTTCAAATTGTTTCATGTTTTCCGTCCATAATGTTTTTATAATTAAATAGCATAGGATTTTAACAAGTTTTTTGCATTGTGCATATATTAACTTGCATATTGTTGCGAAATTTACAATTTGGTTTTTGGGTAAAATCGCGCCTGCAACACATTGTTGCGGCGCACTAAATCGGATTGTTTTGACTATTTTGTTTTGGCTCGGGCCGTATTGCGGATAAAATAATGGTTTTAGGTTTTGGGGCCGTCTGAAATGTATTTGTGGTTTAAGCTGTTACACATATTTTTTGTGATTTCTTGGTTTGCCGGACTGTTTTATCTGCCGCGGATTTATGTGAATCTGGCGCAATTAGAGCCTGGTAGCGTGGAATATGTACGGCTGACGGATATGTCGCGCAGGCTGTACCGCTTTATGTCGCCTTTGGGCTGGGGAACGCTGATATTTGGCGCGGCCATCGGGTTTGTAAATAATTGGTGGGGCAACGGCTGGCTGGCGGTTAAATTATTGTGCGGCCTGCTGCTCTTGGCTTACCAGCTTTATTGCGGCCTGCTGCTGCGCCGTTTTCAAAACGGCAGCAATGTGTATTCGCACCGCTGGTATCGGGTATTCAACGAACTCCCCGTATTGATGATGGTGGCCGCGCTTTATATGGTGGTTTTCAAGCCGTTTTGATCTTCAGACGGCCTGTTTGGTAAATAAGGAAAGAATTCATGACGGTCGAAATCGAACGCCGCTTTTTACTGGCAGATGACAGTTGGCGCAAAGCGGCAAGCGAGCCGCTGGTGTTGCAACAGGGCTATTTGAGCGTGGAAAAAGAGCGCACCATCCGCGTGCGGATTATCGGTTCGCAAGCATGGCTGACCCTGAAAGGCTATATTTCCGACATGACGCGCAGCGAGTTTGAATACGAAATTCCGCTGGCTCACGCGCAAGTGATGATGGCGGATATGTGCCCGTTTAAAATGGAAAAATACCGCTATCGGGTCGAATTTGAAGGTTTTGTGTATGAAATCGACGAATATTTCGGCGACAATGCGCCATTGATTGTGGCGGAAATCGAATTGCCGTCTGAAGATACCGAGTTTCCCAAACCGTCTTGGCTGGGCAAGGAAATCACGTCAGACGGTAAATTCACCAATGCGTATTTGAGCAAACATCCGTATTCGTCTTGGACGGAATAAGGGCGACAGCTGCACTGCACAGACAAAAAAGGCATGTATCGAACATGCCTTTTTTCTTTTCAGACGGCCTGATTTACCTTACCGATATTTGTATCAAGCTGCTTTCGACATACCGTTTCAAATATCGGGCAAGCCCGTGTGTTTTATCAGTTGAACTTTACGCCGGACGGCAGGCCACCATATAGTTAACCTCGGTCGAGTCGCACAGGGAATAACGACCGCTCAACAAATTGTAGGTCATGCCCTTGCTGCCGACGGTATCCAATCCGGCTTGGCGGCACATACGCGCAAGTTCTGCCGGCGTAATGAATTTTTTCCAGTCGTGCGTGCCTTTGGGGACGAATTTCAACAGATATTCCGCGCCGACAATCAGATGCAGATAAGATTTGGGATTGCGGTTGATGGTGGAGAAAAACACCATGCCGTCAGGTTTGACCAGTTTCGCACAGGCTTGAACGATGGCAGACGGATCAGGAACGTGTTCCATCATTTCCATACACGTTACCACGTCAAAGCTATGCGGCTGCTCGGCGGCGAGGTCTTCAACGCGGATGCAGCGGTAATCGATATTGGCAACGTGTTGGCTGGCCGCATGGGCAGCGGCGGTTTGCAGGGATTTTTCCGCCATATCGATGCCGGTCACGTGTTCTGCACCGCGTTTGGCCATGCTTTCCGACAAAATACCGCCACCGCAGCCTACATCTAACACACATTTGCCTGCCAATCCGGTATAGCCGTCGATATAGTTTAGGCGCAAGGGGTTGATGTCATGCAGGGGCTTGAATTCGCCGTTTTTATCCCACCATTTGTCGGCGATTTGGCTGAACTTGGCGATTTCGCCGGCATCTACGTTGTCGTGTTGATTGCTCATGGTTTGCTCCTGCATAAAATAATTCGCCTGATTTTAGCCGATTGTGCTTCAAAATAAAATGTTTCAGACGGCCTTTGCCTGTTTATCGGCCCTATTTCAACTTTCATCCGTCTGCCCATAAAAAACGCACCTTGTGACAAGGTGCGTTTCAATCGGTGCGGTTTAGAATTTAGCGCCGGATTCGTTGGCCATGTAGTCAACTGCGGCTTTCACTTCATCGTCGCTCAAGCTGCCGTTGCCGCCTTTGGCAGGCATGGCTTGGAAGCCTTCGATTGCGTGTTTGTGCAGAGTGTCTTTACCTTGTTTAATGCGAGGCGCCCAGTCTTCTTTTTTGCCTACGGCCGGAGCGCCGGGAATCAAGCCGCTGTGGCATGCTTTACAGTTCGCTTCAAAAACAGCTTTGCCGTCCACTTTGGCGGATTCGGCAGGCTTGGCTTCAGCGGCAGGCGCTTCGGCTTTCTCTTCAGGCTTGGCGGCTTCTTCAGGTTTGGCGGCTTCCTCTGCTTTGCTGGCGGCGGCTTCAACCTTATCGGCAGCTTCTTGAGCGGCAGATGCAGTCGCATCGGCAGCAGAAGCGGCTTCGTTTTTCACTTCAGATGCAACGGCTTGAGCAGTCTCTTGTGTCTCCTGTTTAGCCTCTTGGGAACAAGCTGTCAAACCAGCCATCATCATTACGGCAATCAGTAATTTGTTCATGTTCTGTCTTTCCTTAATTTTATTTAAATCACTGTTTTATATAAACAGCTTAAAAATTCTAGCATAGAAACTAATACTTTTGACCTACACTATAATAAATATTGGTATAAATCAGATTTTGTCTCAAAAACTGAAAAACATATTGACACCACCTCTCCACTCGGATAGAAATTCACCCCATTTGTCATGAAATGCGATAACTTTCATTTTATTGTTCAAGCAGTTACTCATTTTATTTTCAAAGTTTCTTTTAGAATTCAACTTTTTACCGACTTCTCCATAAGTAGCGTCAACCTAAAAGCCATCCCCATCCAAACAGGCCGTTTGAATCCCAATCAGGTTTCAGACGGCCTTTTTGAATCATGTTAATAAACATTTGCCGCTTGGCCATGCAAAAGACACCGGCAGGCTTACTTGTTTATAGAGTTTTTCATATTCCGACTACAATTTAATCCAATGCCATTAGCCTTTTGCCAAGGTTTCAGCTTCAGTCCACAATCCCCGCTTCTGCTCTGCCGTCAATTTCTTAATGCCGATTTCCTGTTTTAGCGCTTCACTCTTGTTCAGGCCGTCTGAAACGATGCGCATCTCGACAGGCTTGTTCAAACGCGTGTATTTCGCGCCTTTTCCTGACAAGTGCGCCGCAAATCGCTCTTGCGGACGGTTGCTGATGCCGCAATAAAACGCGCCGTTTTCGCACAAAATCAGGTAAACGCTCCAATTTTCCGCGTTCATAAATCCCCTTCCTTGGCAAAACTCTCGGTAAAAATGCGCACGGCAGCCTCGGTTTTGGCAGACTGCACACGATAAGGCGTTACCAAATAAAGGCTGACCGGTGGTAATGTCCATTCAGGCAAAACCGCTTTCAGACGGCCTTGTGCAATTTTCTCCCTCACTTCGCCGCCCACTTGCAAAGACAAACCAAATCCACTTTCGGTCAGGCTGCACACGGCGGCAAGATGCGTACAGGCAATGCTGTCGGCGACGTCAAGGAAATAGCTTTCTTCACCATTTTGCAAGGTCGTGCGGACAGGTAAAAAATGCAGCCAGCGGTGTGCATGAAGCTGAGAGGGATGGGTAATGGGCGGATGTCGGTCAAGATAATCCGGCGCGGCGCAAATTATGTACGGCCAAGTCACGAGATGACGTGCGATAAGATTGGGATCGTCCAAAGCTCGGTCGCCGCCGCGTATGGCGATGTCGGTCTGATTGTGTTGCAGGTCGTCCAAAGTATCGCTGAAATTAAGGACAGGACGGATTTTGGGAAACTCGGTTTGCAATCGTGAAAAGGCCATCTGAAAAGCGCGGGACTCGATGACCGTAGACGTCAAGGAAATCCGCAATTCGCCGACGGGTTCGGTTTTCAGATTGTCGATAACGGTACGCGTATCGGCAAGCGTGGCGGCGAGGCGGCGGCAGTATTCGCCCAAGGCGCGGCCGGCATCGGTCGGCGCAAGACTGCGCGTACTGCGGTTTAACAGCTTGATGCCGTGCAGGGTTTCGAGGCGGTTGATGTGCTGGCTGACGGCAGACGGCGTCATGCCCAACGTGGCCGCAGCGGCGTTCATACTGCCGTGTTCGAGGACGGCAGCGAAAACGAGCAGGGGTTTGATGTCTTGCATTTCGACTAATTATGTAGTTCAACTTCACAATAATAACAGTAAATCAGGGATTATCAAGCGCTTCAGACGGCCTTACAATGCACTCATCTAATCAATCACATCCCCACAAGGAATCAAACATGAAAATCGCAGTTATCGGTGCAACTGGTTATGTCGGCAACGCAGTCGTTCAAGAATTGGCAGGCCGCGGTCATGAAGTAACCGCTTTCGCTCGCAACACAGACAAAGTTTTCCAAGCGCAAAATGTTGCCGCAGTCTCCGCAGATGTCAACGCAGCAGATTTTGCCGACAAACTGGCCGGTTTTGATGCCGTAGTCAGCGCGTTCAACCCGGGCTGGACCAATCCCAACATTGGCACGGATTTCACACGTGGCGCAAACAGCATCGTCGAAGCGGCAAAAGCAGCACAGGTGCCTTATTTGTTGGTCGTCGGCGGCGCGGGCAGCCTGTATGTGGCACCCGGTTTGCAAGTTATCGATACGCCCGACTTCCCGAAAGAAATTTTCGACGGCGCCAATGCCGCACGCCATCTCTTGGCAGAACTCCTGCCGCGCCGCGACGTGAACTGGTCTTTCGTTTCCCCTCCGGCACGACTGGGCGCGGACGGCGGTTTCAGCGAAGACAAAACCAGCAAATACCGCTTGGGTAAAGACGATTTGCTGATGGACGGTGAAATTCCGGCAGGCATCAGCGTGGCCGATTTGGCAGTCGCCATCGCCAACGATGCGGAAAACAAAGCGCATTTGTTTGAACGCTTTACCGTCGCCGCTGTTTAATCATCTTAATTTAAAGGCCGTCTGAAACTAAAAGTTTCAGACGGCCTTTGCATGCGCTCATCTCATCAATCGAATCTCAACAAGAAGTCACACATGAAAATCGCAGTGATTGGTGCAACAGCTTATGTCGGCAACGCAAGCAAAGTTTTCCAAGTGCAAAATATTGTCGTCGTCTCCACATACGAATAAAATCTGTCGGCAATTTATATCAAAATTACAAAAATATTTTGAACAAAGTGAAGGAACTGTACCAGAGTAGTAAGGAGCCCATCCTGAAAAGATGTAGATCATAAATTGTATATTGTGAGCAACAATCCGCTCCGCTACCGATCTTTTCTCACGCAAGCGCTGATGGTTAAGATGATCTGAAAGCATCTCTCTAATTTTTCAGACGGCCTCAATTTTCCCTGTACTCTATTTCAAGGAGTTTTCATGACACCTCAAACTGTCTTAGATTTCTGGTTTACCGAAGAAAACCACCCTTTCCAATTTGCCCGCAACAATGGATTCGATGCCCAAATTCGCGCTCAATTTTTCGATATCTGGCAGCAGGCAGCTCGCGGCGAACTTTCACACTGGCGCGATACTCTGCAAGGCAGGCTCGCCGAAATCATTATTCTTGACCAATTCTCGCGCAATCTGTTCCGCGACAGCCCTCAAGCGTTTGCCCAAGATACTGCTGCACTCATTCTTGCCCAAGAAGCCGTTCGCCAACCCGGCTTCGCCGACCTCCTTCCGCATGAACGCCATTTCATGCTGATGCCGTTGATGCACAGCGAAAGCCAAGTTATCCATGAACAAGCCGTACCGCTGTTTGAACGCTATACCAATGAAAACGCATTGGCCTTTGAAATCAAACACAAAGTCATCATCGACCACTTCGGACGCTATCCGCACCGTAACGCCGTATTGGGGCGTAAAACCACGGAAGAAGAAGCAGAATTTCTGAAGCAGGAAGGTTCATCATTTTAATTCCATCAAAGTCAAAGGCCGTCTGAAACCGAAATCAAGGTTTTCAGACGGCCTGCATCATCGTGAAATCACTATATAATACCGTCTATTAAATTCCAGATACGAGCCAACCATGTCCGCAACCCAACCCACCATCGCCGCCATCGCCACCGCACCCGGACGCGGCGGCGTCGGTGTGATCCGTCTTTCCGGCAAAAACCTGCTGCCTTTGGCGCAAACCCTCAGCGGCGGCAAAACGCCCAAACCGCGCACCGCGCTTTACACCGACTTTCTCGGCGGCGACGGACAGCCGATAGACAACGGCATCCTGCTCTACTTCGCCGCTCCCGCCAGCTTTACCGGCGAAGACGTGATTGAATTGCAGGGGCACGGCGGCCCTGTCGTGATGGACATGTTGCTCTCGCGCTGCCTCGAACTGGGCGCGCGCATGGCGGAGCCGGGCGAATTTACCAAACGCGCCTTCCTCAACAACAAACTCGACCTAGCCCAAGCCGAAAGCGTCGCCGACCTCATCGACGCCTCCAGCAAGTCCGCCGCCCGCATGGCATTGCGTTCGCTCAAAGGCGCGTTTTCCCAACACATACACGAGCTGGTGGACGACCTTATTACTTTGCGGATGCTGGTTGAAGCCACGCTGGACTTCCCCGAAGAAGACATCGACTTTCTCGAAGCCGCCGACGCGCGCGGCAAGCTCCAAGCGCTGCAAGGCCGTCTGAAAACCGTGCTTGCCAGTGCGGAACAAGGTGCGATTTTGCGCGAAGGCATGAACGTCGTCCTCGTCGGCGCGCCCAACGTCGGCAAATCCAGCCTGCTCAACGCCTTAGCTGGCGACGACATCGCCATCGTAACCGACATCGCCGGCACCACCCGAGACACCGTGCGCGAACAAATCACCCTCGACGGCGTGCCCGTTCACATCATCGACACCGCTGGCCTGCGCGAAACCGACGACGTGGTCGAGCAAATCGGCATCGAACGCAGCCGCAAAGCCGTCTCCGAAGCCGATGTCGCCCTGATTCTGATTGACCCGCGCGAAGGTGTGAACGCCAAAACCCAAGCGATTTTAAACAGCCTGCCCGAAGGTTTGAAAAAAATCGAAATCCACAACAAAGCCGACCTGACCGGCGAACCTGTCGCCGTCCGTTCAGACGGCCTCGCGCAAACCGGTGTGGAAAGTGTCATCAGCCTGTCCGCCAAAACCGGCGCGGGTCTCGACTTGCTCAAACACGCCCTATTGCAGGAAGTCGGCTGGCAGGGCGAAAGCGAAAGCCTGTTCCTCGCCCGCAGCCGCCACCTCAACGCCTTGCACGAAGCCGAAGCCGAGCTGGAAAACGCCGCACTCTGCAACAACAACCAAATCGAGCTTTTCGCCGAACACCTGCGCCTCGCCCAAAACGCCTGCAGCGAAATCACCGGCGAATTTACCGCCGACGATTTGCTGGGCGTGATTTTCTCGCGCTTCTGTATCGGCAAATAAAACGGTTTGCCATCAAATACAAAGGCCGTCTGAATATTCAGACGGCCTTTTTTATCACCAAAACAAGCTTAATTTCACTTGCGTTTATTTATTGGCAGCTTCTGCCATATTTTTTGCGATTTTGGTCGCACCAACTGTCAAACCGGACATACCGATCAAAGAAGCCGCAGCCAATTTGATTAATGTTTTCATTTTAACTCTTTTCTGTGTATTTAAGGGTGTGTTGTGTATTTTTTATTTATCGGCATCAGCCATATTGTGGGCGATATTGGTTGCACCGACGGTCAGGCCGGACATACCGATTAAAGAGGCTGCTGCCAGTTTGATTAAAGTTTTCATTGTTTATCTCACTTTCTTGTCTGTCGGCCGAAAAACGGCCTAAGTTGCGTTTTCTGAAGTATTGTAATTAATTCGTTTATGATTGAATTATTTGTGTACTACCGTTTCGATATTGTAGGCGACGCCGAGGGCGGAGGCCGGTATCCCGACATGCCGATTAAAGAAGCGGCAGCAAGCGTTATTAAATATCCCATTTTAAGTAGTCCTTTTTCATAGATACAAAATGTTATTTAACAACATACACATTTTCTCGCCGGCATCTGCGCTGCTGACAGGACGAATCATACCGTGTTAATCGTTAATTAATACAACTTTTTCGTAAAGATAAAATACTAAAAATATACATAATTTAGATTTTAGTTAATTTATATTTTGTTTTGAAAATGACACCGATGTCTTTCTCAATGACACCGATGTCTTAATTACATACACACTACAAACGTATCTTGTTGCGCCCATAAAATCCCTCCTTTTTTGTTGCAAAATTGCACTCTAAATTAAATATATTTTTAAATTCAAAATGTTACAAAATTATATTTTTTTGCAAACCAAATATTCATTTAGTCAAAACCAATACCTTTGATAGCTTCTTTTAAAGAAAACACACGTTTCTAGCGCATATCCGACCATAAAATGCGCTGCAAATATATGATATAGTGAAACATTCTGCATATTGACTATTTCCAGCATGAACAACACCCTAATCCTGACCGGCGCGGCCGCATTTTTTATCGGCGCGCTGTTTGCTTGGCTGATAACACGCTACCAAGCCCAAAGCCGACACTTTATTGTTTTGCAAGAATTGGCCGAAAGCCGCCGCCTGCATGAGTTTGCCGAACAGGTGCAGGCTCAAACTGCGGCGGATTTGGCGCAAAGCCGCCATACCGTGCAGGAATTGCAAGACGAATTGCAGGAGACGGGCAACCGCTTTGCCGCGGCCGAAAAACAGATTGCCTATCTGCAAGATTGCGAGGCCGAAGCCGAAGCTTTAAAACACGAATGTGCAAAATGGCAGCAAAGCGCGCAAAACCTGCAAATCAACAATGAGCGATTAAACACGCAGCTGGTTCAAGAGCAGGCATTGAGTGCGGATAAAAATACGCTTTTACAACAGCAGGAAACGGAAAAAAGCCGTCTAAAACAAGACTACGATACGCTGTTAGAGCAAAACCATGCGCTGCAAGTCCAAAACGAACGCCTCTCCACACAACTGACGCAAGAAAAAGCCAATATCGACGATAAAAACAGCCTTTTACAGCAACAGGAAGCCGAACAAGGCCGTCTGAAACAAGAATACGCCGCTCTTTTGGAGCAAAATCACGCGCTTCAAGTCCAAAACGAGCGCCTCAACACCCAATCGGAAAAAGACCGTCAGGCTGCCGAAGAAAAACTGACCCTGCTGGCAGATGCGCGTAAAAACCTGAGCGACCAGTTCCAAAACCTCGCCAACACTATTTTGGAAGAGAAAAGCCGCCGCTTTACCGAACAAAACCACGACCATCTCCAACAACTGCTCAATCCGCTCAACGAACGCATCCACGGCTTCAGCGAGCTGGTTCAGCAGACTTATGAAAAAGAAGCCAAAGAACGCTTGACCATCGAAAACGAGCTCAAACGCCTGCAAACCCTCAACACCCAGCTCCACCACGATGCCAAAGCGCTGACCACCGCGCTGACCGGCACGCAAAACAAAACCCAAGGCAACTGGGGCGAGATGATTTTGGAAAGCGTATTGGAAAATTCCGGCCTACAGAAAGGCCGCGAATACATCGTTCAAGCCTCTAGCGTCCGCCACGAAGCAGATGGCACCCAACGCCGCCTCCAGCCCGACGTCCTCATCAATCTGCCCGACAACAAACAAATCGTCATCGACTCCAAAGTATCGCTGACCGCCTACGTCCGCTATACGCAAAGCACCGGCGCAGAAGCAGAGCGCGAGCTTGCCAACCACGTCGCCAGCATCCGCGCCCACATCAAAAGCTTGGCAGCAAAAGATTACACTGACCTTGAGGGCGTCAAAACGTTGGACTTCGTCTTTATGTTCGTCCCTGTCGAACCGGCCTATCTCCTCGCCCTGCAACATGATCCAAACCTCTTCCAAGAGTGTTTCGACAAACGCATCATGCTGACCGGCCCCAGCACCCTGCTCGCCACCCTGCGCACCGTTGCCAACATCTGGCGCAACGAGCAGCAAAACCAAAACGCACTGGCCATTGCCGAGGCAGGCAGCAAACTTTATGACAAATTTGTCGGCTTTGTCGAAAGCATGGACGGCATCAATAAAGCGCTCGGTCAGGCTCAATCCCAGTTTCAGACGGCCTATGGCCGCTTGGTTTCCGGCAGGGGCAATCTCATCAGCAGCACCGAAAAACTGCGCAAATTGGGCATCAAAGCCGGCAAACAGCTGCAACGCGATTTATTAGAAAAAGCCATGTCGGAAAACGAAGACCACGCCACCTTGCCGACCGCGCAAGACCAAGAAAATGACTGATAAAACTTAAGACATTGCAAATAAAGGGAATTTAACCAATGAGCAACATCACCATCGTCCTTGCCGCCGATACCGGCTATGCCGAGCAAGTTCATACCCTGATGAAATCCATCTGTACTCACAACACAAATGTCAATTTCTACCTCATGCACAATACCTTCAGGCGGGAATGGATCGACTATACCAACCAAAAGCTCGCAGCCAGCGGCAGCCGTCTGAATGATGTCAAAATCGAGATGGACTTCAGCCAATATCGCCGCCTACCCCATATTTCGGATGCCGCATTTTTCCGTCTGATGATGCAACATCTGCCTGTCGATCGCGCCCTGTATCTCGACAGCGATATGGTGGTTACCCAATCCCTGCATGATTTGTTCAACCTCGATATGCGCGGTTATCCCGTTGCAGCGGTACAAGACTCCTTTCTTGCCCGTACCGAATGGAATCACCCGACCGGCCTGCACACTACGCCCTATTTCAATTCCGGTATGTTGTTGGTCGACCTGGCGCAATGGCGGGAACACAATATCGCAGCGCAACTGCTGCAAACTGCTACCACCATTGACAAATCCGTTCCCTACGGCGACCAATGCTTTCTAAACACCGTATTTCAAAAAAACTGGCTGCAACTAGAAGAATCTTGGAACTTCCAAACCGGCGCAGTCGAATACTTCCAAAAACGAAACCTCGGAGAAGTATTCCCCAAACCCGACACTGTCCCGCCCGTTATCCACTACACCACACGCGCCAAACCTTGGTTGTGCGATTACGGCGAAATTCCTTTTATCGAAACCTATTGGCAATACTATTGCGCCGACTGGCCGAAAGCGTAATTTCAGGCAGGGAACCCCTCTCCTTCGATTACTCTTAAACAAAAATAAAAGGCCGTCTGAAATCGTTTCAGACGGCCTTTAAGCCATAAAAAAACAGGCAGAATATTCTGCCTGTTTTTGTTTAAACCCGACCGTAAAGCAGGCTTTGCTACCTACCCTCAGTCAGCGCAATCGTTATCCGATTAGATACCGCGCAACAATTCGTTCACGCTGGTTTTCGCACGGGTTTGTGCGTCCACGCGTTTAACGATAACCGCGCAGTAGAGGCTGTGGCTGCCGTCTTTGGAAGGCATGCTACCGGATACGACAACCGAACCAGCCGGTACGCGGCCTTGATAGATTTCGCCGGTAGTACGGTCAAAGATTTTGGTGGATTGACCGATGAACACGCCCATGGAAATCACGCTGCCTTCTTCGACAATCACGCCCTCAACGATTTCAGAACGCGCACCGATGAAGCAGTTGTCTTCAATAATGGTCGGGCTGGCTTGCAGAGGCTCGAGTACGCCGCCGATGCCGACGCCGCCGCTCAAGTGCACATTTTTACCGATTTGCGCGCAAGAGCCGACAGTCGCCCAAGTATCGACCATCGCACCTTCGTCAACGTATGCGCCGATATTGACATAAGAAGGCATCAATACGACATTTTTCGCCACAAAGCTGCCGCGGCGGGCAACCGCACCCGGAACTGCGCGGAAACCTGCGCTGCGGAATTCGTCTTCAGACCAATCGGCAAATTTAGTCGGCACTTTGTCGAAGTATTTGTTCACACCGTCGTTGAGGATTTCATTGTCCTGAATGCGGAAAGACAGCAATACGGCTTTTTTCGCCCATTCGTTGACTTTCCATTCGCCCACGCCCAAACGCTCAGCAACGCGCAGTTTGCCGGAGTCGAGTTGGCGGATGGTTTCCAAAACCGCTTCACGCACTTCGGGGGTAACGGTATTCGGATTGATTTCGGCACGGTTTTCAAAAGCCGTTTCAATGATGTTTTGCAAAGACATGTTGATTCCTTCAAGAGATCAGGGCCGTCTGAAACCTATTCAGGCCACCCTATTACAAATATTTAACTCGTTATTTTGCCATGTAAAAGCGATTTCGTCAGCTATTAACATGATTAGCGCCAAGCGTTACACGGCCGGATTTCGGTTAAGCCAAGATTTTCAGACGGCCTGTTCGAGTAAATGGAATGACATTTATTTTCTAACTAATTTTCCAGCTACGATATACAGACTATTGCTTCTGCCGACACGCCGTGCCGATAAATCAATCTTCGCCGCCAATCTTTTGCAGAAGATTTTCAGCCACCACGCCGCATTCGATATTCCGCTTTAACGGTTTCGCGTTCAAATCCTTCAAGGCCGTCTGAAAGGCGGCAAAATTCATCAGCTGCGAACCGAAACGGCGCATATGTTCGGTATCCTGCTGACAGTCTATCAGCGCAACGCCCAAATCCTCCAGAAACGGGACAGCGCAGGCAAACGCAATCTTTGACGCATCGGGACGCAAGGCAAACATCGACTCGCCATAAAACACGCAGCCGATTTGCACGCCGTAAAACCCGCCCGCCAACTGCATTTCGCCTTGTTCATCCGGCAGCCAACATTCAAACGAATGCGCATGCCCCTGATGGTGCAGCTTCAAATAGGCCGTCTGAAACGCAGGTTCTATCCACGTTCCGTCCTGTTCCGGACGCGGCACATTGGCGCAATGGGCAATCACTTTTTCAAAACAGCGGTTGACCGTTACCCGATACGGCTTGTGACGCAAAGTTTTGGCGAGCGAACGGCCTATATGCAGGCTTTCCGGCACAATCACAGCTCGCGGCGCAACCGCATACCAGAAAAACCAACCGTCGCGGCTAAACCACGGAAAAATCCCCTGCCCATACGCCGACAACAGCCGCCCCGTATCCAAATCGCCGCTGACGCCGACCAAGCCGTCGCATTCGGCCAAAGCGTAAGACGGGTCGGGGAAACGATAATCCCGTGGTGCAAGAAAAGGAATCTTCATCGCAAAGCCCATAAAGTTTCAGACGGCCTCAGGCTGAAAATGCCCAAGGCCGTCTGAAAAATCAACATACAAACTGCTTAACGTTTGGTTTTGGTTTGGCATTCGCCGCATACGCCGTACATATACAGCGCGTGATCGACGATGCGGTAGCCGTTTTCTTCGGCAATTTTGTCTTGCAGCGCTTCGATTTCCGGATTGTGGAATTCGGTTACTTCGCCGCATTTCACGCAAACGATGTGGTCGTGGTGATCGCCTTTGTCCAATTCGTAAACCGCTTTGCCGGTTTCAAAGTGGTGGCGTTGCAAAATGCCGGCCTGTTCAAACTGGGTCAACACACGGTAAATCGTAGCCACGCCGATTTCCACGCCCTCTTCCAACAGGATACGGTACACATCTTCCGCACTCAAATGCTCCTCGGCATGAGTCTCGAATAAGTCCAAAATTTTCAAACGTGGACCCGTAACTTTCAAACCGCTGTCTTTCAATTGCGCAATGTTGCTGAATTTTTCCATAATATTCAATATCCCTGTAAGGTAATAACCGTTATAATACGCACTTTCCGCCCGTTTGCCCACTATTGGGCCGTTAAAGGGCGGCAATCTGCCGCCGGTCTTGCAATTGAAAATCGGCGAAAAGAAAAATTAAGAAGATGATTATCGTTTGCTTTTTAAAAATATTCAAGCGATGATAAACATCTTTCCCGAAATGACACAGAAAGGTAAGCCCGTGAATAAAGCCTTATGCCTTGCCATCGCCGCTATTTTAGGTCTGGCCTCATGCAGTGCCGAGCGCGTATCCAACTTTCCATCCTACAAACTTAAAATCATTCAAGGTAACGAGCTCAATCCGCGCGCCGTGGTTTCCCTGCGCCAAGGTATGACCCGCGACCAAGTCCAACTGCTGCTCGGTACGCCACTCCTGCGCGACGCCTTCCATGCCGACCGCTGGGATTACACTTTCAACACCAGCCGCAACGGCATCATCAAAGAACAAAGCAACCTGACCCTGTACTTTGAAAACGATGTCCTCACACGCGCCGAAGGTGATGCCATTCAGAAATCCATCGAAGCGGTTCAAGCCGGACAAAACATCGTTCCGACCACCGAAACCAAGCCGCAATAAGGAAGCCCCATGAGCGCATTGAAAATCGCCATTGCCGGCGTCAACGGCCGCATGGGTCGCGTTTTGGTTGAAGCGGTCAACAACCATCCCGATGCCGTCCTTTCCGGCGCACTCGAGCATTCCGGTTCGGAAGTATTGGGTTTGGATGCAGGCTTCGCCTCCGGCCTCAAAACCGGCGTTACCATTTCAGACGACGCAGATGCCGTACTGGCTCAAAGCGATGTCCTCATCGACTTTACCCGTCCCGAGCCAACCCTGAAACACCTGCAAAAATGCGTGGAAAAAGGCGTCAACATCATCATCGGCACCACCGGCTTCGACGACGCAGGCAAAGCCGCCATCCAAGCCGCAGGCGAAAAAATAGGCGTTGTCTTCGCCGCCAACTTCAGCGTCGGCGTCAACCTGACCTTCCACATCCTCGACACCGTCGCCCGCGTGTTAAACGAAGGCTACGACATCGAAATCATCGAAGGCCACCACCGCCACAAAGTCGATGCCCCAAGCGGCACCGCGTTGCGCATGGGTGAAGTCATTGCCGACGCACTCGGCCGCAACCTCAAAGAATGCGCCGTTTACGGCCGCGAAGGCCACACCGGCCCGCGTGATCCGTCCACCATCGGTTTTGCCACCGTCCGCGCAGGCGATATTGTCGGCGACCACACCGCCCTCTTCGCCACCGACGGCGAGCGCGTGGAAATCACCCACAAGGCCAGCAGCCGCATGACCTTTGCCGCCGGTGCTGTACGCGCCGCAGTTTGGGCAAACGGCAAAAAAGGCCTGTACGATATGCAAGACGTACTGGGTTTGAAAAACCGATAAACCCGCATCATCAGGTTTCATACCTTACAAGGCCGTCTGAAAGCACAACGTCGATTTTCAGACGGCCTTATTAAAAAGAAAGCCCCACCATGTCCTATCAACAAATCACCATCAACGTCAACGATGCCGTCGCCGAACGCCTTGCCGACGCGTTGATGGAACACGGCGCATTGTCCGCCGCCATTGAAGATGCCTACGCCGGCACAGAAAACGAGCAGGCCATTTTCGGCGAGCCGGGCATGCCGACCGAGCAAATCTGGCAACAAAGCAAAGTCATCGCCCTTTTCGGCGAAAGCGACGACGCCGCTTCCATTATCGAATCCGCCGCGCAGGAATGCGGTTTGAACGATTTGAAATACACCGGCGAAATTCTTGAAGATCAAGACTGGGTACGCCTGACCCAAGCGCAATTCGACCCGATTCAAATTTCCGACCGCCTATGGATTACCCCGTCTTGGCACGAAGCGCCCGACGGCAACGCCGTCAACCTGCAACTTGACCCGGGTCTTGCCTTCGGCACAGGCAGCCATCCGACCACCCGCCTCTGCCTCAAATGGCTCGACACACAGCTCAAAGGCGGCGAAAGCGTATTGGACTACGGCTGCGGCTCAGGCATTTTGGCCATTGCCGCCCTCAAACTCGGCGCAGGCTCCGCCATCGGCGTAGATATTGACGAACAAGCCATCCGCGCCAGCAAAGACAATGCCGCGCAAAACAACGTTGACGCGCAGTTCTACCTGCCGGACGGCCTGCCGCAAGGCCAATTTGATGTCGTTGTCGCCAACATTCTGGCCAACCCGCTGCGTATGCTCGGCGAAATGCTTGCCGCGCGTACCAAACAAGGCGGCCGCATTGTCTTGTCCGGCCTTTTGGACGAACAAGTCGAAGAACTCAGCGGCATTTACAGCCAATGGTTTGACATTGAGCCTGCCGAAATCGAAGAAGGCTGGGCGCGATTGAGCGGCGTCAAACGCTAAACCTGTTTTCCGATACAAAGGCCGTCTGAAATTTAATCTTTCAGACGGCCTTTTTGTACTTAAAACGCTGAATATTCCAGCAAAATCAGGTATAATTGCCTATTATTTTGACCTTTCGGAACACATCCGCCGCGCCCGTTTGACATTTCATCGCGCGCACGGAAAAATTCCTTGAAATTCAGCAAGAAAAGACCATGACTGACCAAAAACACGAAGAATACGGCGCCGACAGCATACAAGTGCTGGAAGGCTTGGAAGCGGTACGCAAACGCCCCGGTATGTATATCGGCGACACGCAGGACGGCAGCGGCCTGCACCACATGGTGTTCGAGGTGCTCGACAACGCTATTGATGAAGCGCTCGCCGGACATTGCGACAAAATCACCGTAACCATCCATGCCGACAATTCCGTCAGCGTGGCCGACAACGGCCGCGGCATGCCGACCGGCATCCACCCGAAAGAAGGCCGCTCCGCCGCCGAAGTCATCATGACCGTCTTGCACGCAGGCGGCAAATTCGACAACAACAGCTACAAAATCTCCGGCGGTCTGCACGGCGTGGGCGTATCCGTCGTCAACGCGCTGTCCGACTGGGTAACGCTGACCATCTACCGTGACGGCAAAGAACACTTCGTCCGCTTCGTACGCGGCGAAACCGAAGAGCCGTTGAAGGTCGTCGGCGATTCCGACAAAAAAGGTACAACCGTACGCTTCCTCGCCAGCAGCGAAACCTTCGGCAATGTCGAATACAGCTTCGACACCCTTGCCAAACGTATCCGCGAACTTTCCTTCCTCAATAACGGCGTAGATATCGAGCTGATCGACGAACGCGACGGCAAACACGAAAGCTTCGCCCTCTCCGGCGGCGTGGCCGGCTTCGTACAATACATGAACCGCAAAAAAACACCGTTGCACGAAAAAATCTTCTACGCGTTCGGCGAAAAAGACGGCATGAGCGTCGAATGCGCGATGCAATGGAACGACAGCTACCAAGAAAGCGTGCAATGTTTTACCAACAACATTCCGCAACGCGACGGCGGCACCCACTTGACCGCATTGCGCCAAGTGATGACCCGCACCATCAACAACTATATCGAAGCCAACGAAGTCGCCAAAAAAGCCAAAGTGGAAACCGCCGGCGACGATATGCGCGAAGGCCTGACCTGCGTTTTGTCCGTCAAACTGCCCGACCCGAAATTCTCATCGCAAACCAAAGACAAACTGGTTTCCAGCGAAATCGGCCCCGTCGTTAACGAAGTCATCAACCAAGCCTTGACCGACTTCCTTGAAGAAAACCCGACCGAAGCCAAAATTATCACCAGCAAAATCGTCGATGCCGCGCGCGCGCGCGAAGCCGCCCGCAAAGCCCGCGAAATTACCCGCCGCAAAGGCGTGATGGACGGCTTGGGTCTGCCGGGCAAACTGGCCGACTGCCAAGAAAAAGACCCTGCCCTGTCCGAACTCTACCTCGTCGAGGGCGACTCCGCAGGCGGTTCCGCCATGCAGGGCCGCGACCGCAAATTCCAAGCAATTTTGCCGCTCAAAGGTAAGATTTTGAACGTCGAAAAAGCACGTTTTGAAAAAATGCTGGCCAGCCAAGAAGTCGCCACGCTGATTACCGCTTTGGGCGCAGGCATCGGCAAAGAAGAATTCAATGCCGAAAAACTGCGCTACCACCGCATCATCATCATGACCGATGCCGACGTGGACGGCGCGCACATCCGCACCCTGCTCCTGACCTTCTTCTACCGCCAAATGCCCGAGCTGGTCGAACGCGGCTACATCTACATTGCCCAGCCGCCTTTGTACAAAGCCAAATACGGCAAACAAGAGCGCTATCTCAAAGACGAATTGGAAAAAGACCAATGGCTGCTCGGCTTGGCCTTGGAAAAAGCCAAAATCGTTTCAGACGGCCGCACCATCGAAGGCGAAGAGCTTGCCAATACCGCCAAACAATTCCTGTTGGCAAAAACCGTCATCGAGCAAGAAAGCCGCATCATTGACGAACTCGTCCTGCATGCCATGCTGCACGCTTCGCCAGTCGATCTCAGCACCGCAGAAAGCGCAGACCGGGCCGTTGCCGAATTGAGCGGCCTCTTGGACGAAAAAGAAGTCGCGCTCGAACGTATCGAAGGCCACGAAGGACACCAGTTCATCAAAATCACACGCAAGTTGCACGGCAATGTGATGGTGAGCTACCTTGAGCCTAAGTTCCTCAACAGCAAAGCCTACCAAACCCTTACCCAAACCGCCGCCGCACTCAAAGGCATAGTCGGAAAAGAGGCGAAGCTCTACAAAGGCGACAACGAATACGATATCGACAGCTTTGAAGGCGCTTTGGACATCTTGATGAGCGTTGCTCAAAAAGGCATGTCCATCCAACGATACAAAGGCTTGGGCGAGATGAACCCGGAACAACTTTGGGAAACCACGATGGATCCTACCGTCCGCCGCCTCCTGAAAGTCCGCATCGAAGACGCCATCGCCGCCGACGAAGTGTTCGTTACCCTGATGGGCGACGAAGTTGAACCGCGCCGCGCCTTCATCGAAAACAACGCCCTGCTGGCGCAAAACATCGACGCCTAAGCATGGAAAGATAAAAGGCCGTCTGAAAAACGATTTTCAGACGGCCTTTTTGTTTTGTGCTTTATTTCTTACAACTCAAATTCCAATAACTTCGCGTGTTTACTTCAATAATTTATTTTAATTCGCGTATTTTAGAGCGTTCCAACTGATTCGGATTCGGGACAACCCAAATAACCAGTTTGAAATGCTCCAATCCGCTTCAAATTTATTCCGCTTTCCCCAAAATCATCGCATCGCCATAGCTGAAAAAGCGGTATTCCTGTTCCACCGCATGACGGTAAACGCTGCGGATATGCTCCATGCCCGAAAACGCGCTGACGAGCATCAGCAAGGTTGATTTGGGCAGGTGGAAGTTGGTAATCAATCGATCGGCAACATTGAAGCGGTAGCCCGGCGTAATGAAAATATCGGTATCGCCGCGACCGGCTTTCAGACGGCCTGTCTCGCGTGCGGCAGATTCCAAGGCGCGCATGGAGGTTGTGCCCACCGCCCACACTTTATTGCCGCGCGCTTTGGCGGCTTCAATGGCGGCAACAGTCTCGGCCGGTACGTCAAACCACTCGCTGTGCATTTTGTGTTCCTCAATTTTATCGACGCGCACGGGTTGGAATGTGCCGGCACCGACGTGCAGGGTTACTTCCGCGGTTTCTACACCTTTGGCTTTCAGACGGCCCAATAATTCATCGGTAAAGTGCAAGCCTGCCGTCGGTGCGGCCACTGCGCCTTGGTACTTGGCGTACACGGTCTGATAGCGGCTGTCGTCTTCATCATCGGCCACGCGTTCGATATAAGGTGGCAAGGGCAGATGGCCGTTTTGCTCTAAAAGTTCGTAAACGGTTTGCTCGCCTTCAAATTTCAGGCAAAACAATTCTTCCGCACGCTCCATCATGACGGCACGGATATCGCCTTCAAAAATCAATTCTGTACCCGGTTTCGGCGATTTGGACGAGCGGATATGCGCCAATGCGGTATGCGCGTCCAATACCCGTTCAATTAGGGCTTCGATTTTGCCGCCGCTGGCTTTTTGGCCGAACAGGCGTGCCTTCATCACTTTGGTATTGTTAAACACCAGCACATCGCCCGGTGCGACATAATCGGGTAAATCGCCGAAATGTTTGTCTTCAATCGGCAATGTAGGCAAGGCAACCAGAAGCCTGCTGCTGCCGCGTACTTCCGGCGGATGCTGGGCAATCAGTTTTTCGGGCAATTCAAAATCAAAATCGGAAATATCCATTGTCGTGCATAATTTAAAAAAACAGGCGCCATTATACGCGCAAAGTGGGTTTTCAGACGGCATGTTTTGTCGAAAAACCAATAAATTAGAATAAACGCTCTTGGGGAAATCACTTTTTAACGAAAATCAGCGTTCCTTTCTTTTTTCGCCGAAAAACGCCTTTTTTCTATCTTTTACTGGACATTTACCGACAAGTTCGGGAAAATAGCCGGATTCATTTTTCAGGCTCCGCCCTGTTCCGACATTATTTAAACGCCGGATGGCAAACCAGCCTTCCGACGTATCAGGAAATCATCTAAAACCACTGCGGCGCATACCTAATATGCACTTTATATGCCGCGCAAAAAAGGAAAAGCAATGGATTTGCGTAAATTAAAAAAACTGATTGATTTGGTCGAAGAATCAGGCATTGCAGAAATTGAAGTTACCGAAGGCGAAGAAAAAGTCCGCATTACGCGTACCACTGCCGCCGCAGCTCCTATTTATGCTGCTCCGGCACCTGCCGCAGCCGCTCCGGTTGCCGCCCCTGCAGCTGCTCCGGCTGCAGCCGCTCCGGCCGCCGCCCCTGCCGCTCGCGATTTGTCCAACGCGCAAAAATCGCCTATGGTCGGTACGTTCTACCGCGCCCCCGGCCCGAACGCCGCCGCTTTCGTCGAAGTCGGCCAACAAGTCAAAGCCGGCGATACTTTGTGCATCATCGAAGCCATGAAGCTGATGAACGAAATCGAAGCCGAGAAATCCGGTGTCGTTAAAGAAATTCTGGTTGAAAACGGTACTCCGGTCGAATACGGCGAGCCGCTCTTCATCATTGAATAATCCGCTTTTTCAGACGGCCTTTAGCTTTAAGGCCGTCTGAAATTCCTTTTCTGTTCATTAAGGACAAACCATGCGTCTGATTTTGGCTATTTTCTTGCCATGGCTTCAGTTTTTCACCATCGGCCGTCCGTTTGCAGGCATTATCTGTCTGATTCTGCAATGTACGCTGGTTGGCTGGATACCGGCAGCCATGTGGTCGGTTTATGCCTTGAGCCAATACAAAACCGACCAAAAAATCCGCAACGCATTAGGCGGCCGACAATAGGCCGTCTGAACCATCCGGAAAGATTATCATGCTGAAAAAAGTATTGATCGCCAACCGGGGCGAAATCGCCCTGCGCGTCCTGCGTGCCTGCCGTGAAATGGGCATCGCCACCGTCGCCGTCCATTCCGAAGCCGACAAAGACAGCCTGCACGTCAAACTTGCCGACGAATCCGTGTGCATCGGCCCTGCCGCATCCGCACAAAGCTACCTCAACATCCCGGCCATCATTGCTGCCGCCGAAGTAACCGAAGCCGACGGCATCCACCCCGGCTACGGCTTTCTCGCCGAAAACGCCAATTTTGCCGAACAAGTCGAACAATCTGGCTTTGTCTTCATCGGCCCTAAAGCCGACACCATCCGTCTGATGGGCGACAAAGTATCTGCCAAACACGCCATGATCGAAGCCGGCGTACCTTGCGTTCCCGGTTCTGATGGCGCATTGCCAGACGACGGCGAAGAAATCCTCAAAATCGCCGATAAAGTCGGTTATCCCGTCATTATTAAAGCCTCCGGCGGCGGCGGCGGCCGCGGTATGCGCGTCGTCGAGAAAAAAGAAGACCTCCTCCAGTCTGTCGAAATGACCAAAGCCGAAGCAGGCGCGGCATTCGGCAACCCGATGGTTTACATGGAACGCTATCTGCAACGTCCGCGCCACGTCGAAATCCAAGTGATTGCCGACGAACACGGCAACGCCATCTACCTCGCCGAGCGCGACTGCTCCATGCAGCGCCGCCACCAAAAAGTCATTGAGGAAGCACCGGCCCCGTTCATCACTGAAGAAGAACGCGCCAAAATCGGCAAAGCCTGTGCCGACGCTTGCAAACGCATCGGCTATCGCGGCGCAGGTACGTTTGAATTCCTGTACGAAGACGGCGAATTCTTCTTTATCGAGATGAACACACGCGTTCAGGTTGAGCATCCGGTTACCGAGCTCATCACCGGCGTAGACATCGTTCAAGAGCAATTACGCATCGCATCCGGCCTGCCTTTGCAATACAAACAGGAAGACATTCAAGTCGAAGGCCACGCGTTTGAGTGCCGTATCAACGCTGAAGACCCGTACAACTTCATTCCAAGCCCGGGCCTGATTGAAAGCTGCCACTTGCCCGGTGGCTTCGGCGTCCGCGTCGACAGCCATATTTACCAAGGCTACCGCATCCCTCCTTACTACGACAGCCTGATCGGCAAAGTCTGTGTCGTCGGTAAAGACCGCGACCAAGCCATGGCCAAAATGCGTGTTGCCCTCGATGAGCTGGCGATTACCGGCATCAAAACCAATACGCCGCTGCACCGCGACTTGTTCAGCGATCCGGGTTTCCAAAAAGGTGGTGTCAGCATCCACTACTTGGAACATTGGTTGGAAGAACGCAAAGCCAAACTGGATAAATAATCCCTTGTTTTGACTAAAAATCAGGCCGTCTGAAACGTAAAATAAAGTTTTAGACGGCTTTTTTTTGATGATGAAGTTTATTTGATTGCTTCAGATTCAATGGAACTGGCTGCCCTTATTTCTCCGTAAATCATGACATACCCCTCACCATCTTACGCTTCTTTCTGGCAAATAAAAAACCGCACGGCTGCTTGCCGTGCGGTTTTGCTTTTTGTCTGAAGGTTTCAGACGGCCTTACATCATGCCGCCCATACCACCCATGCCGCCCATATCAGGCATAGCAGGTTTTTCTTCAGGGATTTCAGCGATCATGCAGTCTGTGGTCAGCATCAGGCCGGCGATAGATGCGGCGTGTTGCAGCGCAGAACGGGTTACTTTGGCAGGGTCGAGTACGCCCATTTCAATCATGTCGCCGTATTCGCCGGAGCCTGCGTTGTAACCGTAGTTGCCTTTGCCTTCCAACACTTTGTTGACGACCACGCTAGGTTCGCCGCCTGCGTTGGCAACGATTTGGCGCAGCGGAGACTCAACGGCGCGCAATACGATTTGTACGCCTGCGTCTTGATCGGCATTGCCGGTGTGCAGGTTTTCCAAAGCAGCACGGGCACGCAACAGGGCTACGCCACCGCCGGCAACCACGCCTTCTTCAACGGCTGCGCGGGTAGCGTGCAGCGCGTCTTCCACGCGGTCTTTTTTCTCTTTCATTTCCACTTCGGTAGCAGCACCGACTTTGATCACTGCCACACCGCCTGCCAATTTAGCCACGCGCTCTTGCAGTTTTTCTTTGTCGTATTCGCTGGTTGCGGTTTCGATTTGTTGGCGGATTTCGGCAACACGCGCTTCGATTTGGGCTGCGTCGCCGAAGCCATCGATGATGGTGGTGTTTTCTTTACCGATTTCGATGCGTTTGGCTTGACCCAAATCGTCCAAAGTCGCTTTTTCCAGAGACAGGCCGACTTCTTCAGAAATCACCACGCCGCCGGTCAGGATAGCGATGTCTTGCAACATGGCTTTGCGGCGGTCGCCGAAGCCAGGGGCTTTAACGGCAACGGTTTTCAGGATGCCACGGATGTTGTTCACCACCAAAGTCGCCAAGGCTTCGCCTTCTACGTCTTCAGCGATAATCAAGAGCGGACGGCTGGCTTTGGCCACTTGTTCCAAAACAGGCAACAAATCGCGGATGTTGCTGATTTTTTTGTCGAACAACAATACAAACGGATTGTCCAAAGCAGCGATTTGTTTTTCAGCGTCGTTGATGAAGTAAGGAGACAGATAGCCGCGGTCGAATTGCATACCTTCAACCACGTCCAGCTCGTTTTCCAAAGATTTGCCGTCTTCAACGGTAATCACGCCTTCTTTGCCGACTTTTTCCATCGCTTCGGCGATAATCGCGCCGACTTGTTCGTCAGAGTTGGCGGAAATAGAGCCGACTTGGGCGATTTCTTTAGAAGTGTCGCAAGGTTTGGCGATGTTTTTCAGCTCGTCAACCAAAGCGGCAACGGCTTTGTCGATACCGCGTTTCAGGTCGGTCGGATTCATACCGGCGGTCACATATTTCATGCCTTCGGCAACGATGGATTGCGCCAATACGGTTGCAGTAGTGGTACCGTCGCCGGCTACGTCGTTGGTTTTAGACGCCACTTCTTTCACCATTTGCGCGCCCATGTTTTCGAATTTGTCTTTTAATTCGATTTCTTTTGCAACAGACACACCGTCTTTAGTGATGTGCGGGCCGCCGAAAGCGCGGTCGAGTACCACGTTGCGGCCTTTAGGGCCCAAAGTTACGCGTACGGCGTTTGCCAATACGTTGACGCCGTTTACCATTTTTTGGCGAACTTCATTGCCGAACTGTACGTCTTTTGCTGCCATATTTTATCTCCAGAAATTTTAATAATAAGTTAAGAATTTAGGCTGTCGATATGTGTTTGAATTTTTTTCCAAAGCTCCACATCTTTATGTTCATTTTGCGGACGAACAGTACCTGTGTGAAAAACATCTACGATCAAATCACTACCAGGAAAAGTAAACCGCTCAGCATCCTTAATGATACTTTTCTCAGCTTTTAATTTGTCAGTTAAGTAGGATTTCAGTAAATCAAGTTCTTTGCATTTGGTCATAACGTAAATCTCACTAGTTTATTCAACGATACCGAAGATGTCTTCTTCACGCATTACCAACAGCTCTTCGCCGTCGGCTTTTACAGTTTGGCCACTGTATTTGCCGAAGATCACTTTGTCGCCGACTTTGACATCCAGCGGACGGCGCGCGCCGTCTTTACCGATTTTGCCCGCACCTACGGCGATTACTTCGCCCATGTCGGGTTTTTCAGCAGCCGCACCCGGCAAAACGATGCCAGAGGCGGTTTTTTCTTCAGCTTCTAAGCGTTTGACGACTACGCGGTCGTGTAAAGGGCGGATGGTCATGTCTTAATGCTCCGATAAATAAATAGATTGAAAACAATTGTCTGTCGGACATGACAGACACGGTTTGCTTGGAAATAGCGGCACACTTAGTAGAAAGCCTGCCGTAATGGCGAGTAGATTTGGGTTGTTTGCGACAAATTCAAGGGAAAAAGTAAAAATTTCTATGCAGTCTTTCCAAATATTTTCATACGCAAAAATGCCCGATCACATATTTTTCAGACGGCCTGATATACCAACTGCAAAGTTCGTTTAAAAACAACCCATTTCCTTAACAAATTCAATACAACTCTTTACAACTGTTTCTTTTATATGCATTATTATAAATGATGATTATTCTTAATTGCATATTTTTAAAGATAATTTCTCTTTATTTGCTTTTATTTTTTTATTACTGTCATTTTATTAAGGACATTTCTCAATGAATACGCCCCTGTTCCGACTGAGCCTGCTGTCACTGACACTGGCAGCCGGTTTTGCCCATGCAGAAAATGAAGCCAAAGACAATGTTGTGCTTGATACCGTTACCGTCAAAGGTCAGGCCACAAGCGCCACACATCGCGTAACGACAAAACGTATGGAAGAAACGACTTCCACTGATTTAAAAGACGTATTGTTCAACGAACCCTCTATCAGTTTCGGCGGCGGCAACGGTCAGTCGCAGTGGGTAACCATCCGCGGTATGGGACAAGACCAAATAGACTATAAAGTTGACGATACTTACACCGACAGCCAGATTTTCCACCACAACGGCCGCTTTATGCTTGACCCCGCATTGGTAAAAGTCGTTGCCGTGCAAAAAGGTACGGGTTCGGCCTCCGCAGGTATCGGTGCAACCAGCGGCGCGATTGTTGCCGAAACGGTTGAAGCCAAAGATTTGCTGAGAGAGGGTCAAAACGTCGGTTTCAAAGTCAATGCCGGCATCAGTAGCAATAAAGGCTATTCACGCGGCGCAAGCGTTTATGGTCAGGCAGGCGGTTTTGACGCTTTGGTTTCAGGCAATTTCGTACGCGACAAAGAATACACGGCAGGCAAAGGCTACCGTAATCTGCTCGGAAGCGATAAGGTTTTAAACAGTGGATTGGGTTCACGCGGTTTGCTGGGCAAAATCGGCTATCGTTTCAACGAGGACAACCGTATTGAATTAAGCCACCGCCAAGAGAAGCAATATGGGGAACGCGCCCTGCGCGAAGAGTTCGATTTCTCGCAAGTATTCCAAACCGACCGCCGTACGGGTCAATACGTTTTGGATGCCAACGGCAACCGTATTCCGAATGTCGCCACCAACTCGCCGCGTTACCGCACACTGACCCAAGACACCACCAACTTGGAATTCAAAGGCGGAAACTTGGGCTTTATTGACAAAATCAAAGCCAATGTTTACCGTTTGAATACCAAACGTGATGAAGCCCCCAGTCCAGATTATGAATTGGACGGCGAAGTACGGACATACGGAGCCAACCTCAATCTCGACAGCCGTCTATTTGACCGCCATACCTTGAAATACGGAGTAAACTGGCGCACTCAAAAAAGCAGCTCAAAAGGAGAAAACAGCGAGAAGAAAAGCGATGCCGGCGTATATGTAGAAGGCATTTGGGATTTCTCACCGGTTACGCTGACCACAGGTTTGCGCTATGACCGCTGGAAAATGAAAACCAGCAGTAATACAGAAAATTCAGACGGCAACCTCAATCCAAGCATCGGGTTGGTTTATGACATTACCCCTGATTTTTCCATCAACACCAGCCTGAACTATGCAACCCGCAGCCCCCGCCTGTACGAAGCAGCTTTAGCAAACAACAGGCCGATTATTTCATCACCTGACTTGAAAGCAGAACGCTCGCGAAATGCAGAAATCGGCTTTAACTACCACTGGAATTCTGCCCTGACGCTCTCCGGCAGCTATTTCCATCAGCAAATCAAAGATGTACAGGCCATCCGTCAAGAAGGACGAAACAACGTCTGGTATAACGGCGGCAAGCTGAAAAACACAGGTTACGAACTGAATGCAGCCTACCGCTGGAAAGGTCTGACCGCACGTGCAGGCGTAGCCTACAGCAAACCGAAGCTGAATGGCGATACCGCTGACAAAGTAACGACCGCCATCCCGATGGGACGCACATGGACAACCGGTCTCTCTTACCAATTCGACAATCCGAATCTGGAAATCGGCTGGCGCGGACGTTATGTCCAAAATGCAGGCTATGCCCCGACCTCGCGCGGCTCTGATGTGGCTCTGAATGTCGTCCGTGCAGGCTACGGCGTCAACGATATCTTCGCCAACTGGAAACCGACAGGCAAAGACGACTTGAACGTCAACTTCTCCGTCAACAATGTCTTTGATAAAAACTACAAGCCGCACAGCCAACGCGCAGGTGCCAATTCCCTGCCTGAACCAGGCCGCGATGTCCGCCTAAGCGTGAACTACCGCTTCTAAGCAATCAGCTTGAAAAAGCCGTCTGAAAACAAAAGTTTTCAGACGGCATCTAGCTTTATAATCCGATACAAGTTATCATTTCTATTTACTTTATTTCCGACCACGGAGAAACCCTATGTTACGTTTGACCGCTTTAGCCGTATGCTGCACCCTCGCTTTGGGTGCGTGTTCACCGAAAGATTCTGCGTCCAACCAAGCCCAAACTGCTTCCGCTTCTGCCGCCCAAACCGAAGGCGCAAGCCTGACGGTGAAAACCACGCGCGGCGATGCGAAAGTGCCGCAAAATCCGGAGCGTATCGCCGTTTACGATTTGGGCATGCTTGACACTTTAAACAAACTGGGCGTGAAAACCGGTTTGTCCGTCGACAAAAACCGCCTGCCCTACTTGGACGAATATTTCAAAACCACGAAACCTGCCGGCACGCAGTTTGAGCCTGACTACGAAGCACTCAACGCTTACAAACCGCAGCTCATCATCATCGGCAGCCGTGCAGCCAAAGCGTTTGACAAGTTGAACGAGATCGCACCGACCATCGAGATGACCGCCGAAACCGCCAATCTGAAAGAAAGCTCAAAAGAGCGCATCGACGCACTGGGTCAAATCTTCGGCAAACAGGCCGAAGCGGACAAGCTGAAAGCGGAAATCGATGCTTCGTTTGAAGCGGCGAAAACTTCTGCGCAAGGCAAAGGCAAGGGTTTGGTGGTATTGGTCAACGGCGGTAAGATGTCGGCTTTCGGCCCTTCCTCACGTTTGGGCGGTTGGTTGCATAAAGACATCGGCGTTCCCGCTGTTGATGAATCGATTAAAGAAGGCAGCCACGGCCAGCCTATCAGCTTTGAATACCTGAAAGAGAAAAACCCTGATTGGCTGTTTGTTTTGGACCGCGGCGCGGCCATCGGCGAAGAAGGTCAGGCTGCGAAAGATGTGTTGAACAATCCACTGGTTGCCGAAACAACTGCATGGAAAAAAGGACAGGTGGTTTACCTTGTTCCTGAAACTTATTTGGCGGCCGGCGGCGCGCAAGAATTGCTGAACGCTTCCAAACAGGTAAGCGATGCGTTTAATGCGGCCAAGTAATTCGGCGCTGGCATAGCCGCCCGCTTCTTTCAGACGGCCTGAAGGGTTTGATGATACACAGGGTCAAGCTGCTTGACCTGAAGTCATTGGATTTAGGCCGTCTGAAATACATGGTGCAAATGGACAATTTTTGCCTGTTTGCATCTGTTTTTATGATGGGCAAACCTGCTTTTTTGCCAAATACCTTAACCCTTCTTTCAGACGGCCTTATTTTTCCGAACCATTTTATGTTTCACAAACCTTCATTTTTAAATGCGGCCAACGGTGTGGCGCTGCTGATATTGTTTGCCGTCAGCCTGTCGGTCGGCGTGGCCGAATTCAAATGGTCCGCCCTGTTTTCGCTATCCGACAGCCAGCAGGTCATGTTCATCAGCCGCCTGCCGCGCACGTTTGCGATTGTGCTGACGGGCGCGTCGATGGCGGTAGCCGGCATGATTATGCAGATTTTGATGCGCAACCGTTTTGTCGAACCGTCGATGGTGGGCGCAAGCCAAAGCGCGGCTTTGGGTTTGCTGTTGATGACCCTGCTGCTTCCGGCCGCGCCGCTGCTGGCAAAAATGTCGGTTGCCGCCGTTGCCGCGCTGATCGGGATGCTGGTCTTTATGCTGCTGATCCGCCGCCTGCCGCCGACCGCGCAACTGATGGTGCCTTTGGTCGGGATTATTTTCGGCGGTGTGATTGAGGCGGTGGCCACCTTTATCGCGTATGAAAACGAAATGCTACAAATGCTCGGCGTGTGGCAACAGGGCGATTTTTCCGGCGTGTTGCTCGGGCGGTATGAATTGTTGTGGGCAACGGGGATTTTGGCTTTGTTTGCCTATTTGATTGCCGACCAGCTGACGATTTTGGGTTTGGGCGAAACGGTAAGCGTGAATTTGGGGCTGAACCGGACGGCGATTCTGTGGTCGGGGCTGATTATTGTGGCGCTGATTACGTCTTTAGTGGTCGTGACGGTCGGCAATATTCCGTTTATCGGCTTGGTCGTGCCGAACATCATCAGCCGCCTGATGGGCGACAAGCTGCGCCAAAGCCTGCCTGCAGTGGCCTTGCTGGGCGCGTCTTTGGTGTTGCTGTGCGATATTGTCGGACGCGTGATTGTGTTTCCGTTTGAAATTCCGGTCTCTACGGTTTTTGGTGTGATGGGGACGGCTTTGTTTTTGTGGCTTTTATTAAGGAAACCTGCTCATGCCGTCTGAAAAAAATATCGGTTTTATGGCAGGAAGCAGCCGTCCGTTGTGGGTCGCCTTTGCACTGTTGCTGGTTTCCTGCGTTCTGTTTATGACGCTCAACGTCAAAGGCGATTGGGACTTTGTCTTGCACCTGCGTCTGACCAAACTTGCCGCGTTGCTGATGGTCGCCTATGCGGTCGGCGTGTCCACTCAACTCTTCCAAACGCTGACCAATAATCCGATTCTGACCCCTTCGATTTTGGGTTTCGATTCGCTGTATGTGTTTTTACAGACCTTGCTGGTGTTTACGCTCGGTGGCGTGGGCTATGCTTCCCTGCCGTTGACGGGTAAATTCGGCTTTGAACTGGTCATCATGATGGGCGGCTCGCTGCTGCTGTTCTACACGCTCATCAAACAGGGCGGACGCGATTTGTCGCGTATGATTTTAATCGGCGTGATTTTCGGGATTTTGTTCCGCAGCCTGTCATCGTTGCTTTCGCGCATGATCGATCCCGAAGAATTTACCGCGGCGCAGGCGAATATGTTTGCCACCTTCAATACCGTCCACTCGGAATTGTTGGGCATCGGCGCAGTCGTGTTGCTCATCAGCGCCGCCGTGATCTGGCGCGAACGCCACCGCCTCGATGTTTACCTGCTCGGCCGCAATCAAGCCATCAATTTGGGCATCAACTACACGCGCAATACCTTATGGCTGCTGTTGTGGATCGCCGCGCTGGTTGCAACTGCGACCGCCGTTGTCGGCCCGGTAAGCTTTTTCGGCCTGCTGGTTGCCGCGCTGGCCAACCATTTTTCCCCGTCGGTCAAACATTCCGTCCGCCTGCCCATGACTTTTTGTGTCGGCGGCATCCTATTGGTCGGTGGGCAAACCATCTTCGAACACTTCCTCGGTATGCAGGCAGTATTGAGCGTGGTCGTCGAATTTGCAGGCGGATTGGTATTTTTATATTTGGTGTTGAAAAAGAAATAAATTAAACGTGCCCAAACGTTCGCAAAAATAAATTCAGGCCGTCTGAAATCCATGTTTAAAAAATATTTAATCCTTGAAATGAAACTAAATTTCTGACATGTACTCATAGTAAACATTACTGGATTTACTAGAATTACAAAAAATGAGCACGACATTAAAATACCGTCCCGACTTGGACGGCATACGGGCTTTGGCAGTCTTGGCTGTCATTATTTTCCACATTGACGCCGCTTGGCTGCCCGGCGGCTTTCTCGGCGTGGATATGTTTTTCGTCCTGTCCGGCTACCTGATCACCACCATCATCAGCCGCGAAATGCAAAACGGCAGTTTTTCGTTTTTAGAGTTTTACAAACGCCGCGCGAAGCGCATTTTGCCTGTTTTTTCCTGCGTATTGCTGTGTACGAGCTTGGCCGCCGCAATCTTTTTCTTGTCGTTTGACCTGCGCCAATACGTCAAATCCGCAGTGTTTGCGTTGCTGTTTTCGGCCAACCTGTTTTTTGCACGGCGCGGCGGCTATTTCGATGCCGACGCGGCGGAAAAACCTTTGCAACACATTTGGTCTTTATCTCTAGAAGAGCAGTTTTACTTTGTTTTTCCAGTTTTGCTGATTGCCTTTTTCCGATTCGGCAAAGGGCGAAACATCCGCCAATTCATTCTTTTGCTGATTGTATTGAGCCTGTTGTCCGTCTTTTTGCCCACCTTCGGCATGGATCCTTATTTCCTGCCTTATGTGCGCGCATATGAGCTGCTGATCGGCGCACTTTTTGCCTTTATTCCGCCCTCCCAAACCAACGACCGTTTCAGCACGCCTCTGGTCGGCTGGGCGATGATGGCGGTGATTGCCGCCATGCTGCTGCTTCCTTACGGCGTGTTGCCCGGCGAAGGCAATATCGAACGGCTGCTGTGCTGTACGGCGGTTGGCAGCTTGATTTACTCGGGCAAAACCCTGCAAACGCAAAACGGCTTCAATACCGCCAAACTGTTGAGCCTCAAGCCCGTTGTGTTTATCGGTTTGATTTCCTATTCGCTGTATCTCTGGCATTGGGTGGTCTTGGCCGTCATGCGCTATGTTTACATGGACAACGCTTTGCCGATGTCCGCGATTGTATTGGCAGTGGTGCTGATGTCCGGCTTGTCTGTTTTGTCCTATTACTTCGTCGAAACACCGGCGCGACGGATAAAGAATTTCACCACCAAGAAATTCATTGGAGTAATCGCCGCTTATTTCGCCCTGCTGATTCCTGCCGCCGGCTACCTGCTGACTGCCAAACCGGCCGCATACGAGGCAAACCTATATACGGTTGACGAAAGTAAAATCTGCGCAGATACCTTAACCAAAACCGACTGCGCTGTCGGTGCGGAAAACCAAAGCAGCAAAGTCCTGCTGATGGGCGACTCACACGCCGCCCACCTGACGCCATTTATCGATATAGTGGGCAAACAGGAAGGCTTTGCCGCCGACATTATCTCGTCCAACAGTTGCGGCGTTGCCTTCGGCTTCCTCCTGCCTCAAAGCGACCGCCGTGCCAACCGTTGCAACCCTTACAACCGCTTTATCGCACAAAAGGTCGAAAACTATCCGGTGGTCTTTATCTCGCAACGTTGGTTCCTGCATACCGACAAGCCCGGTTTTACGGAGCATTTCGGCAAAATGCTCGATACCCTGATCCAACAGGGCAAGCAGGTTTACGTCTTTGCCGACACGCCGATGAACGCGCAACTGCCCCTGCGCCATTACTACCTGAAACAGCGTCTCGGCATCGATATGCAATACGTTTCCGAACATAAAAAAGCGGAAATTGCCCGCTCCGCAGAAGCGGACAAAACCATAGAAAACATCGTCAAACAGCGGCCTGCCGTGCATTGGGTCAACATCATGGGGCCGATTCCGGCAGATAAAACCATAGACGGCCTGCCGATATATTTTGACACCAACCACCTCAATACCCACGGTGTGACAAAACTGGCGGAAAAATTTATACAGGACAAAAAAATACTCCTAAAATAACACCGCAGTTTCAGTCCGAAACCTTTGCCGCAATACTGAATGCAAATGCCGCTCAAAGCACAACAAACAGTATGCCGCAAAGGTTTCAGGCCGTCTGAAACCTTCAGACGGCCTAAGCAAACCCATAAAGGACAACCCTCATGACACAAGAACGCCTCCCTTCATTCTTCGATGACGCCCCGACCATTACCGTCCAAGACGCATTGGCCGACTTCCTCGGCGCGGCCGAAAACGGCATCCTCACTTACCACTACGCCGATGCCGTGCGCTTGTGCGGCCATTCCTGCCCGACCGTCGCCGGCGCCTACCTGATGGTCATTAAAGGCCTGAAAGCCCTTTACGGCACAGAGCTGCCGCAACGCGGCGACATTGAAGCCTTTATGCAGGGCGAGCGTGACGAGGGCACGACCGGCGTTACCGCTTCCGTCGTCCAACTCCTTACCGGCGCTGCACCCGAAACCGGCTTTGGCGGCGTAGGCCCTGCCGGACGCTTTGCCCGCCGCCACCTCTTGTCCTTTGGTGCAGGCGAAATCAACGGCACACTCGCGCTCCGCCGCCGCGATACCGGCAAAACCGTTGCCGTCAGCCTCAACGCCGCTCTCCAACTCTTTGCCCCGCAAATGCGCGACATTATGCCCAAAGCCGTCAGCGGCAGCGCAAGTGCCGATGAACTCAAACAATTCGGCGAGCTTTGGCAAGAACGCGTCCGCGCCTTCCTGATTGACCAAGCCGACAATCCCGAATTTGTCACCGTCAGCGAAATCTAAAAACACCATACAGGAATAAAATTCAGACGGCCTCATGCTGAAAGGCCGTCTGAAACCCCAACTTCCCATTTTCGGACCCGCCTATGATTACCATCCGCAACGTCAGCCACACCATCGGCAGCAACCCCATCCTCAACGACGTCAGCCTCGACATTCCCGAAGGCGGCATTACCGCGCTAATCGGCCCGAACGGCGCAGGCAAATCCACCCTCCTCTCCTTTATGGCGCGCCTGCAGCCCTTGGTACATGGCGACATCAGCTACGCAGGCAAAGACATCAAAACTACCCCCACCGCCGAACTTGCCCGTACGCTCTCTATCCTCACCCAAGAAAACAGCATCATGAGCCGCATTACCGTGCGCGACCTGCTCATGTTCGGCCGCTATCCCTACCACCAAGGCAGGCCGTCTGAAACAGATAAAACCATCGTCGAAGAAGCACTTGCAGAGTTCCACCTGCAAGACTTTGCCGACCGCTACCTGACCGAGCTTTCCGGCGGCCAACGCCAACGCGCCATGATTGCCATGGTGTTCTGCCAGCGCACCGACTACGTTTTGCTGGACGAACCGCTGAACAACCTCGACATGTATCATGCCCGTTCCCTCATGCAAATCCTGCGCCGACTGACCGACGAACACAAGCGCACCACCGTCGTCGTCCTGCACGACATCAACCAGGCCGCCGCCTATGCCGATTACGTCGTCGCCATGAAAAACGGCCAAGTCGCCATGCAGGGCAAGCCCAACGATATTTTCACCGCCGAAAACATCAAAACCCTATTCGATATGGACGTCAACGTCCTCGATTACGAAGGCAAAAAACTGGTTATCCACCATATCTAAATCCGACAAAAAGGCCGTCTGAAACCCGATTGTTCAGGTTTCAGACGGCCTTTGTCTATTCAAAGCGTTTATTTTTTATCGTACAAACCGCGCACCACGCGACCGATTGCGGCAATGCCTTTTTCCAGCGTTTCCGCGTCCTGCGCAATGCTCATGCGGATGCACTCGTGGGCGTGCGGATAGTCTTGCCTATCGATGCTGACAAAGAAATGCTCTCCCGGAATAATCAGCGTGCCTTCGGCCTTGAGCATTTCGTACAAGGTTTGCGACGAAACAGGCAGGTTTTCAAACCAAAGCCACAAGAAAATCGCACCTTCAGGCTTGTGGATTTTCAACGGATACGCACCCAATTCGCGTTTGAGCAGCGAGACGGCAGTTTGCGCCTGCCGACGGTAAAACGGCTGAATCACTTGGTCGGACAGCTGTTTCAGACGGCCGTCGTTTAACAGCGGAGCCGCAATCGCCGCGCCAAAACGGGTTGGCGACAAATTCACAATCGCATTCAAACTGCTGACGGCTTTGACCACTTCCGGCGCGGCGACAATAATGCCGGTACGCACGCCGGGCAGGCCGATTTTAGAAAGGCTGAAGCAGAGGATGATGTTTTCGTGCCAGTTGAGCGTCACATCGCTGTAAATAATATTCGGAAACGGCATTCCGTAAGCGTTGTCGATAATCAGCGGAATCCCGTGTTCCTGCGCCAACGCGTCCAAACGCGCCATCTCGCCGTCGGTCAACACATTGCCGGTCGGGTTGGTCGGGCGCGAACAGCAAATCGCACCGATTTTGCCCTCTTTCAATTCAGACAGGCTCTCCAGCGCGTCAAAGTCCACGCGGTATTTGAAAAATCCCGCTTCGCCTTCGTGTTCGACATTTTCGATTTTCGGTTTTACCGAAATAAAATGCTGCCCCTCGACATGCACGTCGGCATAACCGATATATTCAGGCGCCAGCGGCAACAAAATGGCTTTTTCAGCCGTTTGGCCGTCTGAAAGATTGAATTTACCGCCAAACAGGTTGAACAAATAGAAAAACGCGTTTTGCGAACCATTGGTCAGCGCGATATTGTCCGCCGTCAGGTTCCAGCCGTATTCGCGGTTGAGAAACTCAGTCAAAGCCGCAATCAGCGCCGCATCGCCCTGCGGATTGGAATAATTGCCGATATTCTCAACAGCGTGTTCCGCCGCCAGTTTAGAAAACACATCGGCGAACACCGCATTGACTTCAGCAATCTTCGCCGGATTGCCGCCGCCAAGCATGTTGACGGGCTTGTCACTTTTGAGCGCATCGCCCAAATCGTCCATCAATTGCAAAATGCCACTGTGTTGTGTGAATTTTTCACCGAATGCTGAAAACTGCATGGAAACTCCGTTGCTGGGTGTGTAAAAAAATAAACCGCTATTATAAGAACAAAGACCGTCTGAAAACCAGTTATCCTGATTTTTCAGACGGCCTATTTGACGGAATGGTGGCTTGATACAACCTTATCGGTCTACAGGTATTATTTCTTCCTGCCAAAAATCAGTGATATCACCGACAAGATCAAGAAACCGGCAAATAAAATTTTGGCTATGCCTGCCGCACTACCTGCAATGCCACCGAAACCTAATACAGCTGCAATAATAGCGATGATAAAGAAAACGATCGAATAATGAAGCATGATTTTTTCCTTTCGGTTTAATATAAAAACGGTTGAGGGAGAGACGACCGTTTATTGGGAAATTCAACGGTCTTAGCTGTTCAACCAATCATCAATTTCTTTTTCAGCTTCATCTTTAGTGCGACCGTAACGCTCTTGGAGCTTACCAGCCAACTGATCGCGCTTGCCTTCGATGATTTCTAAATCGTCGTTTGTCAACTCGCCCCATTTTTCTTTGGCTTTACCTTTAAGTTGCTCCCATTTTCCTTTGATAATATCTTCATTCATGGTTATACCATCCTATCTTATTGATTAATATTTAACTCACGGATAAAACCGCTTGCATTTAACCTTACTTGATAATTTTTTAATTTGCAAGCAATGCCAATGCTGATTTTTTAATCAGCTACCCAATATTTTATTAATTTCTCAAATAATCAATAAGTTATACAAACCTGTTAAATTTTGAAAATATTAAGATATTATTGATTGCCGCCTTTTAAGTGTATTCTTTAAATCAATCGACCTCACTATAAAAAACAGGCCGTCTGAAAATCTTTCAGACGGCCTGTACTATTCAATCTTTCCTTTAACGGCCAAAATTCTCGCGGCGTTCGCGCCAGTCTTGGCGGATGGAGCCGCTTTTACCGACCGGTGTGTCTTGTTCGACTTCCCAAATAAAATTCGTTCCGCCGCCAATCGGATGCGAGCCGCGTAAACCGATGTGGCTGCCTTGGTCGGCAACGGCGGTTCGGCTGTATGTTTGGCCGCCGAAACGGGTTTGCGAGGTTTCGATACCGCTTTTGATGCTGCCGTAAAGCTGTAAGTCGGCATGTGCGGCGAGTGTGGCGGTGGAAAGTGCGGCAGTGAGGAGAAGTTTCAAGTTCATGGTTTATCCTTTTTTTGGAGAGGAATTGTGTGACGATTGTATCGGCCTTGTGCGTAAACAAGTTACAATTCTTGCAAAATCTGACAGGAGTTTTGATGATGCGCTCTTTACGTGCCGCCGCTGTGCAAATGGTGTCGTCCACCGACCCCGAAACCAATATTTCCACCATGAAGCGCCTTGTCTGCGAGGCGGCCGAACAAGGGGCGGATTGGGTGTTGCTACCCGAATATTGGCCGCTGATGGGCAAAAACGACACGGACAAACTGGCATTTGCCGAGCCTTTGGACGATGGAAGAGTTGGCGAAACCTGCGACACCCGTTTTCAGACGGCCTTAAGCGAAACGGCAAGGGAATGCGGCGTGGTGTTGTTTGGCGGTACGGTTCCACTGCAAAGCCCAGACGCGGGCAAGGTGATGAATACAATGCTTGTATATGACCGCGACGGCAACCGAATCGGGCTTTACCACAAAATGCACCTTTTCGGCTTTTCCGGTTTGGGCGAACGCTACGCCGAAGCCGATACGATACTGGCGGGCAGCGATGTGCCGAAGTTAAGCGTGGACGATGTTCCGCTGGCGGCCGGGGTCTGCTACGATTTGCGCTTTCCTGAGTTTTTCCGCGCCCAGCAGCCGTTTGATGTTTTGCTGTTGCCGGCCGCGTTTACCTATACGACCGGCAAGGCACATTGGGAATTGCTGCTGCGCGCCCGTGCAGTGGAAAACCAATGCTACGTCATCGCGTCGGCACAAGGCGGACTGCATGAAAGCGGCCGCCGCACATTCGGCCACAGTATGATTATCGACCCTTGGGGCGATGTGTTGGCGACGTTGCCCGAAGGCGAAGGCGTGATTTGTGCCGATTTGGATACCGCGCGACTGCAAAGCGTGCGCACGCGCCTGCCTGCCCTGAAACACCGACTACTTTAAACACACTATGTCCCACTCCCAACCCACACGCATTCTCGGCATCGACCCCGGCAGCCGCGTGACCGGCTTCGGCGTTATCGATGTCCACGGCCGCGAGCATCATTATGTTGCTTCCGGCTGTATCAAAACGCCGACCGGCGCGTCGCTTTCCGAACGCATCGCCGTAATTGTCCGCCATATCGACGAAATCATCCGCCACTATCAGCCGCATCAGGCGGCCATCGAGCAAGTCTTCGTCAACGTCAATCCGGCCGCGACGTTAATGCTCGGTCAGGCGCGCGGTGCGGCGATTGCCGCTTTGGTCATGCACGACTTGCCCGTGTTTGAATACACCGCGCTTCAAGTCAAGCAGGCAGTGGTCGGCAAGGGCAAGGCCGCCAAAGAGCAGGTGCAGCATATGGTAGTCCAAATGCTCGCGCTTTCAGGCACGCCGCAAGCCGATGCCGCCGACGGACTCGCCGTCGCCCTCACCCACGCCCTGCGCAATCACGGATTAGCTTCGCAACTCAATCCCGAAGGCCTGCAGGTCAAACGCGGCCGTTTCCAATAGTAAGCCGACATTCAGGCCGTCTGAAATCGTGTTCCAGCCCGTTTTCAGACGGCCTTTCGGTTATAATAACCCTTTGCCCACATACAGCGAGCCTGCATGAAAGCCGCCTTCCTTTTTCTCTACCTCATCCGCCTGCTGCCTTTTTGCGTGTTGCACAAAATTGCCGACGCGATCGGTATTCTCGCCTATTACGCAGTCAAACCGCGCCGCAAAGTCGGCGAGGTCAACCTCAGAAAATGCTTTCCCGAGCTGAACGACAGCCAGCGCACCGCCCTGCTCAAACGCCATTTCCAACACATGGCCAAGCTGATGCTCGAATACGGCCTCTATTGGTATGCGCCTGCGGACAAACTGCGCTCGTTGGTGCGCTATCAAGACAAACACCATCTTGACGAAGCCCTCGCCGCCGGCGAAAAAGTCATCATCCTCTATCCGCACTTTACCGCATTTGAAATGGCGGTTTACACGCTCAATCAGGATGTGCCGCTGACCAGCATGTATTCGCACCAAAAAAACAAAGCCCTGGACGAGCAAATCCTGAAAGGCCGTCACCGCTACAACAATGTTTTCCTGATCGGCCGCACAGAAGGCCTGCGCGCCATCATCAAGCACCTGCGCAAAAGCAATGCGCCCTTTCTTTATCTGCCCGACCAAGACTTTGGCCGCAACGATTCCATTTTCGTCAATTTCTTCAGCATTCAGACGGCCACGATTACCGGTCTCAGCCGTATCGCCGGCATGACCAAAGCCAAAATCATTCCCGCCATCCCCACGCGCGAAGCCGACAATACCGTAACCCTGCGCTTCTATCCGGCTTGGGACAATTTCCCGACCGAAAATGTCGAAGCCGACACCCAGCGCATGAACGACTTCATCGAAGAGCGGGTACGCGAGCATCCCGAACAATATTTCTGGCTGCACAAACGCTTCAAAACCCGTCCCGAAGGCGAAAGCAGCTTTTACTGACTACATAAAATTACAATTTAAGCATGAAAAAGCGGTAAAACCTTTCTTTTGCCGCTTTTTCATTTTAGTTGTATCAAACTCAAGCTCAGCTTCAATTTCAAACAATCAAATCAAATTCCACTTTAAATGCTTTAAAAACAACTTTTTTCAAGGCAATTGAAACTTTCAAACAACCTTATATTTTTTCTCAAATAAAAAACGCCCCAGCCAATACCCTTTTCATTTATATGTTAAATTTAATTTCATTTAAAAACAAAATGTTATAAAATAACCTTTAAAATAAAACAAATTTTAATCATTCGAAATATGAAATTAAATTAAATTTAAAGCAAGAAATACAAAATAAACATCTAATTTTAAATTAATTATGAAATTTAATTGCAAAATTATGACAATAACCGCAATTTACCCTGAACCAAACCTTCAGAAAAAAACACTTGGCAAACTGTAAAATTTCGCGTAAATTTCACTACATCAAATTACAAGACATTCAGACGGCCTCAGCCGGTTTTAAATGTTTTTGTAAGCAGTTTTCTGATATTGCAAGCAATTGCAGTATTTTTAGAGGATTTCGGCGCAATACCCGAAATGAAAGTTTACCGGTGCAGAGTTGAGCTGTATCTGTAAAGCCGCAGGTGAAAGCCTGTATTGTTTGTGAAGCGTAAATCTCTGATTTGAGGTATTGGGGCAATCCTGTGGGGGATTGCCTCTTTTTTTATCTGAGCCGTCATGCCACAATGGCATCATTCCTTATCCAACCCGAACACGCCATGACCCCGATACTCGCCTTCGACATCGAAACCATACCCGACGTAAACGGCATCCGCCTGCTTTACGATTTGCCTGCCGATTTGCCCGACAACGAAGTCGTCCTGTTTGCCCAACAGCAACGCCGCGCCAAAACCGGCAGCGACTTTATGCAACACCATCTGCACCAAGTCGTCGCCATCTCCTGCTGTATGCGCTGGGGGCAGGACAAAATCCGCGTCAGCACCATCGGCGATCCCGAAGACAGCGAAGAAGTCATGATTGCCAAATTCTTCGAGGTTATCGAAAACTATACGCCGCAACTCGTCAGCTGGAACGGCGGCGGTTTCGACCTGCCCGTCCTCCACTACCGCGCCCTGATACACGGCATCAGTGCCGCCCGCTACTGGGACATGGGCGACGGCGACTTTGGCGACAGCCGCGACTTTAAGTGGAACAACTACATCAGCCGCTACCACACCCGCCATTGCGACCTAATGGATTTGCTCGCCCTCTACCAACCGCGTGCCAGCGTGCCTTTGGACGATATGGCCAAACTCTGCGGTTTCCCCGGCAAATTGGGCATGGACGGCAGCAAGGTTTGGGACGCTTATCACGCAGGCCGTCTGAGAGACATCCGCGACTATTGCGAAACCGATGCCGCCAATACCTACCTGATGTACATGCGCTTTCGCATGATGAGCGGCGCGCTCGATGCCGACGAATACGAAGTCGAAATCAAACGCATCAAACACTATCTGGCCGCACAAGCCGAAGAAAAACAACACTGGGCGGAGTTCGTCGCTGCTTGGCGTTAAACCAGGCTGTCTGAACAGCTAAACCAAAAAAAAAACCAAAAGGGCGTGATCGACACGCCCTTTTTTATATTCCGACTAACCATGCCCGCTAAGCAGGCAAACGCCCCAGCGTGACTCTGTCCAATCCTGCCAAATCCTGTTCGGTTGCCACTTCGGCAAACCCGTTCTCCAGCATAATGTTCCGCACCGCTTCGCCCTGGTCATAGCCGTGTTCAAACAGCAGCCAGCCGTTGGCTTTCAGGTATTTAGGGGCTTCTTGGGTAATGTGGCGGATATGGCTGAGGCCGTCTGAAAAGTCGGTCAGCGCGTTTTGCGGTTCAAACCTCAAATCGCCTTGCGACAAATGCACATCGCCGTCCTCAATGTACGGCGGATTGGAAACAATCACATCGTATTGGCCTTCAGACGGCCTGTCGGTATCAAACCACGAACCCTGCGCAAATTCGACTTTTGTACCCAATTTGGCCGCATTTTGACGGGCGGTATCCAAAGCACCGACGCTGATGTCGGATGCGCGAACATCGGCATCAACGCGTTCAAGCGCGACGGTTACGGCAATGACGCCGCTGCCCGTTCCCAAATCCCACACGTGGCCTTGCGGCGGCAAGCGTTTGAGCACGGCTTCCACCAAATGCTCGGTTTCAGGGCGTGGAATCAGCACATGGGGATTGACGGCAAAGTGTCGTCCGTAGAACTCGCGTTCTCCCAACAGATAGGCCATCGGCTCGCCTTTCAGACGGCGTTGAGCCAAAGCCTCCAAGGTTTGCAGGGCAGAGTCTGCCAAATCGTCCGTACCGCGCGTCACCAGCTGCGCGCGCGTATAACCCAGCGCATATTGCAACAACATCCGCGCTTCATTTTTGGGCAGTGCCGATTGGCGCAACCATTCATCAAGCGTCATTTTTCGTCCCATCTGCCAGCGTTGTGGCTTTTCTTTCCTTACTCTTTCCGGCAAACGTGCCGATGGTGGCAACCGCAAATGCGGCATACCACAAATAAAATCCCGCGCCGTAGCGTACGATATCCGATGTATTCCCTGCTTCATCAACGTGTACGGCTTTCACACTGAAAGCCACCAGCGCCAAGCTCCAAAGCGCCGCATGGACAGGCACGACCTTCTTCCGCAACGCCAGCAACACAATGGCCGCCAACCAAACATAATTCGCATAGGCCGCACAATACCTGATATCCAAAGAAGCAAATATCGACCCCAAAATCAAAACGGTCAAACCCTTCATGCTTTCATGATTGCCCAAATAAAATGCAACATTGGACAAAGATGCTATCCACAGGGCAACCGACACCAGCAACATCACGATGGGAAAACTTGATTTCCGATTCTGTTTCTGCATGGTTTTATCCTAATGCAAAAGGCCGTCTGAAAACCTTTCAGACGGCCTGCCGTTTAAATTTCGCTACCGCCGACGGTCAGTCCGGCATCAATCCTCAGGGTCGGTTGTCCGACGCCGACAGGAACACTCTGCCCTTCTTTGCCGCAGACGCCGATGCCGCTGTCGAGTGCAGTGTCATTGCCTATCATGGAAACGTGTTTCAGCACTTCGGGGCCGTTGCCGATGATGGTCGCGCCTTTAACAGGATATTGCAGCTTGCCGCCTTCCACCCACCATGCTTCGGATGCGCTGAACACGAATTTACCGCTGGTAATGTCCACTTGTCCGCCGCCAAAGTTGACGGCGTAAATGCCCTTGTCGATGGACGCGATGATTTCTTCCGGCTCATAGCCGCCGTTTTCCATAAAGGTATTGGTCATGCGCGGCATAGGCGCAGAAGCGTAACTTTCGCGGCGGCCGTTGCCGGTCGATTGCGTACCCATCAGGCGGGCGTTGGTTTCGTCCTGCATATAGCCGACCAAAATACCGTCTTCAATCAATACAGTACGGCGGGTTTCATTGCCTTCGTCGTCGATATTGAGTGAACCGCGTCTGTCGGCAATATCGCCTTGATCCACAACGGTCACGCCTTTGGCGGCCACACGCTCGCCGATACGGCCGGAGAAAACGCTGGTTTCTTTGCGGTTGAAATCGCCTTCCAAACCATGTCCGACCGCTTCGTGCAGTAACACACCCGGCCAGCCGTTGCCCAAAACAACGGTCATCTCTCCGGCAGGCGCAGGACGGGATTCGAGATTGGTCAGGGCTTGTTTGACGGCGGCATCGACAAACCGATGCACCAAGTTTTCATCGAAATACGCCAAATCATAACGTCCGCCGCCGCCCGCGCTGCCCTGCTCGCGACGTTCGCCCTGCTTGGCAATGACGGTTACGTTCATGCGCACCATCGGACGGATATCGGCAGCGTGTTTGCCGTCCAGACGGGCGATGTACACCATGTCGTATTCGCAGGTCAAACCGGCCATCACTTGCACGATACGCGGATCGGCGGCTTTGGCCAGCGTTTCAACTTTGTTCAACAGCGCGACTTTGGCAGCAGAATCAAGACTGGCAATAGGGTCAATCGCCATATGGACAGGCTTGCCGTAGGCAGGTGTCGGCACTTTGACGCTGGCTTCGCCGCCAGCCGCACCAATCACGCGCACGGCTTTGGCAGAGCGGTTGATCGAATCGATACACAGGCTGTCAGCGTAGGCAAAAGCAGTCTTATCGCCCGAAACGGCACGCACGCCCACACCCTGATCGATTTGGAAGCTGCCCGATTTGACGATGCCTTCTTCCAAATGCCAACTTTCATAGGCAGTACGCTGGCAATAGATGTCGGCATAATCGACATGGTTGGCGCCGATAATACTCAGGCTTTGGGCGAGCAAATCGGGGGAAAGGTGGTTGGCTTCGAGCAAATCTCGCTGTACCGCGGCGTAGGTTTGTTGCATAATTTTTCAGACGGCCCGACGAGCAGGCAAAGTTAATTTGGCCTTGATTATACGGTATTTTATATGGCTTTGGATATGTTGATTGCTTGGATTTATGAGTGATTGAAACAAATCAAAAGGCCGTCTGAAATATAGGGTTGAAATGTTTGCCTTACCCTATTTCAACCGGCCTGTTCGTTTGACGTTCAGACGGCCTTTTCAATCACGGCAAAGCCAATGCCACAATTTAATTTCCATACAAAACAAAGCATTACAACAAAAACCATTATTTTTTCAATTTTGCTATTGATAATAGTTATTATTAGCGTATAATCAAAACCACTCGGAAGACGTCCTAATCCGAGCCATTAAACGACAGATTTTATCCCCCTCTTTCCCATTATCTCTTGATACTCGGAGTGCGCATATACGAAACATACCTGTTCCCCTTTATATCAGATACTCAAAACCGAAAAACATGAAACCCACTGCCGATACAGTGGGTTTCGTGTTTTTTGGCGTTCGGTTTATCAGGCTTGGCCGGCTGCTTATCAGGCCGTCTGAAACCGAATAGGCCTGATTATCGGCAGGTTTTCATGTTCAACTTGCCATAACGGCCGACAATGTTTCTGATGTCTTGGGCATCGCGCTCGTCGACCGCCATAAAGACCACGGTCATGCGTGCTACGCTCAAACCGGTATCGGGTGCGCTTCTGTCTTCCTGTTCGACAATGCGCGCACCGCCAAAACCTGCGCTGGACAAGCGTGAAATCAAAACTTGGGCGGAAGAGCGGCTGCGTGTTACGTCAATGCTGATTTCGCCGTTGTGAATACTGCCGCTAAAGCCGCGGCTGCCCAAGGCATCAAGCTGGGCGGAAGTGTCGCCGTCGGCAGGCAAGACCACGCGGAAGGTTTTGGAAGAAGTTTCGCCACCGGATGCGCCGTTACGTTTTTCGATACTGCGGCTGGCCGCATGAGGCCATTTGCCCAACAAGCCTTTGATGCGGTGGTAATCGTCTTCATCCATCACTACGGTGGCGCTGCTGGTACACAAGCGTTCCACGCCGGCCGCGTCCATCTCTTCTTCGGCTGCGCGACGCTCTTGCGCTTCTTTCTCGCGGCGCATTTTTTCTTTTTTCTCTTTCAACTGCTGCGCTTCTTGCTTTTTACGCAAGGCTTCTGCTTCTTCGGATTCAGGTTCTGCCATAATCAGGCCGTCTGATTCATCCGCCACCCAATCGGGTTGCGATGCCTGCTGAGGCTCGGCTTTGGGCGCGTCCAAAGAAGACGGGCGCAATAATTCGTGCGTGCCGCCTTCCAAGGCAGATTCGGGTTTCGCGGTTTTATGTTGTGTCCGATAGGCAACCATGCTGCCAAAAACAATGATGTTGAGTGCGACCAAGACCGCAAACAGCCATTTCATGATGCGTTTTCCTTTTTATTGTCCGTTGCGATGGGCAATCCAATGCAAGAGCCCGTGAATCACGAGATTATCGACGATTTTCACTTGATTGTCATGAACGAATGACTCCGGCAGCGCCTGCACGACTCTGGCCGCGCCGCCGCCCGTGATAATAATATCGACCGGTTTGCCTTCGCCCGTTTTGTCTTTCAGACGGCCATGCATCATCATCAACGCGCCGCAAACGGCATCCATCATGCCGCTGGCAATGGCGTTCGGCGTTGTGGTTGGGAACGGATATACCTTGCCGATGGGGCGGTTGAGGTTGGCGGTCTTGAGCGCCATCGCCTCTTTCATCAAGTGGAAACCGGGCATGATGGTGCCGCCGAGATAATGATTGTCTTCCGTCAGCGCGTCGGTGGTTACGGCGGTGCCGCAGCTGACGACGACGCAGGCATTTTGCGTAAAGCGACGGCTGCCCAGCGCATTAAACCAACGGTCGGAGCCATGTTCTTCAGGACGGCGGTAATGGTTGCGGATACCCAAAGCCTGCGGCATGGAAGACAGCCATTCGACCGGACGGGTTAATTGTTCTTCCACCATCGCTTTTTTTACCGAACCGCACACGGCGCAACCGACAATCTTCACATCATCATCGGCAAATTGCAGCCATTCTTCGCCCAGCTGGGTCAAATCACGATACGGCGCGCGGCCGACTTCGGAAAATGTGCCGTTCTCTACCCACGCCCATTTCAACTGACTGTTGCCGCCGTCCAGCAGCAAAAAGCGTTCCGGCTTAGTCGCGGCAGGTTGCGCCGGACGATTATCCGGACGCAAGCTGATCTCGCCGCTGACAATGGTTTTCTCGCCATTGTCGGTCAACAAACGCAACGCGCCTTGCGCATCCACGCCTTTGACTACGCCTTCATGAACAATGCGCCCTTCTTGAAGCAGCAAGACCGGCCTGCCTGTGTCGCGGTTGGCGGCATCGTATTCGCCGACACATGACGCGAATCCGTTTTGCGCGTATTCGTTCAACAGCGCATCGAGTTGCGCCAATACCGCATTCAATAAGGTTTTGACGCTTACGCCCTGCTTAGAGGCCGTCTGAAACAATGCCTGTATGGAAGTGGCGTTTTCAACTTCTTTCGGCAATACAAAATTGATACCGATGCCGATGACGGCGACAGTCCTATTCTCTACCCGCGCCGTTTCAATCAAAATACCGGCCAATTTATCGTTGGCCACGACCAAATCGTTCGGCCACTTGATATTTACGTCCAAACCGATATCGGCAAGCGCGCGTCGGCAAGCCAATGCCGCCACCAACGCCAGCGAACCCAGCTCATACTGCGGCTTGTCAAACGCCCAGCCCAAGCTGAACATCAGACATTCACCCTGTCGGTTGACCCAGCTTCGCCCTTGCCGTCCGCGTCCTTTGGTTTGGAAATGCGCCACGCACAAGGCCTTATGCGCCAAATCTGCCGACTGGCGCGCCAATGCCATGATTTCATCATTGCTGGACGAACATTCGTGTTTCAACTGCGCACGAAAACCCTGTTTTCCGGCCATTTGTTGCAGAGATTCTTCGGCAAACACAGCCAAAGGGCGCACCAAACGCCATTGCCCGTCGTGCTGGCGCAGCAAACCGCGGATATGGCCCGGCATCTGCTGCCAGAATCCGTTTAATTGTTGCGGCTTCATACCGACCACGCGCGCCAACTGAGAAACGTGTTGCGGCAGGCCGTCTGAAAGTGCGGCGAGCAAGGCCCAATGGCGGCTGTTCAAATCCGTCATTCGCCTCCTCCGGCTTCGCGAATTTTCGCCAACGTTTTGGTGGTCGAAGTCTGGTGTAAAAACGGAATCGAAAATACTTTGCCGCCACGCGCAAACGTCTCAGCCGCACCGACAATCTTATCCACAGGCCAGTCGCCGCCTTTAATCAATACATCAGGTTTGACCATTTCAATCAACGCAGCCGGCGTATCGTCATCAAACCATGTGACCAAATCCACGCTCGCCAATGCCGCTGCCACTGCCGCGCGGTTTTCCAAAGGATTAATCGGACGATCGTCCCCTTTGCCCTGACGGCGCACCGAAGCATCGGTATTCAATGCCAACACCAAAGCCGCACCGGCCGATCGCGCCTGCGCCAGATACGTTACATGGCCCCTATGGAGAATATCGAAACAGCCGTTGGTAAACACCAGCGGACGGGGCAATGCCGCCAAACGCTCCGCCAGCTTTTCGGGCGGACAGATTTTGGATTCAAATTCTGGAGCTGGCCATTCGGACATGATGCGGTTCCTTTGGGAATGAAACAGAAAATAATCGGGGTATTATAAAGGATAACGGCGAAACGCCATAATAAAGATACCGAACGGTACAATATTCGGGCTTGACTGCGTATTCATTGATATTTGATAACACAGCAAATGCTATTTTTGCCGATGCCATGATGAAACGGTTTGATAAATACTTTTTTGAAACCCAATTAAATCTGAAGTAAAATTCGGGTATAAATGGAAAAAAGCCTGCATACAATATGCAGGCTTTCATCTGGGGTGGCTGATGGGGCTCGAACCCACGACAACTGGAATCACAATCCAGGGCTCTACCAACTGAGCTACAGCCACCGTAAAAATTGGCACGCCCGACAGGAATCGAACCTGTAACCCCCGACTTAGAAGGTCGGTGCTCTATCCGGTTGAGCTACGGGCGCTCATGCCGATTCGTGCTAAGAATTTTGTGGTCGGGGCGGTGGGATTCGAACTCACGACCCTCTGCTCCCAAAGCAGATGCGCTAACCGGGCTGCGCTACGCCCCGACTGAAGACCTGAACTATACAGACCCTTTTTAACCCGGTCAACATCTACTTTGCTTTATTTTTTCATTTTTTGATTATCTTATTATTTTTAATCGTTATTTATTTTTATGTTTCACAATCAGGGCTACTCTTTTGTGTCAGGCCGTCTGAAAAATGCGATAATTTAAACGCAATATTTATCCCTATTGAGGAGGAAAAATCATGGCTGCACAACTTATAGACGGAAAAAAAATCTCCCAGCAACGCATCGAGGCGGTCGCACAGGCGGTAAAAGCGCGTCAGGAAAAAGGTTTGCACACGCCTTGTTTGGCGGTGGTATTGGTCGGCGACGACCCTGCCAGCGCGGTTTATGTACGCAATAAAAAACTGGCCTGCCAAAAAAGCGGCATTGAATCGCGCTCTTACGAGCTGCCGTCTGAAACCACGCAAGACGATTTGTTGAAACTGGTGGACGAATTGAACGGCGACCCTGCCGTCGACGGTATTTTGGTGCAACTGCCGCTACCGGCCCACATCGACAGCCAGGCAGTTTTGGAACGTATCATGCCGCATAAAGATGTGGACGGCTTCCACCCTTACAACGTCGGCCGCCTGGTCGTCAAAATGCCGCTGATGCGCCCGTGCACGCCCAAAGGCGTGATGACTTTGTTGGAAGCCTACGGCATCGACCCGAAAGGCAAAAAAGCCGTGATTGTCGGCGCGTCCAATATTGTCGGCCGCCCGCAGGCGTTGGAATTGCTGCTGTCCCGCGCGACGGTAACCATCTGCCACAGCGCCACGCAAAACCTTGCCGATGAAGTTGCCGCCGCCGATATTTTGGTGGTCGGCGTGGGCATTCCGAATTTTGTTAAAGGCGAATGGGTCAAACCCGGCGCCGTCGTTATCGATGTGGGCATCAACCGCTTGGAAGACGGCAGCCTGTGCGGCGACGTGGAGTTTGATGTCGCCAAAGAACGTGCGTCCATGATTACGCCCGTTCCCGGCGGCGTCGGCCCGATGACGATTGCCACTTTGTTGGAAAACACGCTACACGCGGCCTCATTGCACGACTAACCGCCGTCATTAAATTAGGCCGTCTGAACATGGTTTTTCAGACGGCCTGACCTGTTTTTTGTTTTTTTACCTTATCGGCTTCACATGTCCTTACTCGCTTCCCACACCGACAACCCGACTTTCCGCAACGCTTCCTATATCCTGATGGGTTTGGCCTTGCTGATTGTCTTGCACTACCATCTGCTGCCGCTGCTGCTGTCGGTTATCCTGACCTATATCTTTATTACGCGCACCAACGGCGTCATCCTCAAACTCCGCCGCCGTGTTTTACCGCGCAACACGCGGCTGCATAAATCGCTCAATGCGCACAACATCAACCTGATTTCCACCACGCTGACGCTGGCCATCGTGTTCAGCATCATTGCGATGATGTCTTTGGGCATTTACCACCTGATACACGGCGGCCATGTCGGCTTTATGCTGGCCAAGCTGGCGGCGATTTTGGAAGACACCAAAAACAGCCAAGACCTGCCTGCGGCCATTCTCAATATGCTGCCCAACAATATGGCCGAAATCAAAGCCTCGGCGATCAAGCTGATTGACGAATACCGCGCCGCGCTGACCCGCATCAGTAAAAACAGCATCACGTCCTTCGTGTACATCCTCATCGGCATCATCATCGGCGCCATGCTCAGCTTCCACCGCCTGAAAATGCGTAAAAACCGCCGCAAAATGCCATTGTTTAAAGCCGAATTGGTGCAACGCATCGTCACTTTTGAAACCAGCTTTGAACGCGTGTTCCTCGCCCAAGTCAAAATCTCGCTGATCGACACTTTCCTGACCGGCCTGTACCTTTACTTGGTTTTACCGCTGTTCGGCGTTGAGCTGCCGTTTAAAATGACCGTCCTGATCGTCGCCTTTATCGTCGGCCTGATTCCGGTAGCGGGCAACCTGATTTCCAACACCATCATCATTATTTTGAGCCTCGGCGCATCGCTTTACGTCGCACTCGCCTCGCTGGTGTTCCTCGTTGTCATCCACAAGCTCGAATATTTCCTCAACGCCAAAATCATCGGCTCGGAAATCGAATCCAGCGCGTGGGAATTGCTGGTGGCGATGGTCGTCTTTGAACGCATTTTCGGCATCGGCGGCATCATCGTCGCGCCGGTTTATTACGCCTATTTGAAAAACGAATTGAAACTGCGAAAATTGATTTAATCAGTTGCGTTTATACACACAAAAGGCCGTCTGAAAACGACAATCGGGTTTTCAGACGGCCTTTGCTTTACCTTTTCTTACACTTTACGGCATAATGGCAGCCACGCATTTCTAGAAGAAAGATAAATAATGTCAACCAAAACCCCTTCCCTATTCGGCGGCGCGATGATTATCGCCGGTACGGTTATCGGCGCAGGCATGCTTGCCAACCCGACCGCCACCTCCGGCGTATGGTTTACCGGCTCGCTGGCCGTGTTGCTGTACACCTGGTTTTCCATGCTCTCCAGCGGCCTGATGATTTTGGAAGTCAATACCCATTATCCGCACGGCGCCAGCTTCGACACCATGGTCAAAGACCTGCTCGGCCCGGCTTGGAACATCATCAACGGCGTTGCCGTCGCTTTCGTTTTATACCTGCTCACCTACGCCTACATCTTCGTCGGCGGCGACCTGACCGCCAAAGGCATCGGCAGCGCGGTAGGCGGCGAAATCTCGCTCACCGTCGGCCAACTCGTCTTCTTCGGCATTCTCGCCTTTTGCGTTTGGGCATCCGCACGCTTGGTTGACCGTTTCACCAGCATCCTCATCGGCGGCATGGTATTGACCTTCATCTGGGCAACCGGCGGCCTGATTGCCGATGCCAAAATGCCTGTTTTGTTTGATACCCAAGCCCCTGCCGGCACCAACTACTGGATTTATGTCGCCACCGCCCTGCCCGTTTGCCTTGCGTCATTCGGCTTCCACGGCAACGTTTCCAGCCTGCTCAAATACTTTAAAGGCGACGCGCCCAAAGTGGCCAAATCCCTATGGGCAGGAACGCTGATTGCGCTTGTGATTTACATCCTCTGGCAAATCGCCATCCAAGGCAACCTGCCGCGCAGCGAGTTCGCACCGGTTATCGCTGCCGAAGGCCAAGTTTCCGTCCTGATCGAAACGCTGTCCAAGTTCGCCCAAACCGGCAATATGGACAAAGTGTTGACCCTGTTCTCCTACATGGCGATCGCAACGTCCTTCCTCGGCGTAACGCTCGGCCTGTTTGACTACATTGCCGACATCTTCAAATGGAACGACAGCATTTCCGGCCGTACCAAAACTGCCGCGCTGACCTTCCTGCCGCCCCTGATTTCCTGCCTGCTCTTCCCTACCGGCTTCGTTACCGCCATCGGCTACGTCGGCCTGGCCGCCACCATCTGGACAGGCATCATCCCCGCCATGCTGCTCTACCGCTCGCGCCATAAATTCGGTGCCGGCAAAAACTACAAAGTTTACGGCGGATTCTGGCTGATGGTTTGGGTCTTCCTCTTCGGCATCATCAACATTGCCGCCCAGATATTGAGCCAACTGGAGCTTGTTCCCGTATTTAAAGGTTAAATTCCCTTAAGGCCGTCTGAAACACCCTCTTTCAGACGGCCTAATTCATTATTTTCCGCTACAATACCCCCTTTCCCCCAACGAACACCGTCCATGTACGACAATATCCGTTTCCATCTCGACGAAGACTATCCCGACCAACTCCCACCCGAAAACGCTGCCACCCACATCGGCATGTACTGGCAGTGGGCGGCGCAGGCAGGCCTCGTCAACCCCGTCTGGCAAACCGCCCCCGAAACCGCAGCCGACTTCGCCGCCATGACCTCGGGCAAAATCAGCGGACGGCACTTCCTGCTCAAACACATGGACGGCGCATTTATGGAAGACTACATCCTCGCCCTCGACACGCCCTCGCTCGGCGGCTTCTACCACGTCAAAAATACCCCGGAAACCTTCGCCAAACTGATACCCGTTTTTCAGACGGCCTTTGAAAAATGGAAAAGCAGTTTGAAAGCAGAAAAATAAGAGCCACCACCATGAAACTCATCATCCTCGACCGCGACGGCGTCATCAACCAAGACCGCGACGATTTCGTCAAATCCGTTGACGAATGGATTCCCATCGAAGGCAGCATGGATGCCATCGCCTTTTTAACGCAGGCAGGCTACACCATCGCCGTGGCCACCAACCAATCCGGTATCGGCCGCAAATACTTTACCGTGCAAGACCTGACCGAAATGCACGCAAAAATGCACCGTCTTGCCGTTCAAGCAGGCGGTACCATCGACGGCATTTGGTTTTGCCCGCACACCGCCGCCGACAACTGCGAATGCCGCAAACCCAAGCCCGGCATGATTATCGACATCATCGAACGCTTCAAGGCCAATGCCGCCGAAACCTGGCTGGTCGGCGACAGCCTGCGCGACCTGCAAGCCATTGATGCTGCAGGAGGCAAATCCGCGCTCGTCCTGACTGGCAAAGGCAAAAAAACGCTGGCCAAACACGAACAAGACCTGCCCGAACACACCCAAGTCTTCGACAACCTGCTCGCTTTCTCGCAATACATCATGCGTGAAAACACACAAATCGAAGAAGCCGCGCAAGCCATCCTATAAACGACAAGGCCGTCTGAAAACTGCCGACAACGGTGTTCAGACGGCCTTCAAACGACTGACTTTTCCCCGATATGCTGATTATCCGCAACCTGATTTACTGGTTCATCCTTTCCTCTAGCATTATTTTACTGTTCCCCTTTATGCTGCTTGCCCTGCCCTTCCAAGGCGGCGCGCACAAAATGGCGCAAGTTTGGGTGCGCATCCTCAACTGGTCGCTCAAGCACGTCATCGGTTTGAACTACACCTTAAACGGTGCGGAAAACATTCCCGACCGCCCTGCCATCATTTGCGCCAAACACCAAAGCGGCTGGGAAACCCTCGCCCTGCAAGAGATTTTTCCGCCTCAAGTCTATGTTGCCAAACGCGAACTCTTCAAAATCCCTTTCTTCGGCTGGGGCTTGAAACTGGTTAAAACCATCGGCATCGACCGCAGCAACAGCCGCGAAGCCAACAAACAACTTTTAGAACAAGGCCTTGCGCGTAAAAACGAAGGCTATTGGATTACCATTTTCCCCGAAGGCACACGCCTGCCGCCCGGCGAAAAAGGCCGCTATAAGCTCGGCGGCGCGCGCATGGCAAAAATGTTTGAGATGGACATCGTCCCCGTCGCGCTCAACAGCGGCGAGTTTTGGCCGCGCAATTCCTTCCTCAAATACCCCGGCACGGTCAGCGTCATCATCGGCAAACCCATTGCCCACAACAACGGCAATGAAGCCGAACTCATGGCTCAATGCGAGCAATGGATCGAAAGCCAACAGCCCCTGATTACCGGACAAGGCCCGTTCGCGCCCAAAACCAAATAAATCATTCCATCGGGTGGGCCGCTATACCCGCCCTTTCCATGCCGTCCAATATTTTTCTCAACATCATGCCCCACCTCCATACCCATACCCTTTCAGACGGCCTCACCATTCATATCCAGCTCAAACGCAGTGCCAAGAAAAACCTCATCTTGCGCCCCGTTTCCGCCGATACCGTCAGCATCAATATCCCTCCGTTTGTTACCCAGCGCACCTTTACCCAATGGCTGAACGACAACGAAGCCATCCTGCGCCGTACCCTAAACAAAACACCGGCTCGGCAAACACCTACAGACACGCTTCCCGAATGGATTTGGTATCAAGGCGTTCAGACGGCCTTGTCCGTCCACGCAGCAAACCACATCCAAATCAGGCCGTCTGAAATTCTGTTGCCCGAAAAAGAAACCGCCGCCCAACTTACCCATTTGCGCCGCTTCCTGCACGAGCGTGCGCACGAATATCTGCTACCGCGCCTCGAAGGCCATATCCGAACCACCCACCTGACCCCGAGCGCCATTTCCCTTTCCAACGCCAAAACCTTCTGGGGCGTTTGCCGCCACACCACCGGCATCCGCCTCAACTGGCGGCTCATCGGCACGCCCGAATATGTCGCCGACTACGTCTGCCTGCACGAACTCTCCCACCTGCGCCATCCCAACCACAGCCCTGCATTTTGGGCTCTAACCCACTCGCTCACGCCGCATGTCGACCAAGCCGAACAATGGCTGAAGGCGCACGGCGGCGAATTATTCCACCTCGGCTAAGTCTTTCCAGCAGCATTTTTCTGCAAGCAAACACCAGCCCAAAGCAAAGAATCAACGTCCTCCAAACAAATCATGTAGCCGCGCGTAAAATCAGGTTTATCCGCTTGCCGCCCCCTCAGGCATGCCGATAAGATGATTTCGTTCTCAAAACCCTTTTCAGAAAGGAAAACCGATGACCAAAGCAAAATCGTTACTGGCCACCGGCATTTTGGCTCTTTTCTCCGCCACGGCATTCGCCTCCCCACTGCCTTCCGAAATCTACCGTCCGGATGGCGCGCACACCATCAAAGCCGATCATCAAGGCGACGGCGAATTTGAATACGAAGCCGAACTTTCCGGCCAACGCAATTCCATTCCTTCCTTGGCCAAAAAAGTGATCGCCCACGCGCGCAGCAAAGGTTTCCATGTGGTTGAGTCTGAAATCAAACACGACGATGCCGATCTGAAATTCAAACGCGGCAAACAAGAGCTGGACGTTTCCATCGAAGACAAAGGCCAAGGCCGTATCGAATATAAAGCCGATTTAGATTTGGACAAAAACTAAATCCGACTCGCAAACAAAGGCCGTCTGAAATCCCATCGGTTTTCAGACGGCCTTTTGTCGTCTTTATCAGATAAAATGGCACTCGGTTTGCAAAATTTCCGACTCAAAACATTGTACAATCTGCCCACTTATACCGATAACATCCCCAACATTGCCATGAAAAAACGTCTGCTCCTCCTCGCCATCCTGCCCCTTTCCCTTTACGCCGCCGATGTGCCGCCCAACGTAAAACCCGAGCTTCAAGTCAACACTGCCGAACCCCAACAGCCCGAAGCGCACAATATCCCTGCCGAACAGACAAACAGGCCGTCTGAAAAAATCATCGACGTCGATGCCGACACCCTGCTTGCCAACACCGAATTACTGGCACGCGCCATGTATTCCGCCGTCGTCGCCCACAATATCCCCGGCATCAAAGCCGTTTTGCCCATTTACGAACAATGGCCCGAACACGACCGTGCCATGGCACGCTATGCCAAAGGTTTGCTTGCCCAATCCGAAGGGCGCGCCGCCGAAGCCGTCGGCCATTACCGCCGCTTTATCGCCGAGCAACCCGACGCTTCCGCCGTCCGCTGGCAGCTTGCGACCGCCTTGTTTGAAGACAAACAAAACGAAGCCGCGGCCGACCAGTTCAACAAACTGCAAACCGAATCCCTCCCGCCTGCCTTGCAAGAACGCCTCGAAACCTACCGCAAAGCCCTGCGCGAACGCGACTCATGGCAATTCAACGCCGGCTTGAACATCACGCGCGAACAAAACATCAACCAAGCCCCCAGCCAACGCCGTCTGGGCAACCACCTGAGCGACGAACAATGCCGCGCCGTGCGCCTTGTCTATCCCGACGACGACTGCTTCCGAGGTTGGACATTCCCCGAACCCATCGATGCCACCGCCATCCACTATCAAATCGGCGCAGAAAAAAAATGGTCGCTGCCACGCGGCTTCTATGCCACGGTAGGCGCAGACCATTACGGCAAAATCTACCCCAAACACACCAACTACAACGACCTCACCACACGCTTCTCAGCAGGCATCGGCTATGCCGACCAGCGCAACGACGTCGGCATGACCCCGTTCCACGAGCGCCGCTTCTACGGCAACGACCCCTACACCTACACCAGCGGCGCACGCCTCCACTACAACCATTGGTGGCAACCCAAGCTGCAAACCCTCAGCGCATTTGAAGCAGGCCGTCTGAAAAACAGCCGCCGCGAGCATTCCAACAATACCAGCCAACTGCTCAGCAACTCCATCGTGTACTACCGCAACGCACGCCAATACTGGGTAGCCGGTATCGACCTCTACCGCGAACGCAACCGCGACGACAAAGGCGACAGCTTCAACCGCTACGCCCTGCGCACCACATGGGGACAAGAATGGCCCAAAGGCCTCTCCACCGTCCTACGCCTCAGCGCCGCCCAACGCCGTTACCAAGCCCCCGGGGTTTTCAGCAACGAACAAAACCGCCGCGACAAAGAAGCCTCCGCCTCCCTGAGCGTATGGCACCGCGCCCTCCATTTCAAAGGCATCACCCCGCGCCTGACCATTGCCCACAACAAAACATGGAGCAACGACAAGTTCTACGAATACGGCAAAACCAAAATGTTTGTCGAATTGAGCAAAACGTTCTGACAAGTAGAATCAATCTGTAGATAAAGCAAAAATGCCTGTCCTGCATACTTATTTACAAGACAGATTCAAACTTTTACAGATACCGGATAAATAGATTTTTTAAGGTATAATTTCTTATTAAATTCATATTTATCAAATAGATGAAATTTAAGCCCATATTACTTTACAACGTAACGTACAACACTACATAACGCTACAAAAAAAGCAGGCCGTCTGAAACCCAACTTGGCGTTTCAGACGGCCTTAGTATTCATTATCATATCCGCTTACCTCTTCAGAAAGTATGATGATGAACGCCCTAAACAAAACCCTCTTATCCGTTTCTGTCGCGCTGGGATTGAGCGCCTGCGCTTCCGTCAAAACCGCAGATACCTACGACCTAGACTTCTCCAAACAAAAATACACCGAACAAAGCATCGAAGTGAACGGTCAGGCGGTTAAATTCCGCGCTTACGAAGGCGTGGTTTACGTCCGCAATCCTGTCGATACTCGTTACGAAATCATCAATATTTATGTACCCGAAGCCTATTACAACGGCGGCGAGATAGACGGTTTCAATGCCGAAACCGCACCGATTTTCCTGCCCAACCAAATCGGCGGCTATATGCCGGCTGAACCGGGCAAACCCGCTTTAGAAGGCAAACGCGGCGAGCCTGAAGACAGCCAAAAATCTCCTAACGCCGCCCTGGTTGCCCTCTCCAAAGGCTACGTCGTCGCCTCCCCTGGCGCACGCGGCCGAACAGAACCCACCGGCAAAGTACCTGCCGCTATTGTCGATTTGAAAGCCGCCGTCCGTTACCTGAAAGCCAACGACAAAGTCATGCCCGGCGATGCCGAAAAAATCATTTCCAACGGCACAAGCGCAGGCGGAGCGATGTCCGCCCTCTTAGGCGCAACAGCCGACCAAAAAGATTACGAAAACCACCTCAAAGCCTTAGGCGCGGCAGACGGCAGCGACAAAGTTTTCGCCGTATCCGCATACTGCCCGATTACCGATTTGGACCATGCCGATATGGCTTACGAATGGCAGTTCAACGGTATCAATGACTACAGAAAAATGAACATTTCCATGCTCGACTACCGCGTCAAACGCGAGCTGGTCGCAGGCACGCTGACCGATGACGAGAAAAAACTGTCCGACCTCCTCAAACCCCTATACCCCGCATACCTCAACAGCCTGAACCTGAAATCCCCCGAAGGCAAACCCCTGACACTGGACGCCCAAGGCAACGGCAGCTTTAAAAACCATATTGCCGGTTTACTTGCCAAATCCGCACAAGCCCAACTTGATGCAGGCAAAGACCTGAGCGACCGCACTTGGCTGACCATCCGCAAAGGCAAAGTTATCTCCGTCGATTTCGATGCTTACGCCAAAGCCGCCGGCCGCCAAAAAACACCGCCGGCCTTTGACGGCGTAGATTTAAGCACAGGCGAAAACCAACTCTTCGGCACCAATACCGTCGATAAACGCCACTTCACCGCGTTCTCCATGCAACACAACACCGCCTCCAACGCCGAAATCGCAGATGAAGAAACCATCAAAATCATGAACCCGCTCAACTACATCGGCAAACCGGGCGTGAACCTGCCGCAAAACTGGCGCATCCGCGTCGGCACCAACGACCGCGACACCTCACTGGCAGTCTCCGCCGTCTTAGCCGCCAAACTGCAAAACAACGGCCAAACCGTCGATTACGCCCTGCCTTGGGATGTCGGCCACGGCGGTGATTATGACTTAGACGACCTGTTTACCTGGATGAAGCAAGTCAGCAGCTCTACAAAATAATCGTTCGCAACATAGATTGAGATGAGATTTAGTATCCCGTTTTAATTAAAGAAAGGCCGTCTAAACTTTTTCAGACGGCCTTTCTTTTATTTAAATTAAACAACCATTTTTATCATTAATCGCAAGATACCTACCACCCACTCATTTCTAATGAAAAAAGTACAAATTTAATGGAAAATACACACCTTCAAACTTAATTGCCTTTAAAAAAACGAATGCGCTCCTTTCTCCACATCCTCAAGAAAATCGGCAAAATAGCGCTGATTATCCCTATTTTTGCCCTATTGTATTTTTTATCTGCTTGGATGATGGCTTCGTTGCCGCTTAATGAAGAGCAGCCTAAAGGGGAAATTACTTTATTTTTAGTCAGTAACGGTGTGCATACTGATGTAGTCATGCCGCTGAAGAATGATATTTTTGATTGGTCGGATGTCGTCAATCCAAAAGACACGCTCACTGCTGATCCTCAGATAACGCATATCGGTTTAGGCTGGGGGGAGCGCAATTTTTATTTATACACGCCTGAGTGGAAAGATTTGACTTTCTCCAATGCTTTAGGTGCATTAAGCGGGCTGAACCGTACGCTGATTCATGTTACTTATTATCCTTTTGAACCACGAGAAAATAGCCACGTCGTCAAATTTTTGGTCACGGCTGAGCAATACAGGAATTTAACAAAATCGCTCTTGGCCGGTTTTCAACAAGAAAATGGGCAACCCATCTTGCTAAAAGGAATCCATCATCAGTCTAACGATGCTTTTTACGAAGCCAAAGGACGCTATCATTTATTCAATACTTGTAACACTTGGTTGAATGACAAATTGGTTGAAAGCGGCCTTAAAGGTGTGTATTGGACTCCTTTCTCTTCGCCCTTGCTGGAACAATACCGATAGCCTTCACGCTTCTCAATTTTTGGTCTATGTAAGACTTCAGGCCGTCTGAACATTTTCAGACGGCCTGTATTTTGATAAAAACCCAAAGCCCTTTATTATATAAATGAAATTTTTTAATAGAATTAAATATTAATTTTTACAAATAAACTAATTTTAAATTCTATAAAATAATTAAAATAAAGAAATTTTAGAATAAAATTGCTAAAACAAAAAACTAAGCCTTGTTTAATTCTGCTAAAACCTGTAATCTGTATCAAAAATAAACAAGAGAGTCCATCATGTCCCAACACCACCCTACCGATGACATTAAGATCAAAGAAGTCAAAGAGTTACTCCCTCCAATCGCACATTTGTATGAGCTGCCTGTTACGCCTCAGGTTGCTAATTTAGTTTATAAAACGCGTCATGAGATTTCGGATTTGGTTCACGGCCGCGACAACCGTTTACTGGTCATTATCGGCCCATGCTCGATTCACGATACTAAGGCGGCGGTAGAATATGCGCAAAAATTGCTGCCTTTGCGCAAAAAATATGAGAAAGAGCTGCTGATTGTAATGCGCGTGTATTTTGAAAAACCGCGTACAACCGTTGGCTGGAAAGGTCTGATTAACGATCCGCACTTGGACGGTACGTTTGACATCAACTACGGCCTGCGCCAAGCGCGTCAGTTGTTGCTGACTTTAAACGAAATGGGCATGCCTGCTTCGACTGAATTCTTGGACATGATTACGCCGCAATACTACGCCGACCTGATTTCTTGGGGCGCGATTGGTGCGCGCACGACTGAAAGCCAGGTACACCGCGAATTGGCCAGTGGCCTCTCCTGCCCTGTCGGTTTTAAAAACGGTACGGACGGCAATCTGAAAATCGCCATCGACGCCATCGGCGCCGCCAATCATCCGCACCACTTCCTGTCTGTAACCAAAGCCGGTCATTCCGCGATTGTCCACACCAGCGGCAACCCTGACTGCCATGCGATTTTGCGTGGAGGGAAAGAGCCTAATTACAGCGCAGAACACGTTAAAGACGCGGTTGCGCAGCTTCAAAAAGCCGGCGTGAGCAGCAAACTGATGGTGGACTGCAGCCATGCCAACAGCCGTAAAGACTTCCGCAAACAAATGGATGTAGCGCGCGATGTTGCGGCGCAGCTGAAAGCCGGTGAAGAAAACATCATGGGCGTGATGGTGGAAAGCCACTTGGTTGAAGGACGTCAGGACAAGCCTGAAGTTTACGGTCAAAGTATTACGGATGCCTGCATCGGTTGGGATACGACTGAAGAATTGCTGGCCCTGCTTGCCGAAGCGAAAGGTCATAAAGCGTAAGTGCGACATCATTAAAAAGACCGGATATGTTCCGGTCTTTTTTGTGTCTGTCATTTTGATTTCTTTGCTCAAGATCCCGAGCAATTTTTAGTCAGGTTTGACATTAAAACAATATGTCCGAAAAAATTCAGGCCGTCTGAAAACCCCGATCACTCAGGTTTTCAGACGACCTCTCCTACTTTTCTTTTCAATTAAAACGTATGTTTAACCGTTGCAGTCACACTACGCGGCGTGCCGTAGACGTGAATATCCGGCATGGTGCGGTAGCGTTTGTTGAACACGTTTTCAAAGTCTAAACCGATGCGGGTGGATTTGCCGATTTTGTAATGTACGGTCAAGTCCAGCGTGGCGTATGGGCGTTGGGTCAATGCAGCGGCGGCAGCCGGATTGATGTCTGCGGGGTATTCGTCCAGCGTATGGCTGCGGCTTTGCCAGTTGACGTTGCCCCCCAGGTTCAAACGGTCGGTTACGTCATACGCGGTAAAGAGTTTGAACAAATGAACGGGATAAGACGGATGCAGTTGAACCCCTTCGCTGTCTTTGATTTTGGAACGTGCATAAGACGCATTCAGCAGCCATTTGTCACTCAGGCGGCCGCCGACAGAGAGCTCCACGCCTTTTGTCGTGGTGTTGTCGGCTGCGCGGTAGTATTCCTCGCCATTCGCAAATTTGCCTGCAACCACGCCCAAATGGTCGCGTTTGTTCATAAAGACGGAGGCGGAAGCATTCAGACGGCCTTCAAACCATGAGGCTTTCAAACCGGTCTCGTAGGTTTTGCCGCGCTGCGGTTTGAGCGCTGCGCCGTCTTTGGTCAGGTAACGCACTTGCGGACGGAAGATGGTGGTGTAAGACGCATAGGCGGTCAGATTGTCGCCGATGTCGTAGGTTACGCCCAAATAAGGAATGAAAACGTTTTGTTTGTGGCTGCTGTGTGCGAATTTGTTACGGCTGGTGCTGTAACGGTAACGCCAATCCACAAAACGGCCGCCGCCGATAAAGGCGAGCTTGTCGGTCAGTTTGAAACGGGTCGAGCCGTAAACCGACAGGTTTTTCATGCGTGAAAAACCATCGCGCAGATACGGCATATCGGGTTTGGCGATGTTGCCGTCAAATTTACGCAAATCGGGAATCATCGACTCGCCTTCTTCATAGAAAGACAGGTTTTCTTTGTTGTCCTGATAGCTGATGCCGACATTGAACTCGTGCGAGCGGCCCAGCGCTGGATAATGGCCGTCCAAGGCCAGCGCAAAATTCTGATCACGGTATTTGCTGCGGTCGCGGTCTGAAGTGAAAAGTGCAGAGTAATCGGGATTGATTTCAAATGTACCGGCAATGCCTGAAACGATGTCGTTTTTACCCGAAACATGGCTGTAATCACCAGTCAGTTTCCAGCCGTTGTCAAACTCATGGCTAAGGGAAGTGAATACTTCGGCACTGTTGTCTTTGCCGTATGCCCAGCGTGCGGAAGAATTGCTGCGTGGCGAAGATTCAAACGGTTTGAATCCGTCTTTGCGATTACCTGCTGCTGTCAGATAGCTGAAACGCGAGCTGCCGGTATTGCGGAAACGGTGTATTTCCGTACCGAGGCGCCATTGGGTTTGCGGCGTGAGATCGTAAGACAAAATGCCGTAGAAAGTGTGATTATGGCGCGATGTGTTCGGCAGGTAATCGCCGCCGTGGTCGCTGACCAAAATGGCGCGGCCGCGCAAGGTATTGTCGGCATTCAGAGGATGATTGGCATCAAGGACGAAACGGTAGTGTTTCCAAGAACCGACACCGGCTTCCACGCTGACGGCTGGCTTGACAGTCGGTTTTTTACGCTCCAAAGCAACCGTACCGCCCGGCTCGCCCATGCCGCCGTTGGACAAGCCGCTTGCGCCGCGCACGACGACGACTTGTTCGTACAATGCGCTGTCCAGATTGTTGGTGCCGCGGCGGATGGCTTTACCGTCGTAAAGGAATTTGGGCGCGCCGTCCACGGAAATGCTGTCAATCGCCTGACTGCGCGAAATAAATTGGCTGTGGCCGGAGACGTTGTTGCCCATTTTGCTGTGGAACACGCCCGGCGTTTGTTTCAACACGTCCTGCAAGGTATCCAAACCCTGGTCGTCCATTTGTTTTTCGGTGACGACAGACAAGGACTGCGGCGTTTCGCGCTGGGTCAGGCGGATGCCTGTTGCGGCGGAAGATGCGGGAATGGTGTAGTTGGAAGTAGTCTGTTTTCCGACACCTTGGACGGTAACTGTCGGCAAATCGACACGTTCTTGCGGCTGGCTATTTTCTACTTCGGTTGCGAAAGAATACGCCGAACACAAAGCCAGACTGACGGCAAAGCTTAATTTGCCATAGGGAAATACAGGTAGTGACATAGCTTCTCCAGTTAGCTGATGTTTTAATTTGGTGGCAGATTCTATCAAAAAGATGTAGTTCGATGAAACTATGCTCTAATCCCTATTTTCTAAGTAGTTTGTTTAATTAGAAATATTTATTCCTTTACTAGTTATAAATAACTAAAAAGGCCGTCTGAAAACTGAATCATCAGGTTTTCAGACGGCCTCAATCTTTTTATCACAAAAATCAGTCTGCCAATTTTCGTGCCAATTCTGCCAAACGTTTACCTTGTGCGAAGGCAATGTCGTTTTCTTCGGCGGTCAATGCCGGCTTGCTGTCGTGGCCGGAAACATGGCTTGCGCCGTAAGGCGTGCCGCCGCTTTGGGTATTGCTGAGTGCGGACTCGGTATAGGGAATGCCGCTGATGACCATGCCGTGGTGCAACAGGGGCAGCATCATGGTCAGCAGGGTGCTTTCTTGGCCGCCGTGCAGCGAAGATGTGCTGGTGAATACGGTGGCAGGTTTGCCGACGAGTTCTGCGCCGAGCCAAAGGGGAATGGTGCCGTCGATAAAGTATTTCATCGCTGCGGCCATATTGCCGAAACGTGTCGGGCTGCCGAGCGCGAGGCCGGCGCAATTTTTGAGGTCGTCGGCAGTCGCATAGGGCGCGCCTTCGTCGGGAACGGCTTTTTCAACGGCTTCGCAAACGGTGGAAACTTTGGGCACGGTACGCAACACGGCTTCGCAACCGTCCACGCTTTCGATACCGCGTGCGATTTGGCGGGCAAGGTTGCGCGTGCTGCCGTTTTGGGAATAAAAGAGGACGAGGATTTTCAGGGGATTTGGGTTCATTTGGGGTTTCCGTTACAATGCTGTCAGGTTTCAGATGGTCTTTTAAATACTCAGGCCGTCTGAAAAGAAAAATTTCTATTCAAAAGTGGGAAAAGGTTATGCCGTTTTCGCAATGGTGGCAAGATTTTTTGAAAAGTAAGGGCGTGGCATTTGCTTGGTTTGTCGTGCGCCGTTTTGATGATGAGCGTGTGCCGCAGGTGGCGGCAAGCATGACGTTTACGACGCTTTTGGCTTTGGTGCCCGTGTTAACGGTGATGGTCGTCATCGCGTCGGCCTTCCCCGTTTTCGACCAATGGTCGGGGGAATTTGTCTCTTTTATCAACCGCACCATTGTGCCGCAGGGCGCGGATATGGTGTTTGACTACATCAATGCGTTCCGCGATAAGGCCACCAAGCTGACGGCCATCGGTAGTGTGATGTTGGTCGTAACCTCGCTGATGCTGATTCGGACGATAGACAATGCGTTCAACCGGATTTGGCGCGTCAATTCGCAACGGCCCTGGATGATGCAGTTTTTGGTGTATTGGGCGTTGCTGACGTTTGGGCCTTTGTCTTTGGGCGTGGGCTTGTCGGTCGTGATCGGCCAGGTGCAATTGGTGGGCGGCTCGGAATGGCTGAGAGTTATCACTGCGGTTTCATTTATTACGGCGCTGCTGTGGGGCTTGTACCGCTTTGTGCCCAACCGTTTCGTACCGGCCAGCCATGCTTTGGTCGGCGCGGCCGTAACGGCGTTTTGCTTGGAAACGGCACGCTTTTTGTTCGCTTGGTACATGGGCAACTTTGACGGCTACAAATCGATTTACGGCGCATTTGCCGCGGTACCTTTTTTCCTGTTGTGGCTCAACCTGTTATGGACGCTGGTATTGGGCGGCGCGGTCTTGACCTCGTCCCTGTCCTACTGGCGCGGCGAAGCGTTCCGCCGCAGTTTGGATGCGCGCGGCCGCTTTGACGATGTATTGAAAATCCTGCTGCTGCTCGATTCTGCCCAACAAAACGGCAAGGCGTTGCCGGTGCAGGAGTTCAGACGGCATATCAATATGGGCTTTGACGAATTGGGCGAACTTTTGGAAAAACTGGCGCGACACGGCTATGTCTATTCCGGCCGCCAAGGCTGGGTCTTGAAAACGGGGGCGGAGTCCATCGACTTGGCGGAGCTGTTCAAACTCTTTGTCTACCGTCCGCAAACGCTCAACAAAGACAAAGTCAATCAAACGGTTGACCACATCATGCAGCCCTGCTTGGAAACCTTGAACATGACGCTTGCCGAGTTCGGCGCCCATACAAAAAAACAATCCTCTTAGACCTGACGCCGTCTGAAAGCAAAAATATCAAGTTTCAGACGGCCTTTGCTATAATCGGCACACTACTGAATACAATATTCAACCTACAAGGAAAAATAGATGAAAACACCAGCCCTACTCTCTCTGCTCGGTTTGATTCCATCTGCCGCCTTTGCCGCCCACGGCGTAGGCCTCGGCCAACCGCCCAAATATCCGGCCAACTTCACTGCTTTCGAATACGTCAATCCCAACGCCCCCAAAGGCGGCACATTTACCACGCCTTTCCTCGGTGCTTTTGACACGCTCAACCCCTTTACCCTCAAAGGCAACCACGAATACGGCATCAGCATGCTGACGCTCGACACCCTGACCGAGCAAAGCATGGACGAACCTTACGCCGTTTACGGCCTGATTGCCGAAGACATCGCCCTGGCGCCGGACGGTCTTTCCGTTACCTTCAAAATCAACCCCAAAGCCAAATTCCACAACGGCGACCCCGTTTTGGCCAAAGACGTTGCCGCTTCATTTAACATCCTGACCAAAGACAAAGCCGCCGCCCCCATGTACCACTTCTACTGGAGCGACGTAGCCAAAGTAGAAACGCCCAACGACCGCACCGTCGTATTCCGCTTCAAGCAGCGTAACTCAGAATTGCACATGATTCTCGGCAGCCTGCCCGTCTTCTCGCATAAAAGCTATCCAAAAGGCCTGGCCGCCGCGCCCAACAGCCTGCCCATCGGCTCCGGCCCCTACCGTTTTGCCAAAGCTGAAAACGGCCGCATCAGCGAGTTTGTCCGCGACAAAAACTACTGGGCGCAAAACCTGCCCGTGCGCAAAGGCCGCTACAATTACGACCACATCCGCATCAAATACGTCAAAGACGAAGTTGTCCGCATTGAAGGGTTAAAAGGCGGCCAATATGACTTTGTACAAGAAAACGTCGCCCGCAACTGGGCGCGCGCCTACTCCGACGAAGTCCTCAAAAAACGCAACCTGTCCAAACACGAATGGCTGCAAAACAGCACCGCAGGCATGCAAGGCTTCGTCATCAATATGCGCCACAAGCCCTTGGACAATATTTACGTCCGCCGCGCCTTGATTGAAAGCTTCGACTACGAAAGCGTCAACAGCCGCATCTTCTACGGCGCATACCGCCGCACCGACAGCTTCTTCACCAACAGCACCATGGCCGCAACTGGCAAGCCCGACCGTGCAGAAACCGCATTGCTCAAATCATTGGGCACCAAGCTGCCCGATGGCGTATTGGATCAAGACGTCCCTATGCCGCCGGTTACCGACCCCAAACTGGGCGTGCGCCCGAACCTGCTCAAAGCACGCGCCCTGCTTGAAAAAGGCGGCTACCAATACAAAAACGGCAAAGCAGTCGACAAACAAGGCAAACCGCTGACCTTTGAATTCCTCGCCCCCAGCAAAAACTACGAACGCATTACCGCCAAATGGCAGCGCGACCTCGCCAAAATCGGCATTACCATGAACGTGCGCACCGCCGATTCCGCCGTGTACCAAAAACGCATGAACGACTTCGATTTTGACGTAACCACCGGCTACTACGGCAACAGCGAAAGCCCCGGCAACGAGCAATACGACTACTTCAGCTGCGCCGCCGCCAAAACCGAAGGCAGCCGCAACCTGTCCGGCGTCTGCCATCCCGCGGTCGAAAAACTGCTGACCCATTTCAACAGCTTTACCAACCGCCAAGAGCTGCAAACCACCTCGCGCGCGCTCGACCGACTGATCCGCCACCAATACACCATCGTTCCAAACTGGTTCGCCGACCGCTACCGCGTCGTGTACCGTAACGATGTAGGCATTCCGTCCAAGCTGCCGAAATACTACGACCCCATTACCTTCGCCATGACCGCAGGCTGGAAGAAAAAGTAGTCGCATTTCGACAACACGTCCAAGCGTCTGACAAGCCCTTGGCGTGTAGTCCTAAGCATAGAATCATAAAACCTAGTTGTTTGTTTAAAAACAATCAATCGGCTGATTCAACACAAACATAAAAGAAAAAACAACTTAAAGCCAAATCAAAGGCCGTCTGAAACATCCGTCAGCAAAATCATCTGCAACGGAACATTTCAGACGGCCTTTTCGTCTTTTTTCAATCCAGTTTCACAACCGAAGCAAAATCTCGAAAATGAACAAAAAATTGCAAAACAATGCCCTCAAATTTTACAAAACCGTGTACACTGCAAGGTAAGAGTTTGAATTATAAGGTTAATCTTAATAAAAACTACAATCATCCAAATTTAACCTAAATCAAGCATTCATATAACAGACAAAAGGAACAATAATATGGAAATCAAGCGTCTCTCTACCATTCTCAAACTGATTGCCAACCCCGAACGCATGGCCATCCTTTTCCTGCTGCTCGACGGCGACCGCAGCATTACCGAACTGGCACAAGCACTCGGCTCCTCCCCGACCGGCATCGCCAACCACCTCGCACGCCTGCGCACCGAAGGCATCATCGATTTCACGCGCTACCACCGCATCATTGAATACCGCCTCATCTCCGAAGAAGCCGCCACCATCCTCAATACCCTGCGCACGCTCAAAGACCCAGCCGAATAAACAAATTATTCCACATCACAACAACAAGGCCGTCTGAAACATCAGCTTTCAGACGGCCTGCCCCTTTCAGCCCATATCGAAAAATAAACCAATCCGCTATACAATACCGCCCATGCCCACAGGCGCCATCCGCCGCCTTCCCACCCAACAGCACACACGGAAACATCATGAAAATCGCCACTTGGAACGTCAATTCCCTCAACGTCCGCCTGCCCCAAGTACAAAACTGGCTGGCCGACCACCAAGCCGACATCCTCGCCTTACAAGAACTCAAACTCGACCAAGACAAATTCCCGGCCGCCGCCCTGCAAATGATGGGCTGGCACTGCGTCTGGAGCGGCCAAAAAACCTACAACGGCGTCGCCATCATCAGCCGCCACGAACCGCAAGACGTACATTGCGGCCTGCCCGCCCTCCCCGACGACCCGCAACGCCGCGTCATTGCCGCCACCATCAACAGCGTGCGCGTCATCAACGTCTATTGCGTCAACGGCGAAGCACTGGACAGCCCAAAATTCCAATACAAAGAACAATGGTTTGCCGCATTGACCGAGTTTGTCCGCACCGAAATGGCCGCCCACCCCAAACTCGTCCTGCTCGGCGACTTCAACATCGCCCCGGCCGATGCCGACTGCTACGACCCCGAAAAATGGCACGAAAAAATCCATTGCTCCTCCATCGAAAGACAATGGTTTAAAAACCTGCTCGACCTCGGCCTGACCGACAGCCTGCGCAAAATCCATCCCGAAGGCGCGTTCTACACATGGTTCGACTACCGCGGTGCCATGTTCCAACGCAAACTCGGCCTGCGCATCGACCATATCCTCACCAGCCCCGAACTCGCCGCCCCCCTTACCGACGTCACCGTCGACCTAGAAACCCGCGCCCAAGAACGCCCCAGTGATCATGCGCCGGTAATTGCCGAGTTTGACTGTTAGATTTTGAGTGAATAAACAATAAGGTCGTCTGAAAACTGGATTTCAGACGGCCTTATTGCAAAAGGTTTTCAGATGATGTTTGAGGTCGTCTGAAAGTTTGAAACAATGGTTTGAACACCAAAAAATGCGTGCATGCGTACCGCACACACCCTACACTTCGGTTTTAAAGTTTGTGTCGCCCGTAGGTAGGGAGGTGTAGCCACGCACGCGGTAGGTGGAGATACGATCTATGGCTTGCTACGATTGCTTGTTGGTTTGATATCTCCTTTTTATATGATCCGCCTGAGCCTCCAATTCAGGAAATAATGATTGTTTAGACACACCCAAATAACTCAACTCGGATAGTATTTTTCCCTTTGATTCTGCGTCAATAATTAATCTATTTTCATCATCCTTTTTTGATATCCACCATGTATCTGGCAATTCTGCTTGTTCTGTTTTCTTTGATCCAATACCAAATATTAGAAAGCTTCCGTGCTGGCGCTCTATCCTTGGATTATTTAGTTTAGCTCTAACTGCTATTACTTTTTTAAGATCTTCATAATTAATAATTGGCAAAAAATAAGATTTATCTGCTCTAATAATATGCAATAACCTACGAATCTCATTAAAATCATTAAACAATCTTTTTGCCTCCATTGGTGCCAAGTGTTTTTCGATGAATTCTTTAAATATTTTAGCATCATGTGTAACCGCAGAGATGGCAAAATTTCTTAAAAGTTCAAGATTTTCCCTCATTCCTTGCCAATCTTCTCCTAGTGAAATATTATTTAATGCAATATCTATATATGCTTTCATATATTCCTCAGTTCGGTCTATCATATTATTAAACTTTTCAAAATTACTATCATGAAATGCCAATGCAGATAAGATTGATACTTTGTCGCTATCCTCATATTTCACCTCTTCTTTCGGAATATCAAAAATAATTACTTCACCATCTTTTTCATTTTCCTCATTATTAGTATATTGTTGATTTTCTTTGATTTCTACTGAAAAATATAATGCTACTAAAGCATTACTAGTTAAATCAAGCAGTCTCGTAGGATAGCCATAATGCTGTAATTTAACTAATTTCTCAAAATTTGTATCTGTTAGACCAAAATCATTTGGACAGTAAGTTAATGCATCACGAATAATGTTATGCTCATTTTCGATTAAACCTATATTGCGATAAATACTCGGCGTAAGTTCGTAGCTTTCATTTGGATGACCACGAAAATATCTAAGAGAATTTTCCTCTTGATTAATGGTATTTAATTTACATAAAAAATCACTAACTGATTTAATTTTATCCATTTTGCATCCTGAGTTAAAATTATAAACTTGGGTAAAAATCACTCCGCCCCAAACAACAACCCTTCCTTAATCCCCCGAATCCTATCCCGCAACACAGCCGCTTCTTCAAACTGCAAATCCCTAGCCGCCTGCTGCATGGCTTTTTCCAGTTTGGCGATTTCTTTAATCGCATCTTCTTCGTTGTGAATCTCTCCGACTTTGACCTTGTTTTTACCTTTCAGACGGCCTTTGCCGCTGTCTTCTTCGTGGTACACGCCGTCGATGATGTCTTTGACCTGTTTTTTAATCTGTTGCGGTACGATGCCGTGTTCTTCATTGAATTTAATTTGTTTTTCGCGGCGACGTTCGGTCTCGTCGATAGCGGCTTTCATGGAGTCGGTGATTTTGTCGGCGTACAAGATGGCGACGCCGTTCACGTTGCGCGCGGCGCGGCCTATGGTTTGAATCAGGCTGCGGTGGGAGCGCAGGAAGCCTTCTTTGTCGGCGTCGAGGATGGCGACGAGGGAGACTTCGGGAATGTCGAGGCCTTCGCGCAAGAGGTTGATGCCGACGAGTACGTCAAACAGTCCGAGGCGTAAATCTCTAATGATTTCAACACGCTCTACGGTGTCGATGTCGCTGTGCAGGTAGCGCACTTTGATGCCGAGTTCGCTGTAATAGTCAGTGAGTTGCTCTGCCATGCGTTTGGTGAGGGTGGTAACGAGTACGCGTTCGCCTTTTTCGATGCGGTCGTTGATTTCGCTCATTAAATCGTCGACTTGGGTGGCGACGGGGCGGATGATGATTTGGGGGTCAACCAGCCCTGTGGGGCGGACGACTTGTTCGACCACTTGTCCGGCGTGTTCTTCTTCGTATTTGGCGGGGGTGGCGGAAACGAAGACGGTTTGCGGCATAACTTTTTCAAATTCGTGGAATTTGAGCGGACGGTTGTCGCGGGCGGAAGGCAGGCGGAAGCCGTAGTCCACGAGGTTTTGTTTGCGCGATGCGTCGCCTTTGTACATGCCGCCGATTTGGGTAACGGTAACGTGGCTTTCGTCGATAAACATGATGGCGTTGTCAGGTAGGTAGTCCATCAGCGTGGGGGGCGGTTCGCCTTCTTTTTTGCCGGAGAAGTGGCGGGAGTAGTTTTCAATGCCTTTGCAGAAGCCCATTTCGTAGAGCATTTCGAGGTCGAAGCGGGTGCGTTGTTCGATGCGTTGTTGTTCGACGGGGCGTTGTTCGCGGGCGAAAAATTCGATGCGCTCGCGCAGTTCTTCTTTGATGGATTCGCAGGCGCGCAATACGGTGTCGCGTGGGGTAACGTAATGGCTGGACGGGAAGACTGTGTAGCGGCCGACGCGTTGAATAAGGCTGCCTGAAAGCGGGTCGAACATATCGAGGCGATCGATTTCGTCGTCAAATAGGCTAATGCGCAAGGCATTTTCGGAGCTTTCGGCGGGGTATACGTCAATCACGTCGCCGCGCACGCGGAAGCTGCCGCGTTTAAAATCCAAATCGCCGCGTTCGTACTGCATGGAAACGAGCGTTGCGATGATGTCGCGTTGCTCGATAGTGTCGCCTTCTTTGACGGACAACACCATTTGTTGATACTCGGTCGGGTCTCCGATACCGTAAATGGCGGACACGGTGGCGACGATAATCACGTCGTCGCGCGTCATCAGGTTTTTGGTGGCAGAAAGGCGCATCTGCTCGATGTGCTCGTTGATCGCGCTGTCTTTTTCGATGAATAAGTCACGGCTGGGTACATAGGCTTCGGGTTGGTAATAGTCGTAGTAGGAGACGAAATATTCCACCGCGTTTTCGGGGAAAAACTCGCGCATTTCGGCGTAGAGTTGGGCGGCAAGGGTTTTGTTGTGCGCCATGATGATGGCGGGACGGCCGCTTTGGGCGATGACGTTCGCCATGGTGTAGGTTTTGCCCGAACCGGTTACACCAAGCAAGGTTTGATAGGCTAGGCCGTCTGAAAGCCCTTCGAGCAAGCCAGCAATGGCAGTGGGCTGGTCACCGGCAGGAGGAAACGGCTGATGGAGTTTAAACGGAGAATTGGGATATTGGATGACTTCCATAAGACGGCCTGTTTTATGTTCAGGTAAAGAGAGAATTATAACAAAGGGCCGTCTGAAAATTGATAGTGTGCCAATCTGATAAGACTAAATATTTCATCTCCTTCCTTAACTAACTGAGGTTGGTTGTGTTAGCTGGAACAATTAAACTACCCTCTCCCAGGACGTGTACCCCACGTCCTTTTTCTTTATTCGCTTCCTCCCTTTAGATCAGGTTTCTACCCCGT